>NZ_JALAAC010000008.1:0-178146 GCF_037546855.1 Vibrio sp. 1-Bac 57 | reverse complement strand
GGTATATCAGGTGTATAGCATTGTTCTCTATCTTAAAAACCAAGTCAAAAATTGTAAATCAGACCTTATAATATGCTATTAATCTGAAAAACTAACAATATGACAAAATTGTAATGTTGTTGTCATGTTTTAGAAAGATGCTGTGGGGTAAGTTAGCATTCAGATAGGCTTGATGAAGATGTTATTTATTTTAATTACGTTGATTAAACACTGTCTAGGTTTTTGATAGCGCTATGCTGAAGAGGTTTTTGGGCGCGTAATGTTTATTATCCTGTATTATTAAATGGTCTTAAAATGTAACTTGAAATTGATAAATAAACCACTGGAAAATATTTATAAACAAAAGAGTACCAAAAAAGTACTATATAAAGCTTGACGTTACCACTAGGGAATAGGCTAGTATATATTTGTCCACTTAACGATAGACGGAACTATGAAACGATTTTTTACTTTAATTTTAATGCTGGTAACAATGTTCACTTTCACTCAGAAAGCAGCGGCGTTTGTGCATCTATTCGAGAGTAAAACGGATTCGATGGTTGACTGCAAAATGTCTATGGACTTAAGTGAATCAAGCATGGAAATGAGTAAAATCGATTGCGGTGGCAATGAAAGATCTCATACTATGAAATGCCAAAGTGATTGTGACTTTATGACGATGGTGACTGTGCTTTATTTTATATCGCATGAAAATACTGTTAATCAGCCTCTGTCACAACTTTCTTACAAAACTAGTATTACCGGTTCCCCTTATTACTTTTCTGAATCTTTATATAGACCACCTCTTTTAAATTAATTTTCTATTTAGTTTTAGCTTAAATAATATTTGATTTATAGGCTTTTTATATGGCTATCTATCAATAAAATTAATTTATTTTATCCCGCTCTTGTATTAAAAACTAAATGCTGTTTTTTAAAAAACTGCATTGGTTATTTATAGGAGTACGAATAAAGGAAAGTGATTATGAAAATCACCCGGTCTGTTTTATCTGCTATAAATATTACTGTCAAGTTGGTGTTTAACAGCCTGTTTAGCATGATGTTTTTGCTTAGTTTTAATCTTTTTGCAGAGGGGATCACGCTCAATGACGCAGAGCAGTTAGCGATTAAATCTGACCCTGCGCAAGCAATATATCAAGCACAACAAGCCAGTTTGATTGCACAAGGTATTGCAGGTTCAACACTCGCAGATCCCATGATAAAACTAGGTGTCGCTAACATGCCTACCAATAGTTTTAAATTAGACCAAGAGGCAATGACGCAACTGACCTTTGGGCTTTCACAACAATTTAGCCGTGGTTCACAACTTGAATTAACTCAGAAAGGTTTTAATCAACAATCAGAAATTTCGGTTTATCAAGGTTTAGATCGTCAGTTAAACGTTAAAAAAACCGTGCGGGAGCTTTGGTTTGACATTCTTTTTATTGATAAATCGTTACAGATAGTAAAAGAAAATAAAAGATTATTTTCAGGGTTTTATCGAGATTTAGAATCTAAATATTCTTTAGGGTTAGCAGAGAATGAAGACTTGGTGCTGGCAGAGATCGAGATCAATAAATTTGATGAAAAGCTTGCTGCATTAAGTCAAAGATCGCTTAATTATCGTAGTTTGTTAAGCGAGTATATCGGTGAATACGCCTATCAACCACTGCCAACAGAACTTCCAAAATGGTCTGAAACAATATTTTATGTCAATACACTTAATGCAACCAATAATGAACATTACAGGTTACTTTCTCAGCACCCAATAGCAAAAATGTTAGCGCAAAGTGTTTTAGTGGCAGATAACAGTATCGAGTTTGCTGAGCAGGCCTACAAGCCTAGTTTTAAGGTCGAAGTGGGCTATGGGCATAGGTTAAGTGAAACCGACATGGGAGCTCGAAGAGCTGATCTTTTAAGTGGTTTTGTGTCGATGGATATTCCTCTGTTTACCGATAAACGCCAAGATCAAACGCTTATTTCAGCACAACATAATAAAGGGCAAAAACAAGCTGAATACCGCTTATTATTACGCCGACTTAATGCGTTATTAAATGCTGAAATTAGTAATTACCAGCAACTTGAAGAGCGTATAAGCCGTTATCAAGACAGTTTGTTGAAACAGGCAAAATTGCATACCAAGCTGCTAGAGCAAAGTTACCAATCTAATACTCGTCCTTTCCAAGAGGTTATTGATGCCTACATCCATGAACAGAACCTCTCTTTAGAATATCAACAGTTGTATTTCGACGGACTCAAAAGTCTCTCTAACATTCGTTATTTTCAGGCTCTTTAATAGGAAATTATTATGCGTTATTTATTAGTTTTAATCGTGGGTTTAGTGGTGGGATTTTTTGCCACTTATAATGAACAACTCAACAGTTTATTTGCACAAAAAAATATGTCATCAGAGCCTGAAATCTTATATTGGGTTGCGCCAATGGATGCAAATTATCGTCGTGATAAAGCCGGGAAATCACCAATGGGTATGGATTTAGTACCTGTTTATGCTGAAGCAAAAAAGGCAGAGCCAAAAATTTTGTACTGGGTCGCGCCAATGGATGCTAATTATCAGCGAGACAAACCAGGTAAATCACCAATGGGCATGGAGTTAGTGCCAGTTTATGAAGAGGTCGGTGGACAGTCAGAAGTGGGGCTAGTTACTATCTCTGCCGCAGTAGAAAATAACTTAGGTGTACGTACTGGTCTGGTTGTGAAAGATGAATTTAACATGCCCATTAATACGTTAGGCATAGTGCAAGCCAATGATGATGCGATTTGGCAAATCAATAGTCGTGTATCGGGTTGGATTGAAAAGCTCTATGTGAGATCTGTCGGTATTGAAGTTAAAAAAGGGCAACCCTTATTTGAGCTTTATTCGCCAGAGTTAGTGAAAGCACAGGAATCATTATTTAATGCCATTAACCTAAATCGTAGGGCGTTAATTAATTCATCAAAATCCCGTTTAGCCGTATTAGGGGTAAGTAATGAACAAATTAAAAAGATAATGAGCAGTAGAAAAGTATTACAAAATATCACTATTTTTGCACCGCAAAAAGGGACCATTTCAGAGCTTAAATTAAATGAAGGTGGATTTATTTCTCCTGCGACTCAAGTTATTACCGCAGTTAATTTAGATACGGTTTGGGTGGATGTTGAAGTATTTGCAGGACAAGTTTCATTGGTTAAAGTGGGTGATGCGGCCTCGATGAGCTTAGATTATTTTCCGGGACAACAATGGGATGGAAAGATCAACTTTATCTACCCTGAAATGAACGCAAGCAACCGTACTTTGCGTGTTCGAGTGCAATTCGATAACCCAACGGCACAATTAAAACCTAATATGTTTGCCAGTATTATTTTAACCCCAGAAATGAATAAAAGCAGACTACAAATTCCTCGCGAAGCGGTGATTTATGCGGGTAACATGAATCGAGTTGTATTAGCGAAGGGCAATGGTCAGTTTAAGTCTGTGATTGTGAAACTAGGTCTGGAAAATAAGACATCAGTGGAAGTTTTATCAGGTTTAAGTGAAGGCCAAAAAATTGTGACTTCAGCTCAATTTTTATTAGACTCTGAGTCCAGTATCAGTGCTGATTTTGAGCGTATGTTAGAAATAGACAAAGAAAACGAATCTGACTCAAATGTTAAAGGTGATGACTTGGACTGGTTAGATTTGGGTGCTGATTTTAATCAAGGTTTGTCACCAAAACCGTATTTAGAGATAGTGGCTAAAGAGGTGACGCTATGATTGCTCATATAATTAATTGGTCAATCAAAAACCGTATCATGGTTTTGTTGATCACCTTCGCTATTGTTGCCTATGGGGTATTTTCTATTCAGAAAACACCTATCGACGCTATTCCGGATCTTTCTGATGTACAAGTTATTGTTAAAACTAGTTATCCAGGACAAGCGCCACAAGTAGTTGAAGATCAGGTCACTTACCCGTTAACTACTGCAATGTTATCGGTGCCAGGGGCAAAAACAGTACGCGGTTACTCATTTTTTGGTGACTCTTACGTGTATATCATTTTTGATGATAATACTGATATGTACTGGGCCCGTTCACGGGTGCTGGAATACCTTTCACAAGTTGCCCCTGATTTACCAAAAGAGGCTCGCTCAGCTCTTGGTCCTGATGCAACGGGGGTAGGTTGGATATTTAGTTATGCACTGGTTGATAGAAGTGGGCAGCATGATTTAAGCGAACTGCGTAGTTTACAAGATTGGTTTTTAAAATTTGAGCTACAGACAGTTGCAGGTGTATCCGAAGTAGCAACCGTTGGTGGTATGGTCAAACAGTACCAAGTACGTGTTGATCCTAATAAACTACGTGCTTATAACATACCTTTAAACAGCATCAGCAAGGCAATCCAAAACGCTAACCAAGAAAGTGGCGCAAGTGTTATCGAGATGGGCGAAGCTGAGTATATGGTCCGTACTTCGGGTTATATCTCATCGATTGAGGATCTCAAATCTATACCGCTACAAGTGAATAGCCAGGGGACGCCTCTATTATTAGGTGATATTGCAGAAATAAATCTTGGTCCACAAATGCGCCGTGGTATTACTGAACTTAATGGTGAAGGAGAAGTGGTCAGTGGCGTGGTTGTGATGCGGTTTGGTGACAATGCTCAGGGGGTGATCACTGCGGTTAAGGATAAACTCAATGAGTTGCAAAAAAGCTTGCCGGATGGTGTGGAAATTGTTCCCACTTATGACCGTTCTGAGTTGATTAACAGCGCTGTAGATAACCTTTACCTTAAATTACTCGAAGAGTTTATTGTAGTGGTATTAGTTTGCGCCGCTTTCTTATTTCATTTCCGTTCATCTTTAGTGGTGTTATTGAGTCTACCCGTTGGGATCTTTGTCGCCTTTATTATCATGTCATGGCAAGGTATTAACGCCAATATCATGTCACTCGGTGGTATTGCTATCGCTATTGGTGCGATGGTAGATGGTGCCATTGTGATGATCGAAAATGTCCATAAGCATATGGAAAAAACGGAGCTGACGGATGAGAATCGCTGGCAGGTGATCAGCAAAGCCACACTTGAAGTTGGCCCTGCTCTATTTTTCTCATTATTGATTATCACTTTTAGTTTCTTACCTGTTTTTGCCTTAGAAGGGCAGTCGGGCAAGATGTTCTCACCCTTAGCATTCACTAAAACCTATGCGATGGCGGCATCGGCAGGTTTAGCAATTACCTTAATCCCTGTATTAATGGGATATTTTATCCGCGGTAAAATAATACCTGAGCATAAAAACCCATTAAACCGTTTTTTGGTGGCCTTATACAGACCTGTATTAGCCCTTAGTTTACGCTTTCCAATATTGACGATCTGTTTTGCATTAGTGGTGTTAGTCGTTGGATTCTATCCTGTGAGTAAAATCGGTAGTGAGTTTATCCCACCTTTAGATGAAGGTGATCTTATGTATATGCCAACTACTTACCCAGGTATTTCAATCGGTAAAGCCCGTGAGTTATTGCAGCAAACTAATAAGCTAATTAAAACACAACCGGAAGTTAAAACGGTATGGGGAAAAATTGGCCGCGCTGAAACAGCAACGGATCCGGCGCCACTGACCATGATTGAAACGACTATTCAATTTAAACCTAAAGCGGAATGGCGAGCTGGCATGACTAAAAAAATGCTGACGGACGAGCTTGATAGTTTAATTCAGTTCCCAGGGGTAACAAATGCTTGGGTTATGCCGATTAAAACGCGTATTGATATGTTAGCAACCGGCATTAAAACACCGATTGGTATCAAAATAGCGGGTGCAGATTTAAATGAAATTGAAAAAATTGGTAAGCAAATTGAAGTTATATTAAAAGATGTTAAAGGTACGGCTTCTGTTTATGCAGAACGAGTCACTGGTGGTCGTTATGTCAAAGTGGATATTAACCGTGAAAAAGCTGGACGTTATGGACTCAATATTGCCGAAATACAAGAGCTCGTTGCGGTTGCTATTGGCGGTAAAAATATTACTGAAACCATCGAAGGTTTAGAACGATACCCGGTGAACTTGCGTTATCCGAATGATTATCGCGATTCAGTGACGGCGCTGAAAAGTTTGCCAATTGTCACACCAAGTAAAATGAATATCAGTTTAAGCGATGTTGCCAATGTTTATATCGAAGCAGGGGCTCCGCTGATAAAAACAGAAAATGCGCGTCTTAATGGTTGGATATATGTTGATATTGAAGGCGTTGATCTAGGCTCGTATGTCAAAGATGCACAGCAGATTGTTAATGAGCAACTAAATTTACCTGGTGGGTATTCACTAGTGTGGTCTGGGCAATATGAATATATGGAAAAAGCCAATGCACGTTTGGCAAAAGTGATCCCCGTGACCCTTGCCATTATCGTTATTCTGCTCTATTTAGCCTTCCGCCGAGTCGGTGAAGTTTTGTTGATTTTATCGACACTACCGTTTGCGTTAATGGGCGGAATTTGGTTGATGTTTATGCTTGATTTCCACTTCTCTGTCGCCGTTGGTGTTGGTTTTATTGCGCTTGCTGGTGTGTCGATAGAAATTGGAGTCATTATGCTCTTGTATTTAAACCAATCATTAGAAGCAAAAAAACAGCTACGTCTTACGGATTTTAATCTCAATGATTTAAAAGAAGCGGTAACGGAAGGCGCAGGTTTACGAGTACGTCCCGTGATGATGACAGTTGCTGTTGTTGTGATGGGGTTAGTGCCTATTATGTACGGAGACGGCACAGGCTCAGAAGTTATGCAGCGTATTGCTGCTCCTATGATTGGGGGCATGGTTAGTGCTGTTATTTTGACTTTGATTATCTTGCCTGCGGCTTATTTTGAATGGAAAAAAATAAGCCTACGCAAACAGTTAAATAAAGACTAAGTGATCAACTCAAAATCGCCCTTAACAGATTTTAAGGGCATTTAATTTAAATTAAAAACGATTTAATTAAACAAGTAAGGAAATAAAAATGAATATTAAAAAAAGTAAAATCGCATTAGCACTCGGTACATTGATTTTTTTAGCCGCGCCACTTTCAAGTGCGTTTGCCAATCAAAATAACTGTCAAATGGGCGGGACGATGGCATCCATAAAAAGTGAATTACGTGGTTATGTACAAGGTGTTAAAGGTGATGATGTAAAGAAGATGCAGCAACATATGAATGCGTTATTACAACTAAGTGAAAAAGCGACTCAAGTAACACCTGCCATGGATCATTCTAAAATGGACATGAAAGAGATGACGGGTATGGATCATTCTAAAATGGACATGAAAGAGATGGCGGGTATGGATCATTCTAAAATGGACATGAAAGAGATGGCCGATATGGATCATTCTAAAATGGATATGAAAGAGATGGCCGATATGGATCATTCTAAAATGGATATGAAAGAGATGGCCGGTATGGATCATTCTAAAATGGATATGAATGAGATGGCTACAATGCAAAACATGGAAGGAATGAGCAATGAGCAACACCAACATATGATGTATATACACAACATGACCGAACTTAATGACATGTTTAAGCAGCTATCTAAAACACAAGAAAAAAATGAAATTAAGGTGATTTTGGGCAAAATTAAAGATCACAGTGAAAAGAACCAAATGTTTAAAAAAGAATGTAATTAAGCAGTTAAGGTTTGTTCAACATTGGCTATCAAGCCAGTGTTGATAAAGGATGTCAGTATTCGCCATAACATGGGGGATGACAGGCCTCTACCCACTATTTTTAACAATAAGTATTTTATTATTGATGTTTATTAATACTATTTAAGGAGTTTTATGATGAAGCTAACGACTAAAATATTAGCAATTACTTTAACCATGGCTAGTTTTTCTGTTTTGGCAAAAACAAGAATTGAATTATATAAATCACCAACTTGTGGGTGCTGTAAAGAGTGGGCCGCGATAATGGAAGACAAAGGTTATACAGTAAATGTACATCATCAAGATAACTGGTCAAATATTAAACAAAATTTTGGAATGCCCCCTCAATTACAGTCTTGTCACAGTGCAGTGATTGACGGTTATTTAATTGAAGGGCACGTTCCAGAGTCTGATATAGCACGCTTGCTTAAAGAGAGCCCTGTTAATATATCAGGACTTGCAGTCCCAGGCATGCCACAGCTCTCTCCAGGCATGGCAAGAGCAGGGGTTAAGTATGAAAACTTTAAAGTGGTGTCTTTTTCTAAAGATGGCTTGGCTTTATATAACCAATATTAAGCCCTTCTAAGCGAATATTTCGAATGGCCTTTTAACTTAAATTCATTGCTTAGGGAGTCAGTACAGGGAAATGATGCAGCTATGCACGTTAACAATAACAATAACAATACCAAAAACAATAAGTTCTTAGATTAAGATCTGACTTAAACCTAAAGATAAGAGAGATAAAATGAAAATTTTAAAAAATGTAGCAATATTCAGCTTGGTTTTATTAAGTCATTTAGTAAGTGCACATTCAGGCCTTAAAAATTCAATGCCTGCAAATGGTGCTACGTTGAATCAACTTCCTGAAAGTGTGGAACTTGAATTTACTATGCCAGTAAAATTGGTCAAATTGAAAGTTATAGAGCAACCTGGAAAACTAGTTAAAGTCACGAGTGCACCAAGTAAAGAATTTAAAAGTAACTTTAGTATTGAATTACCGGCGCTTGAGACGGGTAAATATAAAGTGATATGGGTCACGATGGGTAAAGATGCTCATAAAATGAAAGGCGAGTTCACCTTCTTAATTGAAACCTCGAATATGGGCAACATGACACATACCTCTGATATGGAAAAGATGCCAGTTAATGCTGATGGGCATAACCATCAACATAATTAATTGAGGTCTTTATGATTGAATTAACTATTTGGGACTATAGTAATATAGTCTCTAAGCTATTCATTTATATTGGAGTCGCTACTGCAATCGGTGGTCCTTTTATGGCTTTTTTAATAAATTCCTCCGTTAATAACAAGTCAATTCTTCATTATATTGTCATAAGCTGCGTTGTAGGTTTTATGGCGGTCATTGTGAACTTTTTCATTCAGGTTGGGACTTTTTCTGAGGCTGGTGTCTCAGGTATGTTTGATACTGATATGGTTAGTTTTCTTTGGCAAAGCGCTGTTGGTGAATCAGTTGTATGGCGTTTGATCGCATTTACTACATTAGGTGTGGCATTATTTTTTGGTCACTTTAATGTAAAGTATGAAACGTTTAGTGTAAAACATGCAATATTCACATTATTCTATGTTGTTACGATCCTGTTCTTTGCATATTCATTTACTTTTGTTGGTCATAGTGCCGATATCGGTAGTGTCGCAAAATGGTTGATAGGGTTTCATATTATGACCATGGCTTGGTGGGTCGGTGCGCTATATCCTTTATGGCTTAGTTGTAAATTATTGCAACCCCCTGCACTGTATAAGTTAATGTGCTTGTTTGGCCAAATAGCAATGGTTATGGTGGGGTTATTAATCGTTTGTGGTATTAGTTTGTTGTATTTAGTTTTTGATAGTCCAGTTGAGTTGTTGACGACGCAATATGGTCAGGCAATACTACTAAAACTTGTATTTGTGGTTTGTATTTTATTGATTGCTGCTTACCATAAATATCATCTTGTAGAAGAAGTGCAAGAAGAGAAAGTTTGTCACAAGTTACAAAGCTCAATCAAAAATGAAATTATAATTGCATTGATAATTTTAACGGTTACCGCTGTACTGTCATCTGCTTTAGGGCCCATTAGCTTAGCTTAAATGACAACAAAAAATGTCGTTTGCTAAGTTGTCGAATTAGTCGACTGAAAGTTATTGTTGAGGCTTATTATATTAATAAGCCTCTCCTCAGTCTGATTGCTAGGCGATAGTTTTGCTTAGTTTCTTGTGTAAATTTTATTATATATACCCGTTACCAATCAAGATGCATTATTTAGTCGCTAACTCGGACATCAAGGCAAGGCGTAACATGATGACTTTTCGAGCGGTTAACTGCGTTAATGCTCTATCGGTGGGTGTAAAACAAGTATTGCCCTTAAATGGCTAGCACTTATCGAATGTTACAACGCCACCTTAATGACAGATAAGTATTTTCGAGTTGGCGACCCCCAAGGCAAGTCTTGAGGCAAACATCTTCGTTCCTCGTTATTAATGGGCATAAAGTCTCAATTTAACCCGCTAGATTTTCAACGTTACCTAGAATCTGCTCACCTTCTGGATTGCTGATTTTTGCATCTTGAATGATGACGGGTATGTATGACAACAATGTACAACAATGGACAAAGGGGATTGAACTGGGCTTAATTGTAAGGAAGGAGTTATTTGATGTTAAACACTTCAATAATATAGTTGAGCAAAATCATAGTACTGATAATCTAAAATAAATACTTATCTTTTACTCAACGTTATTATCTAAACTAATTTATGAAGCTCATTTTAATTATCTGATTCGTATATACGGTAGTGATATTTTACATCAACTAATGCTTGATATTTAATAACATTTGGCTGTTTCGAGAACTCTTTCACTGTCACTTCTTTATCTACGACCATAACAGATTTAACATCTAGATTAATTAAAGATGTTTTGAGAATTGTTACCAGTTCTTGTGATGACTTACCATGTAAATTACCCATGACTTCATAACCTTGCTGATAAGCTGCGTTACGACTCGTTGTTGGCTCAGAAACTAACGTTGTTGTCTTGGTAATTAAGCTATAATTTGCGCCCGTATTCATATGAGCTTTATCCATAGTCTCAATTGAATCAGCCATGGTGTGGGTACTTACTAATAATAAAGTTGCTACTGCTAATAATGATTTTTTCATGTGTATTTCCTTTGCTGTGATTGATTTACACTAATAATAACCAAATCATCATGACACCATGCTGTCGCACAGATTACGACTTTGTCATGTTTTAATCTGCAGTAAGAATACAGTATTCTGTTATTTTATAATTTAAGTTCATCAATACTTACTTGTTGCTTTGTATGTATTGAAAATAGCGTATCGATATCGCTAATGACTACTAGCCCTTCATCTTCACTATTGCTATGAGCTGCATCAATAATAATTTTTGCTACCTGTAACGCACAGTCCTGGTTTGTATAAATATCCATCTGTATGTGTGTGGAAAGTGTATTGATATTATACAAATCAACATAAGTACCTTTGCCTTCAACAGAGTGGATTGTAAATCCAATGTTAGAATGTTGCTTTAAAGCGTTTTCAACTTCAGTTAATTTTATTTGATCAAAAATCGCAGTGACTTTTTTATATGACATATAACCTCCTAAAATAATTAATAAAAGTATTTACACCAACACACCAATCTATCTAAGTATCAATTTACCTAAGCACCTATTAACTTATGCTTGTTAAAATGAACGTAAGCTTGTTATTGATTTTGTAATGAGAATTCTAGTTACTGCAATCAATACTTTGCTTTCATCCATTTTTCCTAGCACCTAAAAAGATCTCTTAATTAGATTGCTATTTAGAGTATAAATTAACTTGATTTTATGACTGGTTATCTTCCCCACAAAATAAGGAACATGACAATATTGTCATTCTTCTGTCATGTTGGTGGGGGGGAGTTAAGCTTATGATTGTCAGCAGTTAATTAATAATTAAGTATAGGGTCTATGTAGATGAATAAAGCAAATAAGATGTTCAATTTATCACGGCGCGAATTATCAAAAAACATTCTGGTTGCCGGAACATTACTGGGGTTAACACCATTAATGCCAATCGCGATGGCAAAATCAAAAAAAGATAGCAGGTTTGATCAATCTCATCAGAAATCGACATTATCGGGTGATGAGTTTTTTTTAACGGTTGGTGAAACGCTGCTCAATATCACAGAGAAAAAGCGTATTGCGACCACTATAAATGGATTAATTCCTGGGCCAACCTTACGCATGAAAGAGGGGCAAACTATAACCATTCACGTTACTAATACACTTGATGTGGATACCTCCATTCATTGGCACGGTATTATTTTACCGTATCAAATGGATGGTGTACCCGGTATCAGTTTTGTTGGCATTAAAGCTGGGCAAACCTTTACTTACCAATTTACACTCGCACAAAGTGGGACTTACTGGTATCACTCTCATTCAGCTTTTCAAGAAATGACGGGTATGTATGGGGGTATTGTTATTGAGACTGCGGAACAAAAAATAAATATTGAGCAAGATAAAGTGATTGTTTTATCTGACTGGACTGATGAAAATCCGATGGCAGTATTTGGAAAGCTTAAAACCCAAGGGGATTATTATAATTATAATCAACCAACCCTATTTGATTTTTTCAATGATGTTGAAAAAAGTGGCCTTTCAGGTGCGATTGGAAAGCGTAAGATGTGGAATGAGATGCGTATGAGTCCAACTGATTTAGCAGATCTTTCTGCTAATACGCTGACTTATTTAATGAATGGGCAGAGCAGCAAAAATAATTGGACAACGTTTTTTAAACAGGGTGAGCAAATCCGGTTACGCTTTATTAACGGAGCAGGTAATAGTTTTTTTGATGTGCGTATTCCAGGACTTAAAATGACCGTTGTTGGTGCAGATGGTGGTGAATTAGAGCCGGTTGAAGTTGATGAGTTTAGGTTTGGTCCTGGTGAAACTTATGATGTATTAGTTAAGCCAGCGGAAGCTGCTTATACCATTTTTGCACAGGCAATGGATAGAAGCGGATATGCACGGGGAACATTGGTGAGTAGCCCGGGTTTATCAGCAGAAGTGCCGGCATTAGATCCGGTTCAAGAATTAACCATGGTCGATATGATGGGGGATATGTCGAGCATGGATATGGGTAACATGGCAGATATGGATATGTCTAAAATGGATCATTCACAAATGGAGATGCCTGCCAGCCGTAATAAAGCAAGTCAGACAGTATCCCATGCTATACAAGAGCAAGGCCCTTCTGTTGATATGCGAGTAGATACACCACGTATTAATTTGGATGACCCTGGTGTTGGGTTACGTAATAATGGGCGCCGAGTGTTAACGCTTGCAGATTTAAAAACCGTTGGTGGAGTCATTGACGTTCGCCCAGTTGATAGAGAGTTAGAGTTGCATTTAACGGGCAATATGGAACGTTATACTTGGTCCTTTGACGGGGTAGAGTTTGGTAGTTCAACCCCAATCCATCTTAACTACGGAGAGCGCATTCGTATTATTTTACATAACGATACAATGATGACACACCCTATGCACTTACATGGCATGTGGAGCGATTTGGAAGACGCTGACGGTAACTTTCTAGCTCGTCGGCATACCATCCCTGTACAACCTGCGCAGCGTTTAAGCTTTTTAGTCAGTGTTGATGCAAAAGGGCAATGGGCTTGGCATTGTCATCTTCTTTTTCATATGGAAGCGGGTATGTTTCGCAAAGTGGTGGTGTCATGAACAAAACAACCTATATGCCGTTGGTTAAGAGCATCAGTTTATTGAGTTTATTGAGCATTTTATCTTTTAGTAGCTTTGCGCAGCAAATGACTTCTCATGCTGAGATGCAAAAGATGGATCATTCACAGATGGATATGTCTGGAGACAATGAGAAAGACTCCCTGTTATTAACAACACGTTCAGCACACCAGTATTCTGATGGTTATACCCTTAAGGACGCTCCATTTTCAATAGCTGGGCCTAAGCAGCTAAAACTTGCTGATGAAATGCTATTTTGGGGGGTGAATGTAGACCGCTTTGAATACAGCAATAACCGTGGTGATTATGAATGGGTTTATGACAGTCAATTTTGGGTGGGAAGCGATTATGATAAATTATTAGTTAATTTTGAGGGAGAGCTTAGCGATAGCGGGAAACTTGATGAGTCCAGCAGTGAGTTGTTATGGAGTTCTGCTTTGACTACATTTTGGAATACTGAGCTTGGTCTTCGTTATGATACGGGTGAATATGAAAACCAAACATGGCTGGCTGCTGGTGGCTCTGGGCTAACACCTTACTGGTTTGAAATCGACGCTATGTTTTATTTAACTAAAGGTGGGCAAAGTGAATTTCAGATTTCAGCTGAATATGAACTATTACTTACGCAGCGCTTAATACTGCAGCCTAGTATTGAGCTTAGTGCATTTGCTAAAGATGATTTAGAACAGGGTCAAGGTAAAGGTGTTTCCGATGTTGTGCTTGGTGCACGGCTAAGGTATGAAATATCACGCCAATTTGCTCCTTATATCGGCGTAGAGTGGGTCAAGTTATTTGGAAACAGTGCTGACCTTAGCATAAGCGAAGGCGATGAGAGTCAGCAAATCAATTGGGTCGCTGGCCTAAAATTTTGGTTTTAAGCAATAAATATAGATAGGAAAAAAAATGAAAAAACTTACTTCTGTTTTATTACTAACATTATTCTCTGCGGTGGTATCTGCAAGTGCAGGTCATGAAGAAAATAAAAATTTAGATGCGATAGCAAGTACATTGCATAATACAACGCGAACTATTGAAGTGACAATGGATGATACAATGCGTTTTACGCCTGATGTTTTGAATGTTAAAAAAGGAGAAACTGTACGTTTAATGATAAATAACATCGGCCAATTAAAACATGAGCTGGTGATCGGTGAGATCGCTGAGTTTAAGCAGCATGCTAAAATGATGCAAAATATGCCCAATATGGCACACGATGAGCCTAATGCAGTTAGTTTAGAAACTAATGAAATGGGTGAGATTATGTGGACATTCAATCGTTCTGGTAAAATTAGTTTTGCCTGTTTAATTCCTGGCCATTATGAAGCAGGAATGAGTGGAACATTTAACGTTAAATAATTAGTAGGCAGCAATGAAAATTTTGATTATTGAAGATGAACCCAAAACAGGGCAATACTTACGACAGGGATTAACTGAATCAGGGTTTATTGTAAACCTGTCATCTAATGGTATTGATGGTTTGTATCATGCAACTAGCCAGCATCATGATTTAATCATTTTAGATGTAATGCTGCCCGATTTAAATGGGTGGCAGATTCTCGCACAGTTGCGCAAACAAGATAATGAAACACCTGTTATATTTTTGACTGCTCGCGATAAAGTTGAAGATCGTATAAAAGGACTTGAGCTAGGTGCTGATGATTATCTTATTAAACCTTTTTCTTTTTCCGAACTATTAGCTCGTGTACGTGCAATTTTAAAAAGAGGCAATAAAAGCAATACTGAAACAAATACTCTGTGTATTGCTGATTTAGAGTTAGATTTGTTGCGTCGCAAAGTACAACGTGCAGGCCAAAAGATAACATTAACCGCGAAAGAATTTAATCTACTAGAGTTCTTTATGCGCCATCAAGGAGAAGTACTTTCACGCGCTTTAATTGCATCTGAAGTGTGGGATATGAATTTTGATAGTGATACTAATGTCATTGATGTTTCTATTCGCCGATTACGTAACAAAATAGATACTCCTTTTGATACAAAGTTGTTACAAACTATGCGCGGAATGGGGTATGTGTTGGAGGCGAAAGAGATATAATATGTTTAAGCATTCTTTAACTCAACGTTTAACATTATATTTTTTAGGCTCAATCCTGCTGGTGATTAGTAGTGTATTGTGGTTAGTAAACGATGCCGTTGGTAAGCATTTTATTGAACAAGACAAACAGCAGCTTGAAGATAAAATAAGCGTTTTACAATCGCTTTATTCCAATAACAAAAGCAGTAACTTAATGAACATTACTAGTGAAGTTGCTCGCCATGCAGGGTTAACGATTCAAATAAAAGATCAAAACAAAATTATATACGGCGAAGCATTGCTTGATTCTACTGAACAAGTTAGACAGTTGATGAAGGTGTTCTATTGGTCAGATAATAGCGCGAAGTTTCTTGCGATGCGTTTTGAAATGAAGGGTAAAAAACCTGAACTGCCACTACTTCAAGCCACTCTCTCCGTTAATATTAACCATCACTTGGAATTTTTAACTGTTTTTAAAGAGATGTTAATTAAGTTCACATTAGTTGTGGGTGCGTTGAGCGTTCTATTATGTTGGTTTATGACACGACAAGCTTTATTACCGCTGGTTAAGTTGACTAAAAAAGCATCGTTAATTTCAAAAAAAGATTTAAGTAAACGTATGCCAACTCATAATCTGCCTATCGAAATATACTCATTATCATGTACATTAAATCAAATGTTAGATCGACTTGAAGTGGCCATGACTGCGCTTACTCACTTTTCATCAGATATTGCACATGAATTACGTACTCCTGTAAATAATTTGATGACTGAAACTCAAGTTTGCTTGAGTTATCCAAGAGAGAAGGAAGAGTATATTAATACGCTGGCCTCTAATATTGAGGAATATGAGCGTTTATCACGCATGATTACAGATATGTTGTTCCTTGCAAAGTCTGATAATCAACACTTGAATATTAATAGAGAGCAGCTTTCATTAGAGCAAGAGGTGAGTGATATTTTTGATTTTTATGAAGCACTTGCAGAGGAAAGTTCGGTCTCACTATTATTAATCGGAACGGCTACACTGAGTGGTGACAAGTTGATGTTACGACGTGCTTTTAGTAATTTACTATCCAATGCCATTCGCTACGGTGACAGTGATAGTGAAATTATAGTCAAGCTCAACGAGCAAAATGGACAAGTAATTGCAACTATTGAAAATAAAGGAAAAACAATCTCAGCTGATGATATTCCACACCTATTTAAGCGTTTCTATCGGGCCGATAAATCAAGAACACATAGTAAACATGAAGGTGTTGGGCTTGGGTTGGCAATTACCAGATCGATTGTTGAATTACACAATGGGAAAATATCCGTCGTGTCAGAAAACAATGTTACAAAATTTACACTTTGCTTTAACGCTGGGAGTAAACGTATTTTATAAATGACTTCGCTTGTTTGCTTAAGCAAAATACCTTTGCATTGTGAGTTTTATCAATGGAATAATTATTTGTTGTAATTCTCGACTTGAACTAATGACTTTAGCTTCAATTGCTTCACTATACCGGCTAATTGAGCATTGGCATTTGGATACTGTCATCTCAACAACCTCTGCATCAGCTATGCGATAATATCTCGATGAAAAATTCTAATATCTACGCAGGTTATCGCTTCCTGCACGAATAATTAGCCATGCAGTTTGGCTAGAAATGAAAGAACAAGAGGGCTGCTATACGCTTTTTAAGAATAAGGATGCATACAGTTAAAGGTTGTGACGGAGATACTGTCAAGTTAATAACTACCTCACTAATTATGCGATAATCTGCAGATGAATAATTCTAATATCTACGCCGGTTATCGTTACCTTGCACAAATCATCAGCCATGCCGTTTGGCTTTATCATCGGTTTACACTTAGCTTTCGTGATATTGAAGAACTGCTCGCTGCTAGAGGCATTGTTGTCAGCTATGAAACGATTAGACAGTGGTGTAAAAAATACGGTGCTATCTATTGCAACAAGATCAAAAAGAATCGCGGTCAACTTGGTGATACCTGGTATTTGGATGAGGTCTTTATCAAAATAAATGGCGTATTACATTACCTTTGGCGAGCGGTTGATCAAGATGGTGATGAAATAGATATTTTAGTTCAGAAACGAAAGAATAAGGCGGCAGCGATGCGCTTCTTTAAACGATTATTAAAAGGGCAGGGAGGTACGCCATTAAAGGTTGTGACTGATAAACTAGCAAGCTACTCTGCAGCAAAAAAAGAATTAATGCCAAGTGTAGAACACTCAACGGTTCAGTATGAAAATAATGGATGTGAGCTCTCACATCAGCCTACTCGGCAACAAGAACGACAGATGCGTAAATTCAAATCACAGGGTCAAGCCCAGCGGTTTTTAAGTTGCCACGGAGTGGTAAATAATCTGTTTCGTTTTGGCCGTCATTTAATGCAAGCGAAACATTATAGAGCATTCCGCGATCGCTCATTCTCTGAATGGGTGCAGGTTAGTTGTATCCAAAATTTAGATTAAGGCTATTTTTATAGCCTTTAGTCATCCTAGTCAGATAAGTTGACAATACCCTCTATTCGCCCATGACCCGCATCTACTTCTTCATGGAATTGATGAGGTACATTAGAAAAATTATCTTCACGACAAATAGTAAAAAAGTCTTTAATCGATTGATGAAAATGCCCCTGATGCCTTTAACTGTAAGTATATAGTCAGCACCTTTGCTTTTAATTTTTGTTGCAATCGCTTTTTGGCAGCCTATTGCATCAATCGTTACTATGCTACCTTCGACATCTAATAAATCGAGGAGTTGAGGGATTGCGGTGATCTCATTTGATTTTTCTTCTGTCTTTATTTGGCCAAGAACAACACCGTTATTTGCAGCAAAAGCACTGACCATGTGGATTGCACTCTTTTTAGATTGCTTATCAAAAGAGCCTCTGACTGTTTTGCCATCGATGGCGATAACTTCGCCTTTTGTTGAGACATGAGCCGCTTTCATCCAGCTGATAAAACAATGTTGTAATTTGTCTGGTGCTATTGTTGAAATAACACGGGCTATTGTGTCATGGACTGGAATACCGTTTTCAAATGAGCCATATTTATTAAGCAGTTCTTTTTTATTATGAGCAACTTCTTCTATAGCTTCCCATCCATCGGCACCACAGATGACACCCACAATAAGTGTTAATAGAATATCATGAAGTTTATGCTCAACTTTAGACTGTTGGCGAAGATCGGGAATTGAAGAGAAATGTTCATTAAAAGCAGATAACATAAATGGCTTCTATTTATAAGAAGCCTATTTGATCATAGTTTACTACATGAATACAAGTTCATGATCTTGCCCTGGTTAGCAATGGAAACTAACCATAGCAGAATGTGAAATCTCTAAGTTTGGGAAATGTGACATCACTATATTGGATTCACATTTATTAACTTTTCGAAGCTACTTTTTAGTTCATGATTACTATAAGTATACAGTTGTCACATATTTACTAAATTTAAGTAATCAGGTGATACTTATCGTGTTATTTTAATAAAATAACAATCTATTTTAGTTGCTTGGGTTTATATTTGAATTTAAGTATCACTTGATTGCAAATTACAATGAGGATGTGGTTATGGAAAAAATTATGATGTTTATAGAAAGAAAATTGATGCCTATCGCAGGTAGAGTCGCTCAACAAAGGCATTTAGGGGCAATTCGAGATGCATATATTTCGTTTATGCCGTTCATTATTGTAGGTTCAATTTTACTGGTTATAAGCTCATTCCCAAGTGTTGCGTATAAAGAGTTCATGGCATCTATATTTGGTGTTGACTGGGGAAATAATATTGAGATCCCATTTTCAGTGATATTTGCTGGAATGTCATTATTCATATCGTTTTTAGTCGCTTACCGACTTGCTGAACGATATAACATTGATCCCATATCAGCAGGAATACTTTCGTTATCTGCATTTTTAGTTTTAACGCCATTTGCAAAATCTGATGCTCTCGGTGTTGTAATACCAACTGAATGGCTTGGATCTCGTGGTTTATTCGTCGCTATGATCAGTGCTATCTTATGTACAGAAATATTCAAATGGTTCATTGATAAGAAGATCACAATTAAAATGCCTGATGGTGTTCCTCCTGCAGTAGAGAAGTCATTTGCAGCACTCATACCTGCAACAGTTGTTCTTTGCCTTGCCCTTGCGGTAAGACTCATTTTTGCATCAACGGACTTCAATACTATCCACCAATTTATTTATGATGTTCTCGCTACACCGGTTCGTTCCTTCGGTACATCATTCATTGGCGCAATTTTAACTGGTATATCAATCACTGTCTTATGGTCCGTAGGTATCAATAGTGGATCGATGGTTAACGGGATAATGCGTCCTGTATGGGCAGAAAATCAGCAGGATAATTTAACTGCAGTAGCAAATGGATTGACCCCTCCGCACGTCATAACAGAACAATTTTTTGATATGATATGGATGGGTGGTGCTGGAGCAACATTATCGTTAATTATTGCTGTTCTTATATTTGCCCGTTCACAACACGTTAGGAAGGTAGGTAAACTTGCGGCAGGATCCTCCATTTTTAATATTAATGAACCTGTTCTTTTTGGACTACCAGTTATCATGAACCCAATCATGCTTATTCCGTTTAATTTAGTACCGATTATTCTAATTTCAACTCAGTATATCGCTATGTCAACTGGCTTGGTTGCGACTACGACAGGAGCATTTATCCCATGGACATTACCTGCTGTATTCTCTGGTTTTATTGTTACAGCAAGCGTTTCAGGTGCAATTATGCAGATAGTTAATCTAGCTATAGGTGCAATTATTTATCTTCCTTTCCTCCGGGTTATTGATAAACAATATCAGGCCACAGAAGTGAAAATTAAAAGTGAAAAATCTGATACAACTATCGATCAAGCAGTTAAGGCATAAAAAGGATGACAATGAAAAACAAGAATTGGGGAATGATCGGTACCTGGCGCATGGCATTTGACGGCATCAGCCATGGAACAAAAATGCTTAGTGATAATAAAAGCGCCGAAAGTGCAGTTATCACTGCGGTAAAAGAAGTTGAGGACTATCCATATTACAAAAGTGTTGGATTCGGTGGATTACCTAATGAAGATGGCGTTGTGGAACTAGATGCAGCATTCATGAATGGTACAACGTTAGCTGTTGGAGCCGTAGCTAGTGTTCGAGATGTAGAAAATCCAATTTTGGTTGCTGAAGCACTGAGTAAAGAGCGATTCAATAGTTTCATGGTCGGTGTTGGAGCTGAAAACTGGGCTTTTAGTAACGGTTTTGAAAAAAAAACAATGTTAACTGAGCGAGCTAACCAGCATTATGTGAAACGATGTAAAGAGACTATAGGTCGTGGCTTATCTCCTTATACTGGACATGACACTGTAGGTATTGCTGCTCTTGATATGAATGGAAATATTTGTGTTGGTACATCAACAAGTGGCCTGTTTATGAAGCGAGCTGGTCGCGTTGGTGATTCACCTGTTTCTGGTTCTGGTTTTTATGCCGATAGTGATGTTGGTGCAGCAACCGCAACCGGCCTAGGTGAAGATCTTATGAAAGGTTGCGTTAGCTATGAGATAGTCTCTCGTATGAGGACTGGCATGTCGCCGCAAGAGGCGGCAGAGTCGACAATTAATGATTTGGAAAAAAAACTGATTGCTAGGTATGGACGAGCAGGTGACTTATCAGTTGTATGTATTAATAATGAGGGGGATTTCGGAGCAGCTACTAATATAGATGACTTCTCCTTCTCTGTATCAACTTCAAAACATGAACCAACCATCTATGTCTGCGTTCGTGATGGAGAACATACAAAACATAAAATTGCTACTAATGAATGGTTAGAGGCTTATCAAACAAGAATAACCGCCACAATCGAATAAAAGGAATCATCATGAAAAAAATTTTACTAATTTGCGATATGGGTATGTCAACGAGTCTTGTTGTTAAGCGCATGAAAGAAGCTGCTGAATCGAAGGGGATCGAAGTTGTAATTGAAGCTAAAGGCTCTCAAGAGTTTAAATCTGTAGTTAATGACTTTGATGTCATTTTATTAGCGCCCCAAATTAGCTATAAATTAGCTGAGTTTAAAGTAATTGCTGACGAAAGAGAAAAGCCCATCGATCTAATTAATATGATGGCTTATGGGATGACAGATGGTGATAAAATCCTTTCTCAAGCTTTTGAACTGATTGCTTAAGGGCCAGAAATGAATAATGAAGATTATGAAATGAATGTGATGACACTAATTGTCAGCGCAGGTAATTGTCGGAGCTTACTAATGCAAGCGATGTCTCAATCCAGATTAGAAAATTTCGATGCTGCAGAGGCTAGCATCGAAGAGGCAGAGTCCGCTCTTAAAGATGCACATTTGATACAAACAAAGCTAATTGAATTTGATGAAGGTGAAGGCAAATTACCAATACATATAGTTATGGTTCACGCACAAGATCATCTCATGAATGCGGTTCTATTGATGGACCTTACTAAAGAGATTATCTACCTTCACAAAAAGATAGCGTGATTTTTTAAGAGGGTTCATCAGTGGGGTATTGCCTGCTTTATTTATTGGAGAAGTAATTGGAAATTGAAGTTTGTGTTGATAACCACGAATCATTGCTCACAGCCTGCAAGGCTGGGGCTGATAGAATCGAGTTATGCAGCTCGCTTGAGCTTGGTGGGCTGACCCCTTCTATTGGCTTCGCGATAGCTGCGGTTGTTGACTCCGCTGTACCGGTATATGCAATGATAAGACCTAGAGCCGGTGATTTTGTTTATAGTGATGAAGAGATAAATATTATGATAAATGATATTTATCTCTTTAAGTCTATCGGTGTTGATGGCGTTGTATTTGGCGTATTAAACGAAGATAGTACAGTTAACACTAAAGCGCTACTTAAACTTGTTACTGCTGCTAACGGTATAGGGGTTACTTTTCATCGAGCATTTGATTTAGTAGATAACCCGTTCGATTCAATTTTTTTATTGATCGAGTACGGCTGTGACAGAGTGCTAACCTCAGGATTAAATGCAACCGCTATCGAAGGCGTTGAATTAATCTCAGAACTAAACAAAATTGCAGGTGCTAAAATAAAAATAATGGCAGGCGCTGGAGTGTCGCATGTCAATGCATTGGATATAGTTAACATAACAGGGGTATCTGAGATACATCTATCAGGAAAAAGGTTAAGACCGAGTAAAATGATCTCAAGTAAAGGCGTTAAGATGGGGAAACACTGTGACAGTGACGCTAATATATCGATAACTTGTTACGATAAAATTAAGCAAGTAGTTGACCTGTTTTAATTAATTTCCCGTTTAATGATCAACGGGAAATTATTATTTATTAGTAATAAATGAATAAGGGGTCTGAGAATTTAATCGGTTCCGAATAATACGTTTGTTCAGCATATCTTCATATTCAAGCACCACTGCGCCAAGTCCAAGCCGCTTATCAAAAATTTCACCCGATAATATTTCATCGATACATATATTGAAATTATGGATGTTCACCCCATAGTCATCATGCATGAAAGCGTCATCATGAGATGTCACGCTATCACATATGTTATTAGCTATCGTCATTGCAATCTTATTAGGCGATGATTCTATGTAATCAAATCCATGAGGAACTATATTTAGTAGGAAATCTGAAATATTATCTATTGCCTTTTTATCCCCATCATCAACCAGTGCAAAACTAATGTATGAGCTCTTATCATCTATGAAGACCAGAAGGTAGCGAGTCTGCTTTGACATCAAAGGTGGCAGCTTGAAACAGTCAAGAATAACTTTGTTTTTTTCTTGCTTAGAGTTATTTTTTTTAATTCTCCCAATACCATATTTTTTGAGGCACCGACTAATACCGACTCGCGATGTGCTTTTATTAATTAGCATACGTGATGCCTCTAACAATTCATCAAGAGAGAGATGTAATCTTTTTCTTAAGTAAATAATTAGCAACTCTTGTTCTTCAGTAAGAGTCTTATGGATTAACTTTGGCCTATGTGATTTGTCATGAAAACACTCACGATTACGCCATCGTCTAACTGTATCGATCGATATACTTAGCTCTTTCGCTAGTTCATTATCCGACTTAGATGAAGACTGAATATATTTTCGAGTACGCGGCGTTGTGCTTGCATTTGAGTGTAGTTTTAATTCCATAATTTTATTCTAGGCACCTTTATATCTTATCTCATTATGGCGTTTAATTTTAAACATGACTAGTTGATATGTCGAAGATTGGCGTATTTAAGGAAGATTAATTGAAAGAGTTTGTGGCATTGATCAATAGAGTATTGATATGGGATTAATGGGAATATGCCTTGTTTTGAAAAACGACTCTACTCCAGACGGTACTGTCAAGTTAACAACTGCCTCCCCAATTATGAAATAATCTGTAGGTGAATAATTATAATATCTACGCAGGTTACTGTTATCCTGCACAAATAACCAGCCATGCAGTTTGGCTTTATACTGAGCTTTAGTGATATTGAAGAACTGCTCACAGCTAGAGGTATCGTTGTCAGTTATGGAACTATCCGGTAGTGATCTAAAAATAAGGTGCTATCACATAAGATGACAATACCAATTTATTAACAAAGTGATTTTAATAATATTTAATCTTTTTTATCGCCTGTATTGTGAATCAGAATAAATGTCATGAACATTATGTAAATGAATAGGTGCGATGAATACTTTTTCAATTTCCTCCCTTTTGTATAAAGCTTCTCACTGGGACTGATTAACTCTAGCCGGATTGCGCCATTTCCTCCTCTACCTGTGCGGGTTCCTTGTTTTTCTTCTATAGTAGAAATACCTGTTAAAATAGCGCTCCACTCCTCTTTAATATTGCTATTTCTAATATTGAACTTAACTGCTCGCCAATGTGATTTAGGAATAGCAAAACTAAAGGTATCGAGGAATTTTTTTAAAGTTGAAGGGCTGTTAAATCGGATCCCTGATTTATTACTAGAGCAGTGAGTTAAGCTGTAATTCATCATTTCAATGATATTCACTTTGTTTGGTTTGT
The DNA here is from genome assembly GCF_037546855.1 of Vibrio sp. 1-Bac 57. Classification (NCBI taxonomy): domain Bacteria; kingdom Pseudomonadati; phylum Pseudomonadota; class Gammaproteobacteria; order Vibrionales; family Vibrionaceae; genus Vibrio; species Vibrio sp. 1-Bac 57. Next base: position 153,691 of record NZ_JALAAC010000008.1, on the reverse strand, counting down.
AATTTTCACGCAGAGCTGTGATGAACTTATCTGCATACTTCTTTTCCTCTTGTGTTTTTAAATTTCCAAGGACTAAAGCATGCGTTCTATTTTTTGAGAAAAGGCGTGAAATAGCATAGATTTCCCCTGTGTTATTAAGTGCTTTATTAACATTGTCACGATTTGAATCAATGGTTATTGATTTGGTAATAAGACTGTTAGATAACCATTTCTCGATTGTTTCTTGTGAAATGTGGAAGCGATAAGTGAGCTTATTTATGTCTTCTCCACTAGAGATTGCTTCTAAAACTTGATAACAGTTAGTGATACTAATATCTTCTTTAGTTGGTATATCTAAGCGGGTTATTTCAGGATCAATGCTAAGAACACTTTTGCTTAAATCGACTCTATGTAGCGAGTTGTTTAATGGCGTTATACAGTCTTCTATTAACACTTCTTTATTCTCTTTCAATATCCTTTGAAATTCACGACGAGAGCACAGTCCCGATACTTGCGCTTCACTTAAAGAAATGACTGTCTTTTTTTCAGTGGAATTAGGGGCCGATAATAGGTCGCTAAGATGTAAATAGTGTTTAAAAGTCATACTAGGACTTTCGTGTCCTGAAAATGCTGCTATTTCCCAGTATCCGTAACTATAAGTTGATTTAAATAATATGTTCTTTATTTTTTTATTTTGTTCATCAGAGTATGGGAAAAATCCTGGTAGTAATGATTTAGGGGCATCGTGCTCTAACATCAATTGAAGCCGGCTAAGGCAACTATGCCTTAAATGATAAAATACATAGTGTTGTTCGCCAGATAAAGCGCGAAGTACTTTTCCAACATAATTTGATACGTTAAACATATCAAAGGGGGTGTGTAAGTCTATTCCCATCGTTAATAATGGTGCAGTCTTTGCAACGTTATCTCTTTTTTTATTAACAAGGTATTGAGATACCAAGTTATTCTCTTCGTCTGTTAGAAGCGGGAAAAGTGGTATTTTTCGAAGACTACTCGCTGTTTTATTATTTCCTAAATTGTTAGATCGAATATCAATCCACCCTGTAGCAGAATTTTCGATATTATCTATTTTGAGTTTATATAGCTCAGCCATACGTAATCCACAACGATATGAAATGATGCAAACGGTTTGAACAAGAAGTTTATCTGATGCATTAATATCAGTTAATGTACTTATATGAACTAAAAGAGCTTTAAAAAGTGCTTCATCAACGATGCCTGCTCGGGTGTGACTTTTGCAGGCATTGGTATAAAAGAACTCATCACTTATTACGGGTAGATTGAGTAAAGGCAATGCAAAAGCATGAAGTTCTTTTAATCGACCCATATAATACTTTTCTGATTTTGATGTCATGTGTCGATTGGCTTGCTCTTGATAGGCCTCTTCTAAATCAATTGTCGTTGTGATGTTTGATAATGAACTTTCTGAATTCATTAATATCCAATACTTAACTTGATTGAGCATGTATTGGTGAACTGTTTTTGCGGAGCAGCCATACGTTTTATGGATTAACCATTCAATGAATACCTGTTGCCAATCACTAAATTGATATTTACCCAGTAATGCTTCTAATTTACTTCTGGTTTTTTCTTGCGATACTTTATTCCCTCTTTCAGTTGGCGCGCAGGCTATTTTTAATTGGGTAATGTATTGATTTTGGAGAATTGATTTTTGGCCGACTCTAGTAGATGGAGGGCGCGTATGTTTTATGTGTACATCGTTGCTAAAAGAATAAAATGAAGATGATTCAACTGGATAAATGATTGGGACTATTAAACGCTTTAAATTTGAGGTCGGCAATGAATATGAGTGAGTGCGGCCAACTCTATATTCTATGAGTGCTTCACTAATATTGGGCTTACTATGTAATTCATACCAAAATGCAGCACATGAACAGAGTTGTTTTAGGCTAGATGGAAAGTGTTTATTGAATTGAAAATTATTATTTATGATAGCCAAAAGCGATGATGCATCATGAGGATAAAGCCAATTTTTTTTATCTACTTTCTGCCACAGTTTGAGTTGTCCGAGTGTTTTTGAAGAAAGGTAGCATTGATAAGTAGTAAGGCGTTTTCCATTGAGAGTATCATTGGTATTAAGGTGATCACTCTCTATTTCTAATGTTACAAAAGTGTAATCTGAAAAGCCTTGTAAAGATAAGTCTTCCCTCGAGCTTAATAAATGATTAAAGGACTTTATTACATCAATGTTGCAGTGCCCTGAATCCATTAATAAAGAAAGTAAAAGGCATTGATAACGGTACTGTGGCTCTTGAGAGGTGTTTTTTAAATTAGCCTGTTTCCATTCATGAAAACTATCATAAAGAGACCATGCCCCTTTAAGCCACTTAGGGGAGCGAAACTGAATGGGGGGCTTGTTGGTTATCAGGTAGCTTGGCGCCGAATATATCCAGCCATGTTGCTCTTGATAGTGCTTTATTGTGTTTAGTCCACGATTAAAAGCTAATCGGTAATCTTTTTGTTTTCCAAAAGTATCGCTTAATCCTTGGCTAAATTTATCCCACATTGTTAGAAATTCATCTTCAGAAGGAGGCATTACTTGGGTGAAAATCGAATCAAATAACGCCGTTGATTTTTTACTAACTGCTTGAATATGTTTGTAGCGGTTTTCCCCCCGAGTCTCTTCTCCTATTTTTCCTCCGTGGTTATTACTCATTTGCTCCTCCAGATAATAAAAGAGTTAAATGCTTTTCAAGTATGTCCCTTACTTCAAATAAATTGTGTCTACTCATTTGGCTAAATTGTGCAAAAGGTAATTGGTTTGAATGCATATGTCCTAACCACGCGCCAATGATTTCATCGGATACCTGGTGGTTAAATAAAAGGGTTCGTAAATAATGGCGTGTCCAATTCTCCGGTAATGGAAAAATCTGGTTAATATGTAACATATAAGTTGAGGGGCTAACTTCTTGGATCTCTTCTTGGTGTCGATAAAAGCAAAATGGCATATCCGCTTGAATAGATTGTTTATACCTGACAGATAAAACTGGGTGAGTATGAGAAAAGTAGATCGTAGCTTGCTCGCAATAATCAATGTATTGTTGGACATGAAATAGAACAGTTTTCGGGATAATGATCACTCTTCCGCTATACCCTACTACGCGCTCTTTTTCTGCTATACGATACTCGCCTGTGGCAAAGTGAATATCATTGATATAACCAAACCAACCATTTACAGGGCGGTATCCACTGACAAGCCCTAACATTAATTGAAGATAAAGAAGTCTTAAATTATGCGAGTTTTCTGAAAAATAGTCAGAATGTTCGGTTGGTATGTTATTGATTAATGTTTTTAGTTGAGAAAAAAGCGCCTGTAATATAGGCGTCTCAACAAAAAGAGGTGATCCAAGGAATAGTTGTTCAAATTCGTCATCTATATGCTCTCTTACATCTAGATAGTCAGTTTCTCCTGCAAGCCCGATATGAGTCAGATATTTAATAAAAATGGAATCTAATGTTGCATAGGGGATACGAGTATAAAAACGGGCAGGTTGGTTATTGATTTCATAACCTGTAATTAAATCAATTACGGTGCAGTCAATACCATTGCCCTTTAAAACTTGTATTAAATATGATGAAACTTTCGTTAAGGTAAGGTTAATGTCGTAATGTTTATTTAAAGAGGAAATACATTTTTTTAAATTTTCTTCTGTCATTGTCTTGAAGGTAAAGCTTGTTAACCTGAAGAGTAAATTGGAAGGTAGTAATAGTGGATAGTTGATCGTTATTTTACTCAATAAAGGTTGTAACTCTTTAAGTGCTTGCTGGGAAGGAAGTTTTAAACTGCGCTTTATACCTACGATTTTACCTGAGTTGTTTCTATAAGCCTTGCCGTTAGTAAGCTCTGAAAAAGAGTTTCCAGTTAAAAGCATAAGAAGAAGAACTTGAGATTCTTTTTGAAATGATGATTTATCCATTAAAAATTTTACACAAGATGAAACAAGAAGATGTAACTCATAAGGAGTGACATGCTGTATATCGCACGTTAATGACATACTTTTTTTCCGTATGTTCTCATTTATAGCCCTGGCTTCTATGGCTTGTGCCCCATAGCTTTTACTTATATTTTTCGCTGACGATACAATTGTCAGCGTTCTTGAGAGCGAAGAGCGTTCTTCCTCTTCACCCCAATATGGACTGTCTTTTTCTGTTGTGCCAAAGTTTAATTCTTTTATCTCTATCAGCTCTGTATCATTATCATCGCCCCACCTTTGTTTCTGAACGAACTTTAATTTACCCTCTTTTTTAAATTCTCCGGGTTTTACGTTGTGTGTTATTTTTTTTCGATTACTGAAAACATAGAATAATGATCTTTTAATTTTGCCTATTTGCTCAGGTACGGAAGTATTATTGAGGTTTTCTATATGTTGTAACTTACCAAGAGAGTCGATTAATGAAACCAGGTCCAAAGTGTTGATGTTAGGTAAATACTTGATTAATTCACCTCTCTTTCCGAGTGTACATTGTCGAAGTTCATTACATAGACGGGAGTGTTCGTGATCGCCTCGGCAACTGAGATGCATTATGGAAAGTAAAGATAGCGCTTTATATTGGTCAAATTTATTTACATAATCACTAGTTCGTTCGATTTCAGCTGAAATAAATGCGGCTATGTATTTAAGGAGTAAAAGGCGCTTTTCTTGTAGGCTCTGATATGTGCTTTCTAATGTAATAGACTCATTTCTTTGATGCTTATGCGCTTCGTTAATCAATACTTCTCGGCCATTGAAAAAATCTAAATATTGAGGTGGAACGAGGTAACATAAACGAATCACTTCATTCGCTATTGCACTATTTTCAGCCTCAGACAGACTGAACAAACTTTGGAAAAAAATAGCTTTATTTTCTTCCAAATTCATTTCATTTTTTATGATTTTTAGCGACATTTAATATGGCCTCAAAAATATTTTCTAGTAGACTTTTTTGTGTTGTGTCTGCATCAGTTTGTGACTGATGTAAAATAAGAGAGGTAGCTCTCTTCTTCTGTTTTTTTAATCCTGAAATGCTAATTGGAGTGCATTCAGATAAACTTTTTTGGGTAAGTTTTTTAGATAAGAATAATTTTTTAATAATAAATTCTGGGGCTGAATTGTTTAGTGAATTGCGAAAAGGCTCTAACTGATTTTCTTGCATTGAAGAAAGCAGAATCTTAAAAACACCAGACCATGCTTTTTCTTCAATTTCTTTATCTGATAGGTTGTCATAAACGATCAGAATTCGATCTCTAAAATCAAAACTTTCTATTGAAAATCCCAATGTTTCAAATCCACTTATTAATAGATATTTATCATCGGAACGTATTACAGAAAATATTTGTTCACTTTGTAATGACTCTAATACATTTAAACCAAGGTTTACTTTATCGAATAAAAACGATTGTGAGTGGAAAAATGAATAAGCATTTTCAACTAGTGGATGTAGTTCAATAGAAGTTTCTTTCTTCTTTGCTGTTGATAGAAGTCTTGCCAAAACAGTCACCACTCATTAATTTTTGGTACCTAAAGTGTCCTTTTTATAGTGGCCACTTTATCGATTGTCTTTTAAATATGGTGTTAAATGGCTTTATAGTCAAATTCAAAGTGTGATATTAGTCATTGATTTAAAAAGAATTGTTATTTTACAGTGGTTTGTATTGGGTATGGTTGCAGCCTTCCAAGCTGATAATGCGGGTTCGATTCCCGCTGCCCGCTCCAATATTTTTTATAGAAAGTAACTTTAAAACCAAGCTCTTATGCTTGGTTTTTTTGTTTCTGCCATTTGATAAATAAAAATCTGTGGCATCGATTATATTTTAGTGTTTTTCATCGTTTGCTAGAATGGTATAAACCATTAATAGGTCTGTAATTATCCCAAGGAGTTGCTAAGTTGACAATTCTCAAAACTGATCGAGGTTCTTTTTAATTCGGTGGTAATAAATAGCGCAGCATTCCTTACACCATTAGCGAATCGTTTTATGACTAACAACCACGACTCTAGTTACCAGCAATTCTTCGATATCACGAAAGCTGATCGTAAAACGATGATAAAGCTAAACTGTATGGTGCGGATTCAATATTGAAGTACATAACGATAATCTGCATAGATACTTGAATTTTTTCATTTGCAGATTATCGTATAATTGATAGTAGAGTTGTTAAGTTGACAATACCTGACCGGTAGCCCTTGCAATAAGTATGCTAGTATTCTATGACTTATTTATTCATAAAATGTTTTTCTAAGAGCCAACTCTAAGCCTCGAATTTCAGCAAGACCTTTTAAGCGACCAATACATGAATAGCCTGGATTGACCTTTTTATTGAGATCGTCAATAATTTGGTGACCATGATCAGGTCTCATAGGAATTGGACATGCTTCACCTATATCTCTACGACGTTTCTCTTCTTTCAGTAATGCATTGATCACATTATACATGTCGACATCGCCTTCGAGATGAGATGCTTCATGGAAACTCAGAGGATTTTTTTCACGTTGAGTCGAACGCAGATGAGTGAAATAAATACGATCGCCATAAGTATTGATCATCTTCACTAAATCATTATCACCACGCACACCATACGATCCCGTGCACATAGTGATTCCATTCATTTGATTAGGAACGGCTGAAACAAGTGCTTCGATATCTTCTATTGTTGAAACAATACGTGGTAAACCTAAGATCGGACGTGGAGGATCATCGGGGTGTAAGGCTAACTTAAGCCCAAACTGCTCACAAATTGGCATTAATTCTCTTAAGAAAAGTACCATATTTTCCCTTAGTTTTTCTTTATCAATACCTTTATATGTATCTAAACGAGCCTGAAACTCTTCAAGAGTATAACCTTCTTCTGCACCTGGTAAGCCAGCAATAATATTAGCAGTTAGTTTATCAATTTGTTGCTTGCTCATCGCATTAAAACAAGCTTTAGCAGCTGCTTGCTCTTCTTCACTATAATCAGCTACTGCACCCGGTCTTTTTAAAATTTCCAACTCAAATGCAGCAAATTCAACTTGATCAAAACGTAGAGCTTTTGAGCCATCAGCTAATTCGTATTCTAAGTCAGTACGAGTCCAATCTAGCACAGGCATGAAGTTATAACATACAGTATTAATGCCACATTCAGCTAAGTTCAACAATGATTGCTTGTAGTTATCAATCCATACTTGGTAGTTACCTGATCGTGTTTTTATTTCTTCATGTACAGGTACGCTTTCAACTACAGACCATGTAAAACCTTGTGCTTCAATTATAACTTTGCGTTTAAGGATTTCTTCTTTTGTCCATATTTCACCATTAGGAATATGATGAAGAGCATTTACAATACCAGTCGCTCCTGCTTGTTTAATATCATTTAGAGAAACTAAATCATTTGGCCCATACCAACGCCAAGTTTGTTCCATAATTAAATCTCCTATATTTAGATAATACTCATTAGTCTTTAATAATAAATTAGTTATTAAATTAAATTTCTGACATCAACGGAATAAGAATCCGTCAAATAAGGGATCATCTATATCAGACAATTCCAAAAGAGTTTGTTTTACATTTTCAAGGTGGTCCCACATCGCTTTTCTCGCCGCTTCAGGATCTTTTCGCTTCAATGCTCGCAATATAACTTCATGATCTTCTAACCAAGCAGTTCGATATGAGACATCAGTAATACGAGAGTGAAGATGACGCCACATCGGACTTTGCTCGCGTCGTAGCCATAGGTCACGAACAATGTCACTTAATACACTATTTTGTGAGGCTTCAGCGATTGTTAAATGGAACATTTTGTCACCATCATAATCACTATTTCCAGTCTTTAATTGTATGAGCTCAGTATCCAAAGCCTCACGTAACTTTGAAATATCATTCTTGGTCACATTCATAGCCGCAAAACTTGCAATTTGGCTTTCTAGTACCTGGCGTGCTTGAATTAGTTCAAAGGGGCCAATATCAGAGACCTCACTGCTGGAATTAACCGAATGAAGTTGATTAGCACTAAATAGTTTATCTACATAAACTCCTGATCCTTTGCGTACATTAACTAGTCCCTTTAGTTCGAGCATTACAATTGCTTCTCTAACTACTGAACGACTGACTTGCATTGCTTCTGCAATGTCACGTTCAGGGGGCAATCGATCTCCAATCTTAAATTCACCAGCTTTAATACGCTCTTGAAGCGCCAAACCTATTTTCTGATAGAGTCTTGTAGTAGGCATAGTAGCAATAGTCATAAGTACAGCTTAAAAGTTAATGAGTGGACATAATATTACCACGAAGTTGATCACCAAAATGCACTACTGTACTGATGTTTTTTTAAGCTTTTTAAATCAAAAAATCAGTTTAGGTCTTAAATCACTAATTCTATTAATAATTGTCAATAGAATTAGTGATATTTTAAGTGCATTAGTAATACGACAATATTTTGTTAGTAACCTTAAAAACGCATCACTGTGCTTTTAAGGTTAGTCTTCATTTTTCTGCTAATGCGTCAAAGCCAATAACGTATTCAGCGATTTCTGGATTTTTAAGTGCTTTATCATGCATTGGTTTGACTGCATCAATAAAGGGTTGTTTTTCAACTTGTACTATTTTAACCCCCATAGAATTTTGTGCTTTTTTAAGCGCCTCGTTAGTCATTTTAGCCCAAAGATCTTTATGAAAAATCATAGACTCTTTCGCTGCTTTTCTAAGAGCTTCTTGTTGATTTTTAGGTAGTTTATCCCACACTTTTGAGCTAATTAACAGTACGTCAGGAACCATTGTGTGCTCATCTTGACTATAAAATTTAGCCACTTCGCCATGACGATTATTAGTCAGTGCAGTAGGATTATTTTCAGCACCATCTACAACACCTTGCTGCAAGGCAGTATAGAGTTCACCATATGCTAGAGGTGTAGGAGAGCCCCCCATTAGCTTAACCATTTCGACTGCAGTAGGACTTGGTTGAACACGGATTTTCATACCTTTTAAATCTGCAGGAGAGTTAATAGCTTTTTGTGCATAAAAACTACGTGAGCCACCATCATAGTAAGTTAGGCCAATGAAACCTTTATCATAAGAAGATGCGAGAATTTTCTCACCAACATCACTCTGCATTGCACGATAAAAATGGTCACGATCATGGAAAATGTAAGGAATGTTAAAAGCACCATAAGATGGTTCGAAAGATTCCATTTCACTCGCATTAGACTTAGCCATATCAAGCGCGCCATTCTGTAAAAGCTCCATAGATTCGCGCTGTGTACCTAATTGTCCATCTGGATAAATTCGAATGACGACTTCACCATCAGTATATTCTTTTACTTTTTCTGCCATGTATTTCATTGATTTGTGAACGGGATGATTGCGATCCTGATTATGGCTAATCTTAAGTGTTGTAGTTGCTGATGCAAAGCTAGTAGATGAAACTAGCACACAAGATAGAAGCGTATTTAGTACTGTTTTATTCCAACTCATTATATATCTCCATGATGTAAAAAGTATTTAGAAGCTCGATACTATTGGTAGACCAATAATTTAACGATACCTTTATTGGTTACTTAGCAAGCAAAATAAACGAATTAAAGGTAAATAAAAAGCAGGTTATACTAATTGATCGACCAATGTCATGGTTTTTACTTAAAATTGGACTGACCAATATTTGTGGGGTATACATCACAAGAATAATTTTAAGCCTGTGCTTAAATCCATCCCAATCAATATCTTTATCAATTTCACAAAAAATAGATCGTCTATAAAAGGAGAGTTTATGAACAAGCTCATAACTATAATAAATAAAGCGCTGTCTCTATTTTGCATATCACTGAGTAGCTTGTTAGTTATGTGTGTTGTTTGGCAAGTATTTTCCCGCTACGTATTAAACGCCCCTAGTACATTTACTGATGAGGTAGCTCGATTCTTATTTATCTGGGTAGGTTTGATGGGGGCAGCATACACGTTAGGACAAAAACGCCATCTAGCAATTGATCTTTTAGCCATGAAGTTGGAACACAATAAGGCTAAGCAAGCGAAATTAAACCTGCTTATTAATCTTATTAGCATTTCATTTGCATCCGTCATTATGGTGTACGGCGGTGCTAGATTAATGCTTAAAACATTAGAAACGGGACAAATATCTCCTGCTCTAGGCATAGAGATGGGCTTAGTCTACGCAGCAATTCCATTATGTGGGCTTTTTATGCTTGTTTATATAGCCCGCGATATATTTGAAAATATATCGATTGCAAAAAAATCACCTACTTCTTTAAATAGTTAATAAGGAATATTACTGTGGATTGGCAAATTATTATTGTTTTATTTGGTAGTTTTTTTCTCTTTTTAGGGATAGGAGTACCGATTTCATTTGCGATTGGCATAGCATCTTTATTGACTATTATGTTATCCCTACCATTCGATGCGGCAATTTCTGTTATTTCTCAAAAAATGGCAACTGGCTTAGATAGTTTCGCATTGCTCGCAATTCCATTCTTTATTTTAGCTGGCAACATTATGAACCGTGGAGGAATTGCAATTCGGCTTATTGAATTTGCAAAAGTGTTAGGAGGTCGCCTACCTGGTTCATTAGCACATGTAAATATTTTAGCGAACATGATGTTTGGTTCGATATCAGGGTCAGCGGTTGCTTCTGCTGCTGCAGTTGGTGGAACAATGGCCCCTCTTCAGAAAAAAGAAGGCTATGATCCCGCATTTTCTGCTGCGGTAAATATCACGTCATGTCCGACGGGACTTCTTATTCCGCCTAGCAATACTTTCATTGTTTATTCATTAATCTCTGGTGGTACTTCAATTGGTGCATTATTTCTAGGTGGTTACATTCCAGGTCTCATTATGGGGTTAAGTTTAATGCTTGTTGCAGGCTTTATCGCAAAACGTCGGGGCTACACTGCCGCACCAAAGCCATCGATCTCTGAAGTGATTAAGAAAACACTAGATGCATTACCGAGCCTCAGCTTAATTGTTATTGTTATGGGCGGTATCATCGGAGGCATATTTACAGCAACAGAAGCATCAGCAGTTGCTGTTGTCTACACCTTACTTCTGGCCATTGTTTTCTATCGAGAAGTAACAATAAAACAGTTACCAAAAATTATCTTAGAGTCAGTAATTACTACTTCAATTGTATTACTGCTTATTGGTGCCTCAATGGGAATGTCTTGGGCCATGGCAAATGCAGATATCCCTTATATGATAAGTGATGCATTAGTTGCAGTATCTGATAATCCAATTATTATTTTTCTGATTATTAATATCATTTTGTTAATTGTTGGTATTTTCATGGATATGACACCGGCGTTATTAATATTTACTCCTATTTTTCTACCAATTGCAATGGATTTAGGCATGGATCCTGTCCACTTCGGCATAATGATGACGTTTAATCTTGCAATTGGTATTTGTACTCCACCTGTAGGAAGTGCACTGTTTATAGGTTGCTCTGTCGCCAATGTTAAAATAGACAAAGTAATTAAGCCTCTATTACCATTTTATGCGGTACTTATTGTTGCTTTGATGCTAGTTACTTTCATCCCACAACTTAGCTTGGCACTACCTCAGTTCTTCTTAGGCTATTAATTTTTTATTAGTAAATAAATTTTTAGAGCCCTATATGGGCTATTTTTTTAACAGGGATTTAATAATGAAAACGATCAAAAATTGGCAATTCAAGCAGCAAAAAAATAATGAAATAATTCTCAGCTGCGATAATAAACATTCTCTGCACCTTTTTGTTCTAGAAAAAAAACTTATCCGTATTTTATTCAAACGTAATTGTGAATTACGCCTAGACCGCACGTGGATGATTGCTCCTGAAGGACACGATGTCCCATGGGAAGGCCGTGATAGAATGTCTGTAGCAGGATTCTCGTTACCTAGCTTTGAACTACAGCAAACTGAAAACCAATTAACACTTGAGACTGAATATCTTCGCTTAACAATCCACCAACCACTTTGGATGGAATGGGAGCACAAAATTGATGGTGAGTGGTTTCCACTTACAAAAGATAGAAAGACTGGTGCTTACCAATTAGGTGCTAGTGAGCCAGGTATCAGTCACTTCATGAACCGTGGTGAAAATGAATTTTATTATGGTTTAGGTGAAAAAACAGGAGATCTTAATCGAGAAGGCCGCCGTTTTGAAATGCGTAATCTAGATGCCATGGGGTATGATGCAAGTAAAACGGATCCTTTATACAAGCACGTTCCTTTCTATATAACTAAAACAACCAGCGATGAAAGTGCAGCTTCATTTGGTCTTTTCTACGACAACCTTGCAAGTTGTTGGTTTGACCTAGGCAACGAACTTGATAACTACCATATTAAGTATCGTCACTATCGGGCTGAAGATGGCGATCTTGATTTGTACTTTATGTACGGAGATTGTATCAAAAATGTCACTAAACAATTTGTGAGTCTCACTGGTGGTACTGCGTTTGGGCCTAAGTGGAGCCTTGGTTATAGTGGTTCAACAATGCAATATACTGATGCAGAAAACTCACAAGAACTGCTAGAAGGGTTTGTAGACCAGTGTTTAGATAACGGTATTCCATGTGATTCATTCCAGCTTTCATCCGGATATACATCAATCGGAAATAAACGTTATGTATTTAATTGGAACTACAATAAAGTTCCTAATCCAAATGCAATGTCAGACCACTTCCACGCCAATGGGATGAAACTTGCCGCTAATATAAAGCCTTGTTTATTGCATGATCATCCTCGCTTTGAAGAGGTAAAAGAAAAGGGGTTGTTTATTAAAGATTCCGAAGCTGATCAACCTGAAAATTCAGTATTTTGGGACGCAGAGGGCTCTCACCTTGATTTTACCAACCCAGATACAGTGAAATGGTGGCAAGACAACATTAAAGAACAACTATTAGAAAAAGGTATTGATTCTACATGGAATGATAATAACGAATACGAGATATGGGATAAAGGTGCTCGTTGTTTTGGTTTTGGTAAAGAAATTCCCGTAAGTTTAATTCGTCCGCTGCAACCTTTATTGATGATGCGAGCATCCTATGAAGCGCAAGCTAAATACGCTCCTAATCTGCGTCCATTCCTGATTTCGCGTTCTGGTTGTCCGGGCATGAGTAGATACGTACAAACTTGGAGCGGGGATAATCGAACCAACTGGGCGAGCTTAAAATATAATATCAAAATGGGTCTGGGCATGAGCCTTTCTGGGCTTTATAACCTAGGTCATGATGTCGGAGGATTTTCTGGTGATAAACCTGATCCTGAATTGTTCGCTCGTTGGGTCCAAAATGGAGTAATGAACCCACGCTTTACTATTCATTCTTGGAATGATGATGGGAGTGTAAACGAACCATGGATGCACCCAAGCGTAACGCCAATCATTCGAGATGCAATGAAGCTGCGTTACCAATTATTGCCATACCTTTACAATTGTTTATATCAAGCACATGCCCACCATGAACCGATGCTTCGTCCAACATTTCTTGACCACGAAAATGATCTAAATACATTTGTCGAAAATGATGATTATCTATTAGGTAAAGATTTATTAGTTGCTTCTGTTGTTGAAGATAGCCAGCGCCGGCGCACGGTTTATTTACCCAATAACCATAATGGTTGGTATGACTATTACACTGGTCAATGGTATAGCGCAGGCCAGAGCGTAACATTAGATGCTCCGCTTGAGCATATCCCTCTTTTAATTCGAGCAGGGGCAATCATTCCAACAAGCGAACGGATTGCTAGTGTAGACACGACAAAAGATAATATTCGCAACTTGGATATCTACCCAATACCAGGTGTCGGGAAAAGCAAATGTAGTCTATTTGATGATGATGGTGAAAGTAATGCTTACCAAACTGGCCATCATATAATATTAGATATTAATATGTCCTCTACCAATCAATTGGTTAAGCTTGAAATTACACGTTCTGGCGAATTTCAACCTGCTTATGAGTCACTTAAACTGCGTTTGCCACAAAGTGAAACACGCCAATTGATTATAAACGGTGAAGTTTACCGCCATGGTGACGCTTTTCTACTGACAGCTGCTAGATAAGGAAAAGTAAAATGAAAAATATCAGTAATAGCCAATTAAATGAGTCGGTGAGTGTGCCAACTTATAATCGTTCAACACTAAAAACTCGAATAGTACATTTAGGATTTGGCGCATTTCATCGTGCACATCAGGCTTTGTATACAAATGAAGTAGCGCAAAAAGTGGATAGTGACTGGGGAATCTGTGAAATCAGCCTTTTTTCAAGCGAAAAAATCATTTCCTCATTAAAGGAACAAGATCATCTTTACACCGTTGCTGAAAAAGGTGCGCAATCAACACAAGTAAAAATTATTGCTTGTATCACGGAATCTATGCACCCTAAGTTTAACGGAATTGAAGCCGTGATTGAAAAAATGGCAGAGCCACAAGTGGCTATTGTTTCAATGACGATAACAGAAAAAGGTTACTGCATAGATCCGGCAACTGGCCTTCTCGATAAAAATAATGAACTAGTGATCTCTGATATTAAAAACCCAGCCCAACCAAAATCTGCGTTAGGTTACATTGTTCAGGCGCTTAAATTACGTCGAGACCGCGGCATTAATCCATTTACTGTAATGTCTTGCGATAATGTTCAAGGCAATGGACATGTTGCCAAAGCAGCAATTCTTGAATTTACTCAATTATTAGATACAAAACTTGCTACTTGGATTGAACAAAATGTCACTTTTCCTTGCACCATGGTTGACCGTATTGTTCCAGCAGCAACAGAACAGACTCTTTCCGAAATTACCAATTTGATTGGTGTTGAAGATCCATGCGGTATTGCATGTGAGCCATTTCGCCAATGGGTAATTGAGGATAATTTTGTAGCTGGTCGTCCTGAATGGGATATTGCTGGTGCAGAGTTTGTTGATGATGTTGTGCCATTTGAAGAGATGAAACTACGGATGTTAAACGGCAGTCACTCGTTCTTAGCTTATCTAGGTTACCTTGGTGGCTTCGAACACATCTCAGACACAATGACAGATCCAAGCTATCGTAAAGCTGCTTTTGATATGATGATGCAGGCACAGGCACCATCACTAACTATGCCAGAAGGTGCAGACCTTGAAAGCTATGCGGCACTGCTTATTAATCGATTCGAAAATCCAAGCTTAAAGCATCAAACATGGCAAATTGCAATGGATGGCAGTCAGAAAATTCCTCAACGTATGGGTGGAAGCTTGCGCTTTCATTTAGAGCAGGGCTCTGATTTTAAATGGTTAGCACTTGGTATTGCAGGATGGATGCGTTTTATATCTGGTGTTGACGAACAAGGCAACGACATCGATGTTCGAGACCCTATGGCAACTATACTTCGGGAAATCTGTGATAGTCATGGATTAAATACATCAGTTGTTCCAGCTCTACTTTCAATTGAATCTATTTTCGCATCTGAAATTGGTCAAAATGTACAAGTCATTAATGCAGTAAAAAATGCATATCAATCACTACTCAACAATGGTGCAAAAGCCACTGTTGCAGCACTTTAAATGGAAATCAAAAATGAAAAATTTTTTATGTGATGATTTTTTATTAAGCAATGAAACTGCTCGACGTCTTTATCATGAGTATGCAGCAGAGCAGCCGATTTATGATTACCATTGTCATCTTAACCCTGCAGAAATAGCACAGGATCGTCGCTTCGAAAACCTAGGTCAAATATGGCTTGAAGGTGACCATTATAAATGGCGTGGTATGCGTGCTGCAGGTATTCAAGAGCGATTAATCACGGGGGATGCTTCTGACTACGATAAATTTCAAGCTTGGGCAAAAACAGTACCAATGACATTGGGTAACCCACTATACCACTGGACACATTTAGAGCTTCGTCGCCCATTTGGTATAACGGGGAAACTACTGACCCCTAATACAGCTAAAGATATTTGGGATGAATGTAATGAATTATTACAAACACCAGAATTTTCTGCACGCGGCATTATGAAGCAAATGAACGTAGTGATGGCTGGCACAACGGATGATCCCATTGATTCTTTAACACACCACAAAGCCATTGCTAACGACAAAAACTTCAATGTTGAGGTACTGCCAAGCTGGCGCCCCGATAAAGCATTCAAAATTGAGCTTGATGGTTTTTCCGACTACATTGCATTATTAGGAAATGCTGCTGATGTTGAAATTACTAGTTTTGATGCTTTGCTAACGGCATTAGATAAACGTCTTACGCATTTTGATACTAACGGATGTCGCGCAGCTGACCATGGTATTGAAGTAGTGCGTTATGCTGCAATTCCATCAGAAAAAGACTTAAATACACTATTTGTTAATCGTTTGAATGGTGAAATATTGTCTGAAAATGAGGTTGCTCAATTCTCAACAGCAGTCCAAGTTTGGCTGGGTAAGCGTTATGCAAAATTAGGCTGGGTAATGCAAATGCATATCGGAGCACAGCGCAATAACAATTCACGCATGTTCAAGCTATTAGGTGCTGATGCAGGTTATGATTCCATTAGCGACCGTACCTTTTCTTTTGAATTAGCGCACATCCTTAACGAGATGGACAGCACTAATCAACTACCAAAAACTATTTTATATTGTATAAATCCTCGTGATAACGAGATGTTGGCAACTATGATTGGTAATTTCCAAGGAGGTGGTATTGCAGGTAAAGTTCAATTCGGCTCAGGTTGGTGGTTTAACGATCAAAAAGACGGTATGAAACGTCAAATGGAGCAGCTTTCACAACTCGGATTATTAAGCCAATTTGTAGGCATGTTGACTGACTCACGCAGCTTCATGTCTTATACCCGTCACGAATATTTCCGTCGTATCCTTTGTGACATGATTGGTCGCTGGGCTGAAAATGGTGAAGTGCCAAATGATATGTCTCTACTAGGCTCTTTGGTTAAAGATATTTGCTTTAATAATGCCAAAACCTACTTTTCAAAATGAGTGTGAGATGAGCCGACTAAACCAATAAAGGATGTAAAAAATGAGTAATAAAATAACAACAAGTATTAAGACGGCAGTTATTGGCTATGGCTTTTCTGCAAAAACTTTTCATCTTCCATTTATCGATACTCTCTCCGAGTTCGAAGTGACTGCAATAAGCAGTAGCAAAGTAGATGAAGTCAAATTGGACTGGCCTAAAGCAAAGCATTATTTTTCAGCTGAAGAGATGATAATAAACAGTGATGCTCAATTAGTTATTATTACAGCCCCTAACGACGTACATTTCTCATTAGCCAAATTAGCGTTGGAAAATAATAAACATGTGGTAATAGAAAAACCCTTTGTAACGAGAGTAGAAGATGGTGAAACCTTAATTGCCTTAGCAAAAGAGAAGAGACTTGTATTAAGTGTCTATCATAATCGTCGCTGGGATGGTGACTTTATGACCGTTAAAAAATTAATATCTGAAAATAAATTAGGAAATATCAAACATTTTGAATCTCATTTTGATCGCTTTAGACCAAAGGTACTTCAGCGTTGGCGAGAGCAGTCTCAAGATGGAGGCGGGATACTATTCGATTTAGCCCCTCATTTAATCGACCAAACATTACAGTTATTTGGTTTACCTGAGGCTATTACTGCGCAATGTGAAATAACGCGCGCAGGAGCAACTAATGTTGATTATTTTAATTTAACTCTTCATTATCCGGACAAACTTGCATTATTACATGCCTCTTTATTTTGTGCTGGACCAAACTTACGGTTCAGTATCCAAGGGGATCAAGGACATTACAGAAAATTAGGATTAGATCCGCAAGAGCCAAAATTAATAGCAGGTATTAAACCGAATAAAGTTAACTGGGCTAAAGAAGATATTGAACAATATGGACATTTATACTCTGAAAATTTATCACAAGTTGTAGAAACAGAGTGTGGAGGTTATCAAAACTATTACATACAAATGGCCGATGCCATTAATAATGGCATAGCACCTCCAGTATCTGCAGAAGATGCCCTGTTGAATATTCGACTTGTAGAGTTAGCGATGGAAAGCAGTCGTTTAGGAAAAACAATGACTATATTTTGAAACGGTAATGTCAACTTTTCGAGTAGAGTAAACTCTAGTAAATAGACCTTAATCTAAAATTTGGACGGAACTAAGCCACGTACTATCAACTTATTAACCACTCTAATCGATTATACGATAATTTGCTGATGAAAAATTCAAATATCTATGCAGGTTATCGTTATCCTCCGCAAATCATCAGCCACGCTGCTTGGCTTTATCATCGTCTTACATTGAGCTTTCGTGATATTGAAGAATTGCTCGCAGCTAAAGGAATTGTTGTCACTTATGAAACGATCCGGCAGTGGTGTAAAAAACACGGAAATATCCACTGTAACCAGATCAGAAAGAACCTTGGCCACGGGAGATACTTGGTATTTGGATAAGGTTTTTATCAAAATAAATGGCGTTTTGCATTATCTTTGGCGCGCCGTAGATCAAGATGGTGATGAAATAGATATTTTGTTTCAAAAGCAAAAAATAAGACGATAGCAATACGCTTATTTAAACGATTGTTAGAAGGACAATGAATAAAATAGTTACAGATAAATTGAGAAGTTATTCAGCCACTAACAAGCATTAATGACTAGTATCGAACATTCCACTTTTCAGCATGAAAATAACGAATGTAAGCTCTCACATCAGACCACTCGGCAGTAAGTTCGGCCAAATTATAGAGTCAAGCTCAGCGGTCTTTAAGTGGTCACGGTGTGACAAATTATTTCTTAAAAAGAGTTAATCATAGTGACTTAGAAAGGTATGGGAGTTCAACCCTTAGCCTAGATTATAGACTTATAAAATAGTAACCCATTAATTTTAGTTATACCTTCCTCAGTTATTCTTTATCCCTAAGCGGTACTACATCCTATTTTAATAACTCCAGAATATTGCTCAAATAAAATGCGATTTCCGTCACTAATTATGATGTTTGTTGCTATATGGTGAGTCGAAATAAGTATTCGATAAACAGTTATTCGATCATTAAATCCTTTCATTTTATTAAAAAGGTTATACCAATGACAAAGAAACCTAACATATTTATTTTCATGACAGATCAGCAAAGAGGTGATTCATTAACTAATCCGTTAATTGAAATACCAAATGTGCGATCTCTGATGAAAAGTGGTGTGAATTTTAAAAATACGCATTGCCCATCACCACACTGTTGCCCGTCGCGTGCGACCTTTTTTACGGGAAAATATCCAACTGAACACGGCGTATGGAACAATGTATGTGTGCAAAATGCATTATCAGATAGATTAACCCCTGGGATACCATTGTTTTCAGAAAACCTTAAAGAACAAGGTTATCGAATGGGGTATTCAGGCAAATGGCATGTTAGTTATGAAACAGGCCCTGAAGATCATGGGTTTGAAGAAGTTTACGTTACTTCAAATAAAAGAACAAAACCCGACGAAGCGACTAAACATATGAGCTCGGGTTGGGAAGTTTATAAAAAACTCGCTAAAACACGAGATGAAGACGTAAACACTCCCAGAAAAGTGGGGCAAATAAAACGCGCAGGCTATCCTAATTACAATCACTATGGTTCGAAAGAAAACCCATTTAATGATTTTGATGTCGTCAATGCCGCAATAGAAAAACTTAATGAAATACCAGAAGATGGTAACCCTTGGCTATATTATTTAGGCACTCTCGGGCCTCATGACCCATATTTTGTACCTCAAAAATTTTTAGATATGTATAAAGATGTTGATATTGAACTGACGGATATTCATTTTGATGATCTTCATGATAAACCTCACCTGTATCAGCGAACTCAAAAAGCATTTAATCAATTATCAATAGAAGAAAAAAAGGATGCCATTATCCACTATATGGCGTTTTGCACCTATGAGGATTATCTTTTTGGATTAGTACTCGATAAGCTCAAAAAACGTAGTGATTTCGACGATACTCTTATTTTATTTACAAGTGATCACGGGGATTATAACGGTGAGCATGGCCTATGGTGTAAAGGTTTGCCTGCCTTTAAAGGTGCCTATCATATCCCAGCAGTGATTAGTTGGAAAAATGGATTAAAAAATCCTAATCGCACCATTGATGCGCCTGTTTCATTAGCTGATTTTGCTCCTACATTTTTAGAACTTGTTAATGAAGATACATCTACATTAACGGGGCAAAGTTTATTACCCTTTATTTACGATAAGAAGCCTGAACCATGGCGTGAATATTCATTTACCCAGACTAATGGCAATGAGATTTATGGCATACAACGCGCGGTATTCAATGATAAATGGAAACTGGTTTATAACTCTTTTGATTATGATGAACTTTACAATTTGGAAATTGATCCTGATGAGTTAGTTAATTTAGCGACGGATGATAAATATAAAGACATAAAAAAATCTTTATATCGCGAATTGTGGTCTTTTGCCGAGTCGGTAAATGATAAATGTTTAAACCCCTACATAATGGTTGGACTTGCCGAGTTTGGTCCTGCATATGCGTATGAATAACAGAGGATATTAATATGAACAGTTGGACAATAATTTCATTTGTAGCATTTACCGCACTTGTGGCTTACATATCTTGGCGAGCAACAAAACAAGAAGATTTAACAACATCTACAGGTTACTTTTTGGGAGGGCGAGGCCTAACTGGTTTACAAATTGGTACTTCAATACTGCTAACTAATTGGTCAGCAGAGCAATTAATTGGACTTAATGGACAAGGATTCGCAGTTGGCCTTTCTAATATGGGGTGGGCTGTAACAGCTGCTCTTGGCTTGATAATAATGGCTGTCGTTTTCTTACCTTATTTTTTAAGCCGAGGAATAACCACTCTGCCTGAATTAGTCGAACAAAGGTTTGGTAGCGGCGCTCGTAATTTTATGTCGTATTGTATTCTGGTGGGATTAGTTTTCATTCTACTTCCTGCTGTTCTCTACGCGGGGGCAATTGGTTTAAGTAAAGTCTTTGATATTTCTGGCCTACTTAACCTTTCAGATAATGCAGCACTAATAGGAACGATTGCTTTTATTACTATTATTGGCAGTATTTATGCGATTTTTGGTGGTCTGAAAGCGGTCGTTATCTCGGATACAATTAATGGCATTGGGTTCTTCTTCGGTAGTATTTTAGTGCTAGTTTTGGGATTAAACGCTTTAGGTGGCGGTAGTATATCTGAAGGCGTTCATCGATTAGTTGTCGATAATCCTCAAATGTTAAATGCAGTTTCTGCTCCGAAAGTAACAGTGCCTTTTTCTGCCATATTTACTGGTATGATTTTGATCAATCTTTATTTTGCTTGTGCCAATCAGTTGATTATACAGCGTGCTCTAGGTGCTAAGAATTTAGCTGAAGGGCAGAAAGGCATCCTGATGGCGGGAGTGGTAAAAATTCTGAGTATCGGCATTTTGTTAATACCAGGTATTATTGCTTTCATCTTTATGGCACAGAAGGTATTAAAGCCGATGAAGCTTATCCACTATTGATTAATCGTCTCATGCCTGATTATTTGGTTGGTATTTTTGGTGCGGTATTATTTGGTGCAGTTGTTTCTACGTTTAATTCAATTATAAATACATGTTCTACTATTTTTGCTCTGAATATTTATAAACCATTTAGTAAATCTAACTCTGATATGAAATGTATTTCAGTTGGTAAAAAGTTTGGCGCTGTTATTGCCGTCATGGCTGCTTGTCTTGCACCATTGATTCAATATGCAGATGCTGGAATGTACATGTTTGTGCAAAAATTTAATGCTTCGCTTCATTTACCAATACTATTGATTGTTGTTGTAGGTATGGTTTCCAAACGTGCGACTGCTAAATCAACGATTACAGGTGCAATTGCCTATGTTCTTTTCTCATTATTCTTAAATTATATTTATACTGGTTGGCATCTACATTTCCTTCATAAAGCAGCTATCTTATTCGGATTAAGTCTTGCCATTACATGGTTCATGACCATAAGAAATCCTGATACATCAAACAAAGTATTATTACCTATAGTAGATGTTGTCGATTTAACTCACTGGAAACATATACGTATCGCTTGCGTTATGACCTTTGTGTTAATGGTCGCTACTTATGTCATGGCTTCTTCTGCGGGTATTGTTACTGAGCCTGAAAATATTGCTCGAAACCTTATCACTATTTTAGTTGGATCAATCATCTCTGTTTTTGTATTGAACATATTAGTTAAAGCCCTTTTAGCTAAACACCATGCAAAGAAGCAAGCTGAGGTAGAGGTCTTAAGCTAGGTTAGATTTATTAACACTCTATGTATTTGTTATTAAAACGAAGGCATAGAGTGTTTTTTTATGAACAAAGAATAAGAGCAAAGGAAGTAAAAAACGTTTCGTTCTGCTTGTTGAAATTTAACCTACCTACGTTGAGTCTTGAAGTGATAACAACTATCTATTAAAGCCACGTCTTGTTAGTGAAATTTTTACGTAGCAACCATCGAATACTTCATTATTTTCTTTGCTATAAAATAGGACAGGTTTATGTGCGCTAAAGAAATGAAACAAAAAATAATAGATGTATCTAACCATGGAGTTGTACCTAACACCGACATCACATTAAAATTGAGTCAATTATTATTTAAAATAAAGGGGATGGACGACATTAAGTTGTTTTTTCCTAAAGGGGTCTATCAATTCTATAAAAAACACGCGATGGAAGCATATAAAAACATTGCGAATCATGATGATGGTCTAAAACGTATCGCATTTTTAATTAATAATATGAATAGTTTATCTATCGATGGCGATGATTCATTATTTCTTTTTTATGATGAAGTCATTCCTTTTGCTGTTGATAAATCAAAAAATTTCACTATTAAAAATGTGAAAATAGATTTTATTATGCCATTCCACTCAGAGTTAGAGATTGTCACCTCTGATCCTGAAAAAAGAGTTTTATCGCTAAAATAAATGCACAGCGTTACCCTTATAAAATTGAAAATAACAAAATTTTGTTTAAACGTTTTGAGCAATGGGTTCATGTTGGCCAAAACATAGCCTTTGATAAAAATACAACCGCACCAATTTATAATCCCCCTTTATATGAAACAGTTGATTATCCTCATGCAATTGATCTTGGAAATGATTGTGTAGAATTCTCACAATTAGGTGAAAATATACAACCCATTCCCGAAGCCGCTGTTTGGGTCACTTATGGAGAAAGAACTTTAAATCGCCACATTCCGGCTATTCACATCATTGATTCTAAAAATATTATTTTAGAAAATATAACTGTGCATACGGCAGGGGGAATGTCTCTGATTATTGAGCGAACTGAAAATATTAACTTATCACAATATTTTGTTACACCATCAAATGATCGTATGGTTTCGACGAGGGCCGATGCTACGCACTTTATGAATTGTAAAGGCGACATTGTTGTTGAAGATTGTAAATTAGATCACATGCTTGATGATGGCATTAATGTTCACGGTGCTTATGTCAATGTTGACTCCTATGTCGGAGATAATACATTCGTTGCTTCGATTAGCCATTTTCAACAGGAAGGTATTATTTTTGCTGATCCTGGAGATAAGGTTGCTTTTACTAATAAAGAAACTATCTCTTCTTTTTTTGAAACAACGGTGGAAGAAGTTAACATTATTAACAATAAAGTATTTTTAATTCGTTTTGCTGAAGTAC
Source organism: Vibrio sp. 1-Bac 57 (assembly GCF_037546855.1). Taxonomy (NCBI): domain Bacteria; kingdom Pseudomonadati; phylum Pseudomonadota; class Gammaproteobacteria; order Vibrionales; family Vibrionaceae; genus Vibrio; species Vibrio sp. 1-Bac 57. The sequence goes on along the minus strand of NZ_JALAAC010000008.1, from coordinate 130,075 downwards.
CGGATCCAATCCCTTCTTCTGAAATGACGCTTGAAAATTTAACATGGCAGCCGAATGTTGTTTTTAAAAATAATATTATAGAAAAAAATAGGGCTCGCGGAGCATTATTGACCACAAAAGGTAAGGTGGAAATTACTGGAAATTATTTTTATAACCAAATGCATAATGTACTTTTGGTGGGTGACAATGACTTCTGGTATGAATCGAGTGGTACAAAAGATGTGACAATTCATAATAATATTTTCGATAAAGTGGGCTTTTCAGATCCAGATGTCTATCCATTATATGTATTAGTTAAATTAACCAAAGACCAAAAATATGGTGAAAAACCCTATCATGGAAAGGTGAGTTTTATAGAGAATCAAATTAATAGTCTTAATGGACTGTTCGTACACGGTAGTTCAATTGATAGCTTATTAGTTAGTAATAATAGTATCGTTTCATCTACAATTACTCGTGACTATCTAAGTCAGTATCCCTCTATAAATCTTAACTCTGTAAATAAAGCGGTAATTAAAAATAATCGTAGCGAGGGCTTTAACAGTGAGCTGTTAGTCAAACAGAGTAAGGTGAGCGAAGCTGTTGTGGATAAAAACTTGGGTTTCTACTCGACGAATTAACCTGCTTAAATATAACAATAAGCTGTAAATGATTAAATGTATTTGCAGCTTTTAAACTAATTTATAACATGCTCTTTCAATGACATCATTGAGTATGATTCAAAGCAGATCTGTTGTTTTTTATATGCATGTATAATTTTAACCCATTTCTCGACTGAGTATCTTCTGCATTTTCCATTTCTATTACATTGTTTAAACCTGTTCAGGTTAAGTTTATCTACAGGTCTTTATAAGCATAATATTCACTGTAATTCTGACTCTGTAAATTATCCATCACTCAAAGTCGAAGGAGTTCTACTTGTTAGAGCCTATCGTTTATACCTAGATTTTTTTACAGCAGGCTGATTCTTTTATCTTCATAGGTATAGCTGTTCCACTACCATTACAACTAAATATTCTTTATGAACGTCGATATGACTCTGAATGCAGCACTTACTATGCGGAATCTAGGTGTGTTATATCTGAGCCAATTTTAAAATGCTATTTAATCGTCTTTGTTATCGAGATCAAAAAATTATTAAAAATAGAGTGAGTTAGGCTATTTTAAAGAGGTATTTCCCTCGTTATATTTATGTTTTGAAATTAAAAACAATGCAGACCTATTAATTATATTGATACCTTCCTCATTTATTCTTTATCCCTAAGATGGCCTATCTCAGACTTTTATCAAAGCAAAATTTGACCCAAATAAAAACGTGAGACACATCATTAATTAGAATTTTTGTACCTATAAGGTTAGTCGAAATTGCTCACAGATAAATTTTATCGATAGATGAATCCTTTTATTTTATAAAAAATATTGGGTAAATGAAAAAAACAGATGTTTTTTTTATTAATTATCAGAAATAAATTTATTAGTGATTTCTGATAATTAATAGGGACATAAACGTATGAAAAAAAGTTTTTTGACACCAAGTATTCTCGCCTTACTTTTTGCATCAACAGCGCATGCAGGGGCTGTGTATGAAACGCCTATCGGTACTATAAATTTAGGGGTAGATGCCGAGTTTGATTTTTCGAACGAATCGAATGTGAACAAAATAGAGCAAAGAACGGATAATGACGCTAAAATTTTCAATTCTGGCGGTCGTTTAAAGTTTCTTTTTGATGGGCAGAGAACGTTAGAAAATGGTCACTTTGTCGGGTTTAACCTTCACCCAATATGGAGACAAAATGGTAATGATAATAATGGTAATGCACATGAGATTACTCTTCAATTTGGTGTAGTAAATGATTGGTCTATTAAAGCAGGTCATTTTGAAGCAACGACGCTTTCTTATCAGGGGCAAGATACTTATTTTGTAACCGCGAACTCAACGGTTTATCGTGCAAAACAATTTCGTGGTCGTACTGGGTACCCACAAATTACTTTTACTAAAACACTAAATGATAATTTTGGATTTGAATTGACCGCTCAATCTCGTGACGATGGTAGTACTATGGTTGCCCGACCACTCGTTACTTATGATACAGACACAGTATCAATGGCATTTGGTTTTGAAATCCCTGTAGCAACCGATAGCTCTGATATAGCAGGAAAAGACGTCGCTTCTTTTATTACGGCTAATGACAATGTTAAAGATGATTTTAATGATAGCTCGAAGGTTGTAGATGATGGAAATGCATGGTTTGGTTCAGCGGTTACCGGTATTTATAAGGTGACAAATGATCTAGCACTAAATGCTCGTATGGGGTATTTATCTGATAAACGTATTAATGATAATGAAGCCACATCTTTCTCGATGGGTGTTGGTGCTCAGTATCAAAATTTTTATATAGCTACATTATATGGGGCAAGAAATGCGGACAAAAATGCTAACGATACAGAAGAATTAAGAATTTATACTTCCTATAAATTTCCAAGTGTTTTGGATCTAGAAAACTTTGATATATATCTTGGGGCTGGTTATACGCAAACTAAAATTGGCGACAATAGTAAAGAAAGTGCCATTGGTGGACGTGTTCGTCTCAAATACCATTTTTAACAGGACTGAAATTTAGAATATCTGATATTTAACTAAATCTAAAAGCGATGGCGGTGGTCATCGCTTTTAAGTTATTAATAACACTCTTTAAGTATATATATGAACAATAGATTAAAAAACGTATCACTTGCTTTACTGATTTCAGCAACATCTCTCCAAGTTTTTGCAGATAACGGATATTACAAAGATTTTGAAACGTCTATCGTAAAAAACTTAGTGACTGATTACGACGTTGATAATTCAGATCAAAAAGATGATACACAAAAACTTCAATCTGCAATTAATGAACTATCACAAATGGGCGGAGCAGAGATTATTATCCCTGCAGGCGTATATTACTTTATGAATGTGGAGTTAAAATCAAATATTAAGTTATTAATTGATGAAAGTGCCAGCATAAGGCCTTATCTACAGGCGATGTATGATAATGGCGGTGATGCGATATTCAACGTGGGGAAGCATAATGATGAAGTTGTCAAAAATGTTGCTGTGACAAGTTTACAAAAAGACAAACGCTTTATCGTGCAGCTGCCTGCTATCACTAAAGTTTCCAGCGCGAATCCTGCTAAACCATTTAATAATGTTTACGGCATAAAAGTGTTTCATTTTTTCAATATTGAAAACTTTTTGACATCAAATATGAATATTTATGATAACAATACAAAATATTCAGCGATGAGTTTGAATGTAATATTAACCGATAAAAATAAAGCGAATAGAGGTAAGTTGCCAACAAGCGGCGATGTTAAAAACATCACTATTTATAACGCTGCATATGGTTATGGAGCAGTGCAAGCGCAAGCTGCAAATAAGGTCTATTTTGAAAATATAGAGTCTGAAGGTGGCGCTGCATTAAGGTTGGAAACGGGTTATGCTCCTATGAATAATATGCAGTTAGGTGGTGTCACTAATATTAAAGCCAAAGATATAAGGTGTATCAATGGTAGTGCTGCATTAACATTATCTCCTCATACGATTCAAACTAATGAGAATATAGAAGCACATAATATAAGTGCAGATGGTTGTAATTTTGCAGTCAGAATCGCCACTGGTTTTATTTCAAAGAAAAACACAATGGAAGGACTAAAACTTGGAGTATTTAAAAATGTAAGTATAGATGGGATCGATGCAACCTTTGGCTACCACTCTCAAATTTTACATAAAGACTTTTCTTTATTATCTAAAGACTTACAACGATATATATTCAGAACAGATAACGCGTTGGAAGCATTGGAAGGTCCGTCTATCTCTGCGGTTGGTTATGTTGGTGGCCCAGGTCAGCCAATAAATTATGAGGCATCGTTAACCAATATCAAAATGTATGGATTTAAAGCAGATACAAAAGAAATCATCACTCCCGCTGACAGAGGCAAGGTTTATACAACAGAAGAATAAGCCAGTTTTGATAGGCCTTGATGCTAAGTAACCTCTGTTCTGGATAAGCAAAACGATATAACACCGTTATTTCCGCGTTAAATTATCTCTCAATAACCCGTTATTCCTTCAATAATTCGCCTTGAACTACAAAAAACTAACGGCACTGTATAGCCAAAAAAGATAATCTTATGATTTTAAATATAATTCCACTTTGATTAACCAGAATTGAGGTTAAAGCAAATATTACTTCGATTATTTGATGATGTTGAAAATGAAGCTCTTTTTGAATATTAGCGAATTAAAAGTGCTTATGATGTTTATTATTGGCTACCTGCTGCTTAATTTGTTTTATAAACTCATTAATTAAATGGCGACGCTGTGCATTAGGTTTAGTCCAAACACCTATATGATAATGCCAAATGGGCTCATTTAAAGGCAGCTCAACGAATCCTCTATTTTTGATTTTATGTAGCAGAGAGTTTGTTGCACATAATAATGCATCATTTTTCTTTACCAAAGCTAATGCAACTTCAATAAACCCTGTCTTGAGAATAAAGTTAATTGGGGGAGTACGCTCGCGTGATAATAATTTATTGATGCTATCAAGCATCGAGTTCGAACTTTGAAAACCAACCCAAGGATAATCTGAAAGCTGTTTTAATGAGTATTCCGATGATTGAACGAGCTTATGGTTTTCGTGGGCAATAATGCATAGGCGAGTATCCATCAGCGGAATAAAAGAGACATCATTATTTTCTACAAATGACTTACCATTCTCTCCCCCTAATACGATATCCAATTCACCTGAAATTAACTTTGGAATTAGATTTTCAATAGTATTTGGCATAATTTCTATATGTACATTTGGATACATAAATAAAAAATTAGAAATCATTTCTTTTATGGGGGTTTCCCAAGCGGGGCCTGAGCCAATTCGCAAAGATTCTTTTTCAGAAAATAAAGAATTGATTTCAGATTCCATACCTTTCATCTCATTTTCTATCAGAATGCATCGCTCTATCATTATTTGGCCAGCTGGTGTTAATTCAACACCACGCGCTTTACGCTCAAATAGTTGAACTTTATAACGCTCCTCAAGGGTTTTTATGCTTCGACTTATTGCTGGCTGCGTAATGTTAAGAAATATGGCTGCTTGCGAAATAGAACCATGTAAAACAACTTGCATAAAATGAGTGAATAATTTTTCCATCTTTATTCTATTCCTGTATTTGCCTTATTTATTACAATAATCATTTATAGTTGTATTTAGAGCACCTAAACAAACATGATTTTGATCATTCTAAGCAGTCGTTCTGATATTTACTTTGACGATTTATTAAATTTTAGTTTCTTAAAATATTCATTAATAGGGCCGGAGATTGTTGCGTTTCTAGTAAACCTTTCATGGTTTTCATATAAGGCGCACTATGTTTAAAAAAGTAAAACAGCCCTTCACAGAAATAGCTCAGATTATGTTCACCTGTAGATGAAGCAATGAATCGATGTTTTGGACAATCACCATGACATTGTTCTAAAAATGCACATGTTTTACAGTCTTCTGCTATTTTATCTTTTTTGTCTTCACCAAACTGATTTGCGTGATCGCTGTTATTCATGGTGGTTATTGATTGTTCATGAATATTGCCTAGCTTATGTTCGGGGTATACATAATGGTCACAGTTATAAAGATCTCCATTAGCTTCCAGAGCAAAAGCATGGCCACATTTTTCACTAAAAATACATACCTGAGCAGGGTAACCGCAGGTCGTTGCTAGGGTCGTTTCAAATATTTGTACAAACACCTTACCGATATCATTTTTTACCCAGATATCAAAAATACGCGATAAAAACTCACCATATTGAAGTGATGGAACTGACCATTTTGTTACTTGTGCTTGGCGAACAAAATCTGGTCCAATTAAACGGATTTCATTAGATTCTGCATTAGTATCTTCTCGTTCAACGAGTGGGATAAATTGAATATGAGGTGTGCCTAATGATTTTAGATATTTATACACTTTCTCTGGTTGTTTAACATTAAGGCTATTAACTACGGCTAAGATATTAAACTCTATTTTATGGCGCTTTAGCAGTTCAATGGCCTTAATGACTTTATGGTGCGTGCCTTTACCACTTCTTGTTACACGGTAGGCGTTATGTAACTCTTCTGGGCCATCTATAGATATACCGATTAACCAGTCATTTCTTTTAAATAACTGGCACCATGCTTTATTTAAAAGTAAACCGTTCGTCTGCATGACATTGACGATCTTTTTGTTTTTAGCATATTTTTTTTGTAATTGAATCGCTTTCTCATAAAACTCAATACCAGCTAAAGTCGGTTCACCACCTTGCCAAGCAAAATCCACAGTATCGCTTGATTGTGCTTCTATTTGTTGGCGAATAAAAATTTCTAGTGTTTCTTCATCCATAAATTTTTGCTTGGATTCTGGATATAATTTATATTTTTCTAAATAAAAACAATAACTACAGTCAATATTACAGGTAGATCCCGTTGGTTTTGTCATGACATGACAGCCACTATTTAATTTTTCCATATTTTATACTCACTATATTAAAAAGTTGCTAATACTACCTTTAGAAAATAAAGTCACTAAATCTCATTGATAAAAGTTCATTAGGTATTTATTAATAATATTGTACTTATACCCATGCCACCTCAAGATGCTTTGTCAGGCGAAACCTCGGATACCAGAGCAAGGCGCAACATGAGGTAATGGTTATTCCCTTTTTGATTGTTGTTACGCAGGGCTGATTTTCGAGGTTGCGCCCCGAAGGGCAAGGCAACTTGCACCAATCTGCGTTGTTATAAAATCTCTATGTAGAATAACTATACTTCAATTTTATGCCTAGCCTCTCGGTACAATTTGCCTTGCTGACTTTGCATCTTGAGGTAGCATGGGTATATACCCACATTGATTAAACGTGATATTAAATATTATTCTGATGTTTTTTTGTAAATGAACAATAGTGCTGTTGAGGAAGTTATTAATAAATACCTAAACGACAATGATGAGATTATTTGTTTAACGTTTGGCTATATTCCACAGGTATAACCAGTATATGAATGGATTAAATAATAAAGATGATGTAAAAAACGAACATACTAAGAGCGTGTCGATTATTATTAGAAATTATGTGATCTAGAAAGGAAATGCTCACATCATAATGTGGCTCTCAGTCAAACAAAAACTTATGTTAATCGGTGGGACTTTAAGCCCTTTGATGCTTTAAGGGCGAATGCTTCTAGCTCTTCTTTATTCATAATCACCTATCTTCAATATGATTAAGTTAATGATAAGCAATTACACAGGTTTTAGGACAGAGTCACTCTCAGGCCTAGCTGGTTTTACCCTTGTAAGTGAATTTTTTATTGTTGGTTACAAACTTAAAGATATTTCTCTGAAGTACGATCCAAATAATTACTTTACAATTGCATAGAAGCGACATATCAACTACGTAGAACTATATTATTGCAACTACCTAACAACGCTAGTATTTCAAAACTAATACTATTATTGGTATATTTAATTGAATGGTAAGCTAGATAAGAATATTCATATTTAATAAATATTGAATATGATGAGTTTTAACTTTAGTGGTAATTCAAATAGTACTGTTTTATTTTAATTGTCTAGGTAATAAATACGCTTTATTACAATTTTATAGACACAAAGTAAGTCTCAGCTAAACCTAAATAATCAGCGTAGAAAAAAACACTATTTGAATTACAACTTGAGTGTGAAATTATAAGTATATTAAAATCAATGATTTAATAAATATAGACATAATAAGACATTGATTTTTATCCAAATAATCACTATCGTGGTTTGAAAATACCAACTACTTAGTTAACGGAGCTTCGCTTAAATGCATTATTTCTGGGTGCCATTTTTACCCATGTTAGGGATTATCGTTCCCTTACTAACCAATAAACTGAGTCGCAGCGCATGTACGCTGGCAACTGCGTTGTTACCAGCGCTTGCCCTTGGTTTGATTCTTCTTGATTTGCCAGCGATATTTGCTGGAGAGTCTTTTAGCAAGAGTGTTGATTGGATCCCCCAATTAGGTTTATCGTTATCGTTTCGGCTCGATGGTTTAGCTGCATTGTTCAGTATATTGATTTTAGGTATTGGTTTACTGGTCATTTTATATGCGCGTTACTATTTGTCTGAAAAAGATCATATGGGGCGTTTTTACTGCTATTTGATCATGTTTATGACAGCCATGCTCGGCATTGTTATGTCGAATAATATGCTGCAACTCTGGCTCTATTGGGAACTGACCAGTATCAGCTCGTTCTTGTTGATTGGTTTTTGGTCACACAATAGCGATGCGCGTAAAGGGGCTAGAATGGCTCTTACGATCACTGGTGCTGGTGGTTTAGCGTTGTTGGCGGGGATCATCTTATTAGGTCAAGTCGTTGGCAGTTACGAATTAGACGTCGTCCTCAACAGTGCTGAATTGGTAAAACAAAGCCCTTATTATATTGCAATTCTAAGTTTATTTTTAATTGGTGCTTTTACTAAGTCTGCGCAATTTCCGTTCCATTTTTGGTTACCTCATGCCATGGCTGCACCTACACCGGTAAGTGCTTACTTACACTCGGCGACCATGGTAAAAGCAGGTATTTTCTTATTAGCACGTTTCTATCCAGTATTAGCTGGTACGGAGGTGTGGTTTGTTGTGGTTTCTTTAACTGGTCTATTAACTTTGTTATTAGGGGCTTATACCGCATTATTTAAACATGATTTAAAAGGGCTGTTAGCTTACTCGACCATCAGTCACCTTGGTTTAATCGTATTGCTACTCGGTTTGAATACTGAATTAGCTGCGATTGCTGCGATATTTCACATCATGAATCATGCCGTTTTTAAAGCATCATTATTTATGGCTGCAGGTATTATTGACCATGAGTCTGGCTCCCGAGATATGCGTAAACTTAATGGATTATGGAAATACATGCCTATTACCGCGACGTTAGCGATGGTTGCATCAGCCTCGATGGCGGGTGTGCCGCTGCTCAATGGTTTTTTATCTAAAGAAATGTTCTTTACTGAAACCTTAGAGCAAAGCATTTTAGGTGCTATGTCTTGGTTAATCCCTGTATTAGCGACAATTGCTGGTGCTTTCTCTGTCGCTTATTCACTGCGTTTTATTCATGATGTGTTCTTTAACGGTGAGCCGAAAGGTTTAACTAAAACCCCTCACGAGCCACCGCGTTATATGCGTGTTCCCGTGGAAATTTTAGTGACTATTTGTTTGTTGGTCGGTATTTTTCCTAACTATACTATTGGCCCGTTACTAGAAAGTACTTCTTTGGCGGTGCTTAACCATGCGCTACCTGAATATAGTCTTGCTATTTGGCATGGATTTAATCTTCCATTGCTAATGAGTGCGTTGGCTATTGTTGGTGGCGTGGCGATTTATTTGAATCGTAAACATTTATTCAAATTTGCAGGTATGTTCCCAGATATTGATGCAAAATTGGTATTTGAAGGGTGTATTCAAACCTGTGTAACGTGGGCGCAAAAAATAACCATTAAATTGGAGAACGGTTCTTTACAACGCTATGCTTTTTGTCTCTGCTTCTTTGCTTTATTACTGATCGCACCGCCTTTGTTTGACCTCGACACAACGAGAGGAAGTATGCCTGGCACGCCAATAAATGGTGCCGTGATGGTTGCTGCCATATTGATCATTGCAGGTTCACTTGCAACCTTAATTTGGAGTCATTATCGTCTCATCGCTTTACTCATGTTGTCGCTAGTTGGTTTGGTGGTATCGATAACCTTCGCTTATTTCTCTGCTCCCGACTTAGCCCTTACTCAGCTATCGGTAGAAATTGTAACGGTGATTTTGTTATTACTAGCGCTGTACTTTTTCCCTCAGCAAACGCCAACTAGTAAAAGTCGACCTAGCCATTTTGTGCGTGACTTGACCATCGCATCATTAATAGGTTGTATTATTGGTAGTATTTGTTTTGCTTTAATGACCCATCCTTTGGATAGTATTTCTGCGTTCTTCTTGGCTAATGCAAAAGCAGGCGGCGGTGGAACCAATGTAGTGAACGTTATTCTGGTTGATTTCCGTGGCTTTGATACCTTTGGTGAAATAACGGTATTGGGGATTGCAGCATTGGGTATTCATAAGGTGATTGCTCGCATGCGTTTATCAATGCGCACTAAGGATTACGATGGCCGACTATGGGCTAAAGAGAAATATCCAGTATTATTATTGGTCGTTTCACAAAGCTTGTTACCCCTATTTTTGCTCATATCTGCTTATATATTTATGCGCGGGCACAACTTGCCTGGTGGTGGTTTTATTGCCGGTTTGATTACTTCCATTGCGTTAATTCAACAATACCTTGCACACGGTGTTGATTGGATGGCTAAAAGGGTGAGTATCAGTTATCACTATATGATCGCTATTGGATTAGCGATCGCTGGATTCACTGGTTTAGGTAGTTGGTTTGTTGAACGACCATTCTTAACCTCTTGGTTTGAATATGTTTCCTTACCTTGGATAGGTAAATTTGAGCTTGCGAGTGCATTGATGTTTGACCTCGGGGTTTATTTCACTGTTATCGGTGCGACATTGCTTATATTAGCGAGCTTAGGCAAGTTAACGACTAAAGAACGACTCACAGTAGGAGAAAGATAATGGAATTAGTCTACGCAGTTTGTGTCGGCTTCATGAGTGCATGTGGCATATTTTTAATGCTACGTGGGCACACTTTTACTTTAGTTATTGGGCTTACTTTATTGTCTTACGCTGTTAACTTATTTCTATTTGCCAGTGGTGGATTAACCATAGGCGCACCCGCGGTACTTAACAGCAGTGAAAATTACGCCGATCCGTTACCGCAGGCGTTAGTACTGACGGCGATCGTTATTGGATTTGCTATGACCGCTTTTGCGGTGATTTTAGCGATGCGAGGACGCGCTGACTTAGGTAGTGATCACGTAGATGGAATAGAGCCTTTTGATCCCCTATCTGAGGAAAAATCCTAATGAGTTTGTTTGACCATTTAGTTATATTCCCAGTGTTAATACCTTTTTTTGTGGCTGTTACTCTGCTTTTTCCAAGCTTAAGCAACTCCTTAAGCCGACAACGTGTACTGAGCATCACCGCCAATGTTTTTCTGGTCGTGGTTGCCTTCTCATTACTATTCAAGGTTGAGCAGCAAGGTATTCAAGTATATGCACTTGGTGATTGGTCCGCGCCTTTTGGTATTGTATTAGTCGCTGATCTATTCTCGGTATTAATGGTGTGTTTAAGCGCTATTTTAGGCTTGTCAATAACGCTATATGCAAGTGCCGGAGAAGATAAAACCGGTGCCTTTTTTCACCCTCTTATTATGTTCCAATTAATGGGTATTAACGGTGCATTTTTAACCGGTGATGCATTTAACTTATTTGTATTTTTCGAAGTGTTGTTAATAGCCTCATACTCTCTGATGATCCACGGAGGAGGAAAGCAACGGATACAGGCGAACATCCATTATGTATTCCTTAATTTAATTGGTTCATCACTATTTTTGTTTGCATTAGGCACTTTATACGGCACTTTAGGCACCCTTAACTTTGCTGATATGGCTGATAGAATTCCATTACTCTCAAACAACGAATTACTGATCGCTAAGTCTGGTGCTTTATTGTTATTGGCTGTTTTTGGTTTGAAAGCAGCGATGCTTCCCTTGCATTTTTGGCTACCAAAAGCTTACTCGACGACAAGTACGCCAGTAGCTGCGCTATTTGCCATTATGACTAAAGTTGGTATTTACAGTATTTGGCGGGTACATGGTGTGATGTTTGGTGACCAAGCCGGTGAACTCGCGAATATCGCCTTACCCTGGTTATGGCCGATTGCATTATTAACCATTGCTGTTGGTACGATTGCGGTACTCGCTAGTCAAAGTTTGCGGGTACTTTGTAGTAACTTGGTCATTGTATCCGTTGGCACTTTATTGGTGACCATCAGTTTGAATACGGTACAGGCTACTTCAGCAGGGATTTATTACTTGCTACATAGTACTGTTGCTTGTGCTGCTATGTTCTTGCTCACAGGTTTAATTCAACAACAACGTGGCCAAGCGGAAGACCGTTTTGTTGCTGCTAGAGCAATGCCACAGGCAGGTATTTTAGGCTTTATCTTTGTGTTATTGGCAATCGGTTTAATTGGTATGCCTCCATTATCTGGTTTTGTTGGTAAAGCATTGATTTTGCAATCAGTTACCAAAGCAAGTGAAGCAATGTGGGTTTTCCCTCTCATACTAGGGGGAGGGCTAATCGCTTTGATCGCCTTATCTCGGGCTGGTACTTCACTATTTTGGCGAACCAGTGGTGAAAACACCAGTGCACTAAAAGGGCATCCTATTCAGTATTTGGCCATTGGTATATTGGTTGCGTTACTGCCTTTGATGGTTATTTTTGGAGGACCAGTAAGCGACTATACACAATTGGCTGCAGAGCAACTTAAAGCAGGTTTAAGTTTACAACAACTTAATGAGGTCGCTAAATAATGGATAAATTACGTAAATTTGTTTGGTTTCCTACGCCTTACCACAGCGTATTATTATGGTTGGTGTGGCAAATTTTACATGACTTTAGTCGTGGTCATATGGTGTTAGGTGCGGTATTTGCGATTGTTATTCCTTGGATTGTCGCACCTCTCAATGAGAAAGAAGCAGTAGCAAAAAAACCTATCAAGGCGGTGATGTATTTGTTTCGCTTGTTAATTGATATTGTTGCCTCTAATTACGATGTAGCAAAGCGTGTGTTGCAAAGCAATCGCGGTTTAAAGCCCGCTTTCATTGCGGTGCCTTTAGATATTAAAGAGCCTTTACCACTCACCATTTTTACCAGTAGTGTTTCATTAACACCCGGTACGGTGAGCGTTGAATTGTCAGATGACCGAACATGGTTATATGTGCATGTGCTGCACCTTGAAGACGAACAAGAGTTAATTAACCTTATCAAAGATCGTTATGAAGCACCTTTAAAGGAGATTTTCGGATGTTAAGTGTCGCTATCCTGATTGCTTGTGCGCTAATTTGTTGTGCTTTAGCGTTAAATACTTGGCGTTTAATTATTGGTCCTACTACACCAGATAGAATTATTGCCGTTGATACGATGTACATTAATAGCATTGCATTGATCATATTGTTAGGGCTTCACCAAGGCTCTGCCATTTATTATGAAAGTGCATTATTGATTGCGCTTCTTGGGTTTGTAAGTACTTCAGCTTTTTGTAAGTACTTATTACGTGGCGATATTATCGAATAAGGAAGGTAGATGACTGTATTTTTAGAAGTAGTAATAAGTGTTTTATTGGTGTTTGGTAGCATTGTAATGCTAATCGGTTCTATTGGCTTAGCAAAGCTTCCAGACTATTTTACGCGCTTACATGCTCCAACTAAAGCCAGTACCCTAGGCTGTGCGTGTATTTTGATCGCTTCGATGATATTTTTCAGTGTTCAACTTGGGCACGTGAACTTAAAAGAAGTATTAATAAGCATGTTCTTGTTGATCACCGCTCCCGTTGCGGCACACATGCTAGCGAAAGCAGGCTTGCACTATAAAGTAAAAATGACTGATAGTACTAAAAACCAAAATCTGGCTAAAAAAGCTTATTTACAACAACACCCTGATGACAAGTAACTCGTTCTTGCTGGCAGTAAATAAGGATAGTGACTTACATATCCTTTAAAGGGATATTGTTAAGTCTATCCCCTGAATAGGATATTACTTTATATAACCCGCTACCAATCGAAATGCTTTATTCAGTCCTTAGCTTATCGCGATAACGTAATTGGTTGCTACTACAAACTTGGAGAAAAGGTTTTTAACCAGTAAGCATAAAAGGCTTTATAGGTATAAAAATCCTCTTTTTCTTTAGGTCTTGGTTTTGGAATTTCAGATACCCTTACACTAAATAATAAGCAATCCAAAGCTTCGGTTAAATGCCCCTTTTCGAGACAAACGCTCTCCAAATACCAAGCAGTAGTATTGATATTACCTTGCACACTTCGGTCGCCTCGTTGATAAAATGCACAGGTACTAATCGCCGCATTATACTTCTCTATATATTGTGTAGCCTTATCTTGACCCATTTTTGCATTATCTACCCAGTAGCGGAAATTTGCCTTAAGACCTGATTCAAAGCTATTTAAAAATTCAATATTATCGCCTTTTTTACCGACAGGAAACATAATGCAATAACGGCTGTGGTAGTCGGTTACTAACCAATATTTTTTGCGCTGTATCGCTACGCAGTGGACTACCCATTGCCATTGAAATGCACCGTTTTCCTGTGGGTCTACATCCTCTGGAAAAACAGGGGATGCAATCGATTCGGCAATCGTTTTGTGTGGTGATGGTTCAATACAGGTGATTTTTTTACCGTCGCGTTTAACACTAAAAAAATCGGCTGCCGCTTTGGTGCAGTTAAAAATTAACATGAGATTTTCCCTTTCATATTTACCTCTCTATTGTTCATTTTTATTAAGCTTGAATGCAAGTTATAAATAGCGTTGTTTATCGATTTTTCAGTATTACTCTTTGAAGCTGTGTGTTTCGCTTAGCAAAGCCTAAACAGGTAGGATAAGATGGTCTTACGTTATTTTCTCTACTCATTTTCGTGCCTCATTCTGCTCTTTGGCATTGGTTAAACATTTGTTTTTAATCTCGGTTCAATACAAATAGACCCAGTGTACTTGATTCTTTTTATTGTATTTATAGCATATTGTTTAATAACATTAATAATCACTTTCACTCCCTTTAATAGTTTATTATATTGCCTCTTCCTGACTTGCGTGTGCTTAAATATCTAATAGTAGATTATCCTGCTTAAAGCGCTCCACATCTTACAATCACAATAGGTATCAAGCTTAATGTCACCTCTTTTATTAATGCTTCTCTCTACTGTATGTTTATCATTAAGTGGCTTTCTTGCTAAGTACTTAGAGCATATTGTACCTATCAATGTATTACTTATGGCCCGTTTAACGATCCCTGCGATTATTATGTTAGGTACTGCTTTTATATTAAGAGCGAGACTTCCAACCTTCGCTGAAACAAAGGTGATCGGCAAACGTTCTATTTTTATCGCGTTAACGCAGTTTTGCTTCTTTTTATCGTTATCGAAACTAAGCCTGATTGAGTTAGTGGTTTTATTTAGCACTGGCCCACTGTTTATCCCCATTATTGAAAGGATATTATATGGCTCCACAATATCTAGGCCGATAGTGCTGACATTAGTCTTTTCATTTTTTGGCGTTATTGTGCAATCTGGAGTGATTAACGGTGTGCAGTTTCAGTGGGGCATGTTGCTAGGGTTATTAGCGGGCTTTTTTAATGCTTGTTCGCAGGTATCGATGTACAAATCCAGTCAAATTAAATTAAATCCCTTTATGACTAATGGCGTTAGTTTTTTAATTGCGGCGATATTAGTGTTGCCTATTGCTACGTTATTAATGGAGTCATCCACTTCTGAATTTACTTATTGGTTGTTTCCTTACGCGGCAGTGATCGTGTTAATGGGAGCATTGAGTGTTGGTACACAATTATTCAGAACGAAAGCGTACCAACGATCTCTGTCTAGCGCAGAACTTGCTCCTATATTTTATTTAAATATATTTATTGCCGCTTTACTACAAGCTATCTTCTTTGAACAAACATTTCAGCTATTTCAAGTCGTAGGTTTAGCGATTATTGTCAGCGCTTGTTTGGCGTATTCTTATGCAAGTTATAACTCACGATAAATCGTATAAATGATTGCATAGCCGATGGATGATGACAGGGTTGTTATTAATACGTTGTATGCTCATAAAATAATGGTGAGCACAATAAAGAGAATTAAAATAAGAAAATAAGAGCGTTAAAATAAAGGAATAAAAATTGAAGTGATGACTTTGCAAAGCATATTTCCTTGCAAAGTCATCTTTAATACAGATTAATGATTAAGTGTTTGCTCGCCTTGACCAAAGTGCCAATCAAAATGGAAATGCTGTGTAATATCTTGATCTTTACGCTGATAGGTATGACTGCCAAAATAATCACGCATTGCTTGTATTAAACTTGCTGACGAGTCCGCTTCACGATAACTATCATAATAGCCGATCGCTGAGCTGGTGGTTAACATTGGTAAGCCTTGGCCGATTGCTTCGGTCAATACTTGTCGCCATGCTAATTGTCCTTTAGCAAGGTCGTTACTAAATCGCTCTGCAAGCATTAAGTTGGGAAGTTTTGGTTGGCTTTGATAAGCCTCGGCAATATCATTTAGGAAAGTGGCTCGAATAACACAGCCTGCACGCCAAATTTTAGCAATCACCACATAATCAAGTTGCCAGTTATATTCTTTGTCCGCAGCTGACATCAGCTCAAAACCCTGTGCATAACTGCATATTTTTGAACAATATAAAGCGTCTGCTAATTTATCTATCCATAGTGCTTTATCTTTTGCTTGTACCTTTGGTCCGGCTAATTGTGATGCACCAATAGTACGTGTTTTCTTTTGTGTGCTTAAACAGCGTGCAAATACCGAAGCTGCAATCGCATTCGCAGGTACACCTAATTCCAAAGCCTCACGAGCTGTCCAGTTACCGGTGCCTTTTTGGCCGGCTTGATCTAGAATCACATCAACCATAGGTTGGCCTGTTTTAGGATCAACCGTACGTAAAATATCAGCGGTGATGCCAATCAGATAACTTTGTAGCTTGCCTTTATTCCACTGACTAAAGATATCAGCAACTTCAACGGCAGACATGGCTAATACTTGGCGCATGAATTGAACTGTCTCGGCAATCATTTGCATATCAGCGTATTCAATACCGTTATGTACCATTTTCACAAAGTGCCCAGATCCAATTGGACCAATGTATTCAGCACAGGGCTCGCCTTCAGGTAGAGGTTGTTCAACATGAGTACGTGCAATTTCAGCCCCTGTTACTGGGTCCACTTTTGCTGAGATAGCTTGCCACATCGGTTTTAATTGCTGCCATGCAGCTTTGTCACCGCTGGGCATTAATGAGGGGCCAAAACGTGCACCTTGCTCCCCACCAGAAGTAGCACAGGTAAAGAAATGGAATTTATTCACATAAGCTTGGTGACGCGTAATGGAATCTCGCCATTGGCTGTTACCCGTGTCGACCACTACATCATCGGGTGCTAAGCCGGCAGCAATTAGATCTTGGCAAATAATATCAACGATAGGGCCCGCTGGAACAGATAATACAATACGGCGAGGCGTAGTAAGTTGTGCCATTAATTGTGTTAGATTTTGCACCGTTTGTAATGGTGCCGCTGTTAATGACTGATGTTGCGTTAGTAGCGCTTGGCTGCGTAGTGGATTGGTATCAAAGGCGACCACAGAAAACCCACGCTCGGCTAAGTTTAGTGCCATGTTCGCACCCATTACACCCAAGCCGATCACGGCAATATCTTTTTGTACTTGCATTAAAACCTCAATATTTAAATGAACGCCTGATTTATGGCTCGATGGCCTTATTTATTCTGCTTCTTATTAGGCCATCTTTATTATTATTTTTTCGTTCTGTTATTACGTTATTAGCTCTACGTTATTATCTATAATACCGCTATTTTTAACATGGCGACTTTTAACGCGATTATCTCCACCACAGGGCTAAGATTGGGAAAATAATGACCAATCCAAGTGTTAATACTTGTAAGCAGATGAAAGGCACTAGTGCACTGAATATCTCACCCAGACTAATATCTTTAGGTGCCACTGATTTCAAATAGAAAGCAGCCGGCCCAAAAGGAGGAGAAAGGAATGAGACCTGCATATTTAAACAGAAGACAACACCAAACCAAACAGGATCCATGCCCAAGCTAACAATAATTGGTACAAAAATAGGCATAGTTAATAACGCAACACCAACCCAATCAAGGAACATACCTAATACTAATAGAATAGCCATCATAATAAGCAGTGTTGTTGTAGGGCTACCGCCACTAAGTGCTAGTATGGTGTCGCCTACAAAATCAATTCCACCCATCAGGTTATAAACACCCACTAATGCGCTGGCGCCAATCCCTATCCAGATGATCATGCCACAGGTTTTCATGGTTGAGATAGCGGCATCTTGTAGCATTGAAATATTAAGCTCCTTACGGATCCAAGTACTTAACATAATGCCTACAACCCCTAATGCAGAGGCTTCTGTAACCGATGCAATACCACTATAAATACTGCCAAGTACCACTGCCACTGACAACAATGGGAAGAACAAGGCTTTAAAAAAGTTAGGTTGTGTTTTAGCATCTTCCGCGAGTTCTTCCGCCGTAGGTAAAGGGGCTAAAGCAGGGTTTAATTTACAACGTATTAATACATATAGAATATAAAAAATAGCCAATAATAATGCAGGTACAAAAGAGGCTTTAAATAAGTCACCAATAGATACACTGGCGGTTAAACCATAAATAATAAGTACAATACTTGGAGGTAACATAGTGCCTAAAGCACCGCCTGCACAGGTTGTACCTATAGCTAGTTTACGGTCGTAACCCAAGCGCAACATTTGTGGTAACGCTAATATACCAAGCAATACCGTTTCACCACCGATAACACCTGACATTGACGCTAATATAACCGCAACCAATAAAGTTTGTACCGCAACACCACCACGTAAACGTTTGCCAAATAACTTCATGGCTTCGAATAGATCATGGGCAATGCCGGAGCGGTCTAATAACGCGGCCATTAATACAAACATTGGCACCGCAAGAAAAATATAACTGTCTACAAAACTATAGAGGCGACTAGTTACCAAAGGAAGTGCGTCGATACCAAACCAACCCACGGTAAAAAAGAGTGCAACAAAACCCGTCACAAATGCTAGCTGCATACCGGTTAACAGTAGCGCTATCATCATAAACAGCATTAATAAGCTACCATAGCCGATGCCAATTGCAGATAAATCAAACATGAGAGTGTTTCCTTAGCGCTTTGATTTCGGCAATCAAATGCAATAAAAATTGAATGGTAAGAATACAAAAGCTAATAAAGATAACCGCTTTTAAGAGTGCAGGGAAAGGAGGGTTCCACGCACTACCTGAAGTATTGAGTCGCAGTTCGCCTAGTGGAGAAAACCATGCACTTTCAACCAGTGTATAAGCGCCATAAGTCATCAATGCAGAAAAAATAATACCGATGATATGGTGTAATAAATTAAGGTAATGGCGGGTACGCTGAGAAACAACATCGTAAATAAGCACTACACGCACATGTTTGTTAGATGCGAAGGCATACAATCCACCAATCACAAATAACGAACCGCCAATAAAAGACGCCGTTTCATGCACCCAAATAGTTGGTGAGTTAAATGCATAACGCATCACCACTTCATAAAAAGAGATAAAGACAGTGAAAATAAACAACATACTCAGCCAGTTACTTACTTTTAAAATGGCAGCATCAAGTTTGTTCTTAGGTTGCTCATCTTCTTGAGGTTGTGGCATGACTTTTTTGGTAGGCATAAGAGGCTTCCAGATAAAGCAAGGGTTTAGGCAACCCTTGCGATTAAGTTGAGATTATTGCTTATAACAGACCGTTTTCTGCTAAGAAGGTAGTCACCGATTGATATACTTTAGCGGCGTTATCCGAGCGAGCTGCAAATGTTTTCCACTCACCTTGGGCAATGCTACGGAATTTTTTACGCTCTTCAGCAGACCAGTCGTGAATAGTGATATTAGGATTTGCTTGTGCTTCTTTAATCGCTGCTTGGTCGGCAATTTTTAACTGCGTCGTCATATCGTAAGAGAAATCACGTACAGATACCGTTAAGATCTCTTGAAGATCCATTGGTAATTTATCCCATTTTTTCTGACTTACTGAAATATCGATCAGAGGTAATGAGTGAAAACCAGGTTGAACAGGGTGTGTTGCCACATCATTTAAACCATTTTTTTGGTTAGTTGAGAATACAGTGTAATCAGCTGCATCAATAACGCCTTTGCTTAGCCCAGTAAATACTTCTGAACCTGGTAAGTTAACTGGTGACGCGCCAGCCGCAGCAAAAACTTGTTGTACTAAGCCTTCTGGGGCACGTAGTTTAAGTCCTTTTAAGTCAGCGACACCATTCAGCGGTACTTTAGAAACAAATGATTCAACACCGGTAGTTGATGCACCAACAAATTTAACACCATAAGGCGCGTATAACTCAGTCATTAACTGATTACCACCACCGTAGTTCATATATTGTAAAAGCTGTGTTGTATCAGACCATGCACCGACCATATTACCAATTAGACCAAAGGCTGGATCTTGACCTGAGAAATAACCAGTTGCAGTAATTTGGCCATCTAAAATGCCCATTTTAATTGCACCTAATGTTTCAGTATGTTTAACCACACTTGCAACGGGCAATAACTTGATATCAATACGCCCATTAGACATCTTCTCTACACGATCAGCCCATTCTTGTTGTACCTGGAAATTTTTGTCACCAGAAGGATCTGACGATTGAATTTTAAACACAAAATCAGCCGCCATTGCAGAAGTCGATAACAGGCCTGCAATAACACCCGAGAGTAATGATTTGTGAAGCTTTTTCATGTTGAGATTCCTTTTTCCAATAAGTGTAAATTTCAAATTAATCATGTCCAGTTACAAATAGGTTACCGGTAACTTGAAGCGCATGTTACCGGTAACTGCCTAATTTTTTCGTGTTTTTGATCACAAATTTATAAGCAGATATTAACCTCATTCTTGATAAAGATCATTTTTTAGCACTTATTTTGGCTTTTTTATTGTTATTCATAAGTGCTGCTTTTAATCTCTATCCTATTGAAATTAAATAATTTAATTGTTGATTTAGTTTGTTAAGTAAGCAAGTTTACATGGTGTGAACATTACAAATAGGACCTAGTGAGCGTTTTTTATTGTTGGGGTACTGTTCACATTATTAGACGTTACGGGTAACATGTTACCCGTAACGTGATATTGTTTTTAAAAATATTAGTCATATAACTTGATCAACATAAGCAAGATGGATAGGGGAGCGGGATGAATAAACTACCTAGTGGTGCGGTATTGATAATAATGGGAGTCGCAAGCAGTGGTAAATCATCAATCGGTCAGTCGCTGGCAAAAGCATTAAATGTAAAATTCATTGATGGTGATGACCTGCATCCTAAAGCTAACATCTTAAAAATGGCTTCTGGTCAGCAATTAAATGATCAAGACCGTATTCCTTGGCTAGAAAGAATTCGAGATGCGGCTTTTAGTATTGAGAAAAAGAATGAAAATGCGGTGATCGTCTGCTCTGCGTTAAAACAAAAATATCGCCAATTAATTTGTGAAGATAACAATCAAGTGACTTTTTTATTGTTACACGGCAGTTTTGAACTTGTGCTACAACGTATGCAAAATCGTCAAGGACACTTTATGCCGGTGACTTTATTAAAAAGTCAGTTCGAGGCATTAGAGTTACCCACTGAAGATGAAGTGAACGTCATTAAAATCGATATCGATGGCAGTGCCGAAGCCGTGGTGCAGCGTTGTATTGAAGCGACGCAAAACCTAAATTTATAAAATAGTTAAAGCAAACCATAACAGTAGCGGCATGCTTAACACCGATAAGAGGTTGCCATACAATACCATAGAAGCCACTGTCGCAGCATTCAGTTGGTATCGCTCTGCGAGTAAATAATTCATTACCGCTGGTGGCAGCATCGTAAAGAACACCATCATTTGTAGCTGTAGTTGAGTTAAAGGTACCCATAAATAGATCACCGTAAAGGTGATCGCGCCGCTTAATAGGGAAGTTGCGGTACTCACTAAACCAATTTTAACCCCCGAACGATTAACATAAATCAATTGGCTACCTAATGAAAAAAGCATCAAAGGGATCGCGCTCTCACCGAGTAAATTAGCGGCTTCCCATACCGGCGCCCAAATAGTTACATCGCTTAAATTCAATACCAGTGCAATCACAGTCGCATACATGATCGGCATGGTTAACAATTGCTTGATACCTTGTTTATTAATACCGCTGATAATCACAATGCCCAGCGTGAATTGTATACAGGTTGCGACTATCATCAATAATACCGCATCACTTTTAGCAATTTCACCAAAGGTATAAACAAAAAGCGGGATCGCTAAATTACCACTGTTGCGAAACATGTGCGGAGGTACCCAAACCTTCACATTCCAATGATAGAAACGGCATAACATAGCAATCAAAAGGCCAGGTAATATCACCGCAATTACACTCGCAGTAATCAAATTAACCTGCTTGCTGCCTAAAGGCATATTCACCAAAGAAGCAAATACCAAAGCAGGCACAAAATAATCGAGGTTTAATTTATTAATCGGTGCCATGTCGATCGAAGTACGGCGCGCGCAAATATAACCGGCCAATACGACCATAAACATAGGGAATAAAATTTCTATAATGCGTAATAACATAATAATAATTCAACCGTAGTGGAAGTTGACCGCCATACTGATAGACGAAATAGCTGCGCAGATAAAACCACAAAGCAAACCTATTAAGGAATCATTTAATTTTTTAATCGTTTAGGAAAAACATCACTTAATCTATAACCTAGAGCATAAAGCTAGCATCGAGGGTATTTTGCAATGTAATTCCTTATTTAACTATTCCAAGTTGAGATTAAATACTCTCACCATGGCGGATCTCAACCCCTAAATCAATCACAGCTTCGGTGATCGCTTCACCTGCCAAACGTGCAATCAACTGTTGCGCGGTGACTTGACCTATTTTTTCACGCGGCGTTACCACTGTAGCTAACTTAGGTACCATAGATTGCCCTATATCGTGACCATGAAAACCAGCAACTGCAATCTGTTCAGGAATTTTTAAGCCCATTCGTTGTGCTTCAAAAATAGCCCCGATCGCCAAGTCATCATTGGTACAAAACAACCCATCTGTTTGTGGGTGTGCAGCCAGCGTGCGTGTTAATAGTTCAGCGCCAAGTGAAAATGAAGAAGCCGCTTCAGTCATCATACTTTTACAACTAAGGCCATGCTCTCGCATCGCTTTTTCATAACCTTGCTGTCTTAATTTGGTTCGAGTATCTAAACGTGCACCTAAATAAACAATATGTTGGTAACCTTTTGCAATCATCGCGGAAACCATCTGATAACTCGCTTCGAGATTATCAACACCCACTGCTTGCTCAATGGCCGGTGACGCTACATCCATCATTTCGATCACTGGAATACCCGCTGTTTCAATCATCTTTAACGTTCTTGGGGTGTGATGGCTTTCAGAAAGAATTAAACCGTCGATATGGTAAGACAATAAAAAACTAATACGTTTTTCTTCTAGTTCTGCACTGTATCCATAATGGGCAAACATGGTTTGGTAACCTGCTGCTTCAGTCACCCGTTCAATACCACGAATCACTTCAGAGAATACTTGATTGGTTAAAGAGGGCACTAAGATACCAATGGCATGGCTTTTTGCATTAGACAGTAAATCTGGCGCACGATTAGGTATGTAACCTAATTCTTCTACCGCAAGTGATATCTTTTTTTGCATCTCTGAGGAGACTTGCTGCGGGTCTCGCAGGTAACGACTAATAGTCATTTTAGTTACGCCAACAATGTTAGCGACATCTTGCAGGGTAGGTCTTCTTTTCTTGCTCATAATCATAGCCTATGGAATGTTACCTGTAACATAACAATACTTGTTAGTGGATGCCACAATATTAATCAACTTGGCATAGACAAATAATAAAAAGTGTTAACCGGTAACAAAAAACATGAAGTACGTAGTTTAAAGGATTTTAAAATAATAATTATATTATTCAGATGGTTATGTGATCGTGTTGTTCTAGTTTTTTGCTGTTTTTAAAGTGAGCTTACTGCTTCGCCAACGTAGTAGATCGATCATGCAAAACAAAAATAAACT
This sequence comes from Vibrio sp. 1-Bac 57, assembly GCF_037546855.1. NCBI lineage: Bacteria > Pseudomonadati > Pseudomonadota > Gammaproteobacteria > Vibrionales > Vibrionaceae > Vibrio > Vibrio sp. 1-Bac 57. The sequence goes on along the minus strand of NZ_JALAAC010000008.1, from coordinate 106,163 downwards.
GACGCCTATTAAGGGTAAGGCATAACCTAGGATGATGGTTATTACACTGAGGGTTATTTGAGTGTTTTTGCTGAGTTTTAACCAAGCTCCGGTAAGGGTGTTTTGTTTGTCTTTGCTATTGCGACGACGTTGCCAAAGCATTTTGTAACCGTAAATAATAATTGCACATAATGCGAACCCAAAAGCGGCCAATATGAGTTGATTGATGACACCAAATAATACGCCCATATGTGCATCGACTCCCCAGCGGATCAGTTTTGCAATGAGTGGGAAATCTTTAAACTCAGCATGGTCAATCACCGTCATTGAAGCGGTATCCACTGCAACGGAATCGACTTGTGTTGGCCAACTATGATCAATTTCACGTACCAACCAAGCTGATTTATTATTATTGGATGGGATTATTTCTATTTTGTTGGCATCAATTCCAAATTTACGGGCAGCCAATAAGATTTGATCAAATTGATTATCTTGAGCCGATAACCTTGTATTTAGATTGATACTTGGTGTGCTTAATTGGCGAGAAACGCTAGGTGTTATCCAGCCTATATCTTGTCTCAACTGTGAAATATTAGCGCCAGCCCATTTCGACCAGGTTAAACCTGTTGCTGAAAAGAAAATTAAACCGAGACTAATATAGATAGCGATATTAGCATGGCGTGTACGTGAACGAATGAAACCATTCTTAGTGTTTTTTGTTTGCTTTTGGCTGGTGGTTTTTATGTTGCGACGACGACCTAATTGTAGCCATAAAAATATCCCTGATACAGCTGCCACCCACATCCATGACGCAGCTAATTCACTGTAATAACGGCCTACTGATCCGTGTAATAAATCACTATGCATAAAGTCTAGATAGATACGAAAGGGTAAAATGCCACTTGTTCCGTAACTTGGTAAGTTGCCTTGAATGTTTAGGGTGACAGGGTCGACAAAGACGGTGTGGGCACGATAACGGTCTAATGCGGGATCGATAAATAATACACGGGTGGTTTGGTCTTCAGCAGGTGATGGGCGCAATGCTTTAAGTTGTAAAGGCTTTTCTAAGCTTTCTCGAGCAGCTGTCACTTGTGCCTGTAATGAGTGGGATTGGCTCTGTTCCAGTCCATGAACCTGGCTATTGGTTGTGAGTTGTTGTTTATAAATTATTTGTTCAATTTGAGGAGACAATACATATAGGGTGCCCGTCAAAGCAGCGATAAAAATAAACGGTCCAATCAATAACCCTATATAAAAGTGTAAGCATTTAATGAAGTCACATAAGGCGTAGGTTGGATTACTATTTTTTGATGACATGATCACTTCTCTTATGGCTTTGTCTTTGCTGATATCGGCGGGATGATACAGGGAGTGATAAATAGATGGCTAGTAGATTAATAAAGGGGAAATTTATTGTATTGATAATACGGCTTTATACAGCCGCATTATCAATTAACTAAAGGTTAGAAGTTATGATTAAGATACAAGAGGCTTAGGGACAGTTTTAGGTACTGCTACAGGAGTTACCTTAGGAGCTGCTTTTTTTATTTTTTTTTGTATTGTCTTGTGCGTGAGTGCAGGCAATAAATGCAATTTATGATGAATTGCATGGTGGATAAAGGACAGCTTAGTGCGCACAGCTTGTGTTAATACAAAAGGGTAGGCATCTGCTAATCCCATGCTTCGGTTTAAAGAGTTGAGGATCACTGAAAAATCGACCCACGTATCTAGAATATTACTGATCGCTGTTTGCCCTGAAAAAAAGTAAGCATCTTGTGGTAAGTTTAATTCCCCTACCTCATCAGAATCTGCTTGTTCACCAGATGTTGAGCCGGTAATGGAAAAATTTTGTGCTGTTTCTAGCGTATCAATGATGTGCATATAATGCGCCCAAGTCTCTGCCCAGTCTTCATAAGGGTGCATAGTGGCATATTCACTAATATAATGTTCTGGCCAATTTTTTGGTGCACCATGTTGGTAATGCTGGTCTAGGGCTTCTTGATAATCGAGCTGATCATCACCAAAGTATTGTTTACATAGTTGCTGCTTTTCTGGAGTATGGACAATTAATTGGTCAAAGTAGTAGTGCCCTAGTTCATGTCTAAAATGCCCTAGCAATGTACGATAGCGTTCACCCATCGCATCTTTTGTTTGTGAGCGAGAAACGTCGTCGGCTTCGGCTAGATTGATGGTGATATGACCACAATCATGACCGGTAAACACGGTTTCTTGGCCGACTAATGGGCTAGTAAAGTGGTCATTAACATTACGGTCGGTAATAAAATCAAAGCTTAACCCATTGTCTGGGTCTTGAGCGATTGTATTGAGCGGCAATGAGAGGGCTTTTAAGGTATATAACGCACGACGTTTTGCTACTTCCATTTTTTTCCATAACGGAATATGTTCAGCAATACTCAAGTCAGGTACGGTTTCGTTAAAACGACAAGCAAAACACAACACTTCATCTTTGCCTTCAACGGGTACAAATGTGCTTAAATTAACCATGCCGTTGCAAGCTTCAAATTGGGCATTATTATCACATTTTTGATAATGGATAGTTGGTGCAACCGCTTTAAAAAATGTACCTGTTGTTTCATCAAGTTCATAGGGCTCTACTTGATCAAAGTTGTCATCAAGCCCTACGGTTCTGTTACAAACGAGGCAATGACTGCTTTCAAAAAACAATATAGGTTGTTCTGCGCAATCACATTGAAATGTTTTCATATAAATACTCTATTAACAAAAATGTAAAGCAAGCATATTTATTACTTTAACTTGCTGAAATACACTTACTTAGATGCGACTTAATAAATCCGATTTTTTAGTATTGTACTCATCATCAGTTAATGCGCCCATCTCATGCAGTTGTGATAATTTTTCTATGATCTCAAGCGTTTGAGTAATAGATTTTTGGTTGTTCTGATCTACCGGTTGTTTGTTGTTATTGTTGTTTGAATTAGCCGAGTAATTGCTGTCTTGATTACTATTTGTTGTTTGTTGTTGGTTGTTGCTGTTATTAGTATTGCTGTTTAGGTCGTTGTTATTGTTAAAGTTGTTATTTTTTTGCATGTTGTCATTCGTATTATTCACAGCTGGCGCTGCCACATCTGCAAAATTAGTGTTTGCTACTGTTGGTAATGGTTGACCTGTGACTAAAGGCAAACTACTTACATTAATGGTGCCCCATTGGCTATTGAAAGTCAGAGAAGTGTTATTACCTTGCTGTTGACTCACGCCACCAATGTTGTGGTCTAATGTGTCATAGACAGATACCTGGCCATTCAATTCCACTGCTAGGCGATTTGGAAAAACCGCATAACGGATATTGTTTTGAGCGCCGCTGCTAAATGGACTGCCGAGGTTACTTGGCCACCATTGATTGCTGCCAGGTGTTCCTGCTGGAATTTCTGGAAAAATTTGGTTGTTACTGAGTATGTTTGCTAGCTCATTACATAAATTGTCGACGGTTGTTTTTAGGGCGTTATTAAACATATCGCCGACCATGGTCATACCACCGCGCATCCATTGTCCAGAACCACCTAATTCAGGACAGTTGAATTGTGCCATAGAGCCGCCGCCATTATTCACTGCAACTAACATGTGAGTCACTGCACCGTGACTTAAGCCATAACGTGACGCTATATCATTAACGAGGTTTTCACCAACATTGGTTAGTTTTTGCATAATAATATGCCCTTTTTGTAAATTGAGTGGGAGTGAATAGCCAAAGAAAAAGGCTGAATTAGCGTCTGTTGTGTAATAGGGTGTTTAATAAACATCCTGCCTATATTACTCATACTGAATACCGCTTGATTATATCTTAAGGTCGTTTGTTTAACCGCAAGGTGGCGGTTAAAAGATGCACTATCATAGCATCATTCTTGAGCTTCTTAGCAGCTTTATCGGATACTCTTTTTTATTTTTTTTTAATATAAATTAATCTCTTTTTTAATAAAGACTTAAGATCTCTGAATGATGGAAAAAGCTATTACAGGTAGTGTTTTTTATGATCCCTACATATCTTCAAAAGTTAGACTTTTTCGAACTATTTAGATCGCTTTTTTCATCTATTTAATTGTTTCTTTTTGATGGTTTAAATAAAAAGATATATGGATAAAGTTGTCTTCATTATTTTTATATTTAATTAAAATTGATTTTTATATTCGATACGAATTAAGTATTTAAATGTTATTTGCCTCAAACATGTGTGATTAAACACTGTTCAATTGTGTTTTTTGTACGTATAAATGATGTTAATTTCATTAACGCTTATTTAATATTTTTTTACTTTTAAAGATATTAGCGGTGATAGTGCTTTGATGAGGTAAAGATGAAATATAATCCTGTATGTATCGTTTTTTCTGTTCTAGCGCTGGTTTTTCCACCAAAAATATTTTTATTCTATTTGATTTTTAAGGGCTATTTTAGTGCATCACTGCACCATTTCTAAAAATCTTGGTTATTTTAAAAGCCATTATTGAACATATTCGCTGTTTAATTGTGCTATTTGACCGATTAATTAACTTAAAACCTTTATTTTTTATGTTTGAAGTAAGTGGAATAAATTTTGCACAAAATACAATACTAAGAAAGATTTTCATGTTATCTATATAGCTGTAATTTATGAAAGGGGATTAGTCGATGACAATTACTGTTGGTATTTCACACCACACTGAATATAAATATGACCGTTCTGTTAACATGGGGCCGCATATATTTCGTTTACGCCCTGCACCTCATAGCCGCACCAAGATTAAAAGTTATTCCTTAAAAATATTACCTGAAGATCATTATATTAATTGGCAGCAAGATCCCTTCGGTAATTATCAAGCCCGCGTCGTATTTAACCAACCCACCACAGAGTTCAGTTTTACCGTCGATTTAGTCGCAGAGATGACGGTCATTAACCCCTTCGATTTCTTTTTAGAAGAATATGCAGAAGAATTTCCATTTGTTTATGACAGCATTTCAAAGTCAGAATTAGCACCCTATTTAAAAAAACGTAAAGCCAGCCCTAAAATGCTAGCGTTAGTTGCATCGCTACAACCTAAAGAGCCGCTTCGCAGTGTAGATTTTTTAGTGGCGGTTAATCAGGCCATTTATGAGTTAGTAGGGTATGGCATTCGCTTGGAACCCGGAGTGCAGACCGCCAATGAAACCCTGAGTAAAAAAACTGGGTCTTGTCGTGATTCATCTTGGTTGTTAGTACAATTATTCCGTCATTTAGGATTAGCTTCTCGTTTTGTTTCTGGCTATTTAATCCAATTAACTTCTGACCAAAAATCACTGGATGGCCCGAGTGGCCCTGAAGAAGACTTTACTGATTTACATGCGTGGGCGGAAGTTTACATTCCGGGTGCGGGTTGGATTGGTTTAGATCCTACCTCAGGTTTATTTGCGGGAGAAGGACACATTCCATTAGCCTGTACGCCTGAACCAAGTTCTGCAGCACCAGTTACCGGTGGTATTGACGACTGTAAATCAGAGTTTAGCTTTTACAATAAAGTGACGCGTGTTCATGAAGACCCACGTGTGACTAAGCCTTATTCAGAAGCGCAGTGGTCTGCCATTAATCGTTTAGGTCAGCATGTTGATAAAACCTACGATGAAGAAGGTATTCATTTAACTATGGGTGGCGAGCCTACGTTCATTTCCATTGATGATATGGAACATGCGCAATGGAATACGGAAGCCGACGGTAAAGAAAAACGTCAGTTAGCGCAAAACTTATTTGTAGAAATGAATAAGGTGTTCACGCAAGGCGGTTTTACCCATTATGGACAAGGTAAATGGTATCCAGGTGAGCCGTTACCTCGTTGGCAATACGCGTGTTACTGGCGCAAAGATGGTGTAGCTCTATGGAAAGATGCAAATTTATTAGCGGATCCCAATAAAGACTACAAGTTAGACCATACAGATACCAAGAAATTTGCTGAAAAGCTGAGTGATGCGTTAGGTTTAGGTAAAAAAGCATTGACCACTGCCTATGAAGATATTCTTTATCACCTCTGGCAAGAAGGTTCTTTACCTACTGAAGTTGGCCCTAAACAGCCTGAATTATTACATGCCATGAGCCGCCAAGGCTTTTTGAAAAAAATGGAGCTAGGCATAGAAAAACCAGTCGGTTATGTGCTGCCATTACAATGGAATGGTGGTAAAAATTGCTGGCAATCTTGTACTTGGGAATTTACGCGCGGGCATTGTTTCCTATTGCCAGGTGAATCTCCATTGGGTTATCGCTTACCTTTAGATAGCTTGGAGTGGACAAGTAATATTATTGACCGTGACCCCTTTGATATTCCTGAAGAATTTTCTAAACCTAAAAAGCTGAAAAAAGGCTTTATTGGTCAAGAGATGATTAAAACGGCGATGGCCTTAGAGGTGCGAGATGGTCGTTTATATATCTTTATGCCGCCGACTAGCCATTTTGAACATTATTTAGGTTTATTGACTGCCATTGAAGGGGTAGCAAAAGCATTATCTATGCCGGTGGTGATTGAAGGTTATAACCCACCTAAAGACAGCCGTGTTGAAAAATATGCGGTAACGCCTGATCCAGGTGTAATTGAAGTGAATATTCACCCTTCTAAATCTTGGGATCAGTTAGTTGAAAGAATGACTACCTTATATGCGTTAGCCAAAGAGGCGCGTTTAGGGACCGATAAGTTTATGGCCGATGGTCGTCATACGGGGACCGGTGGTGGTAACCATGTGACCTTAGGTGGTGAAACGCCAGATCAAAGCCCATTCTTACGTCGCCCTGATATTTTAAGAAGCTTTATCACCTATTGGCAACATCATCCTGGGTTATCTTACCTATTTTCTGGTTTATTTATTGGCCCAACAAGCCAAGCTCCTCGTGTTGATGAAGCTCGCGATGAAGTGTTATATGAATTAGAAATTGCATTTTCACATATGCCTGAAGGCGAGGTTCCAGAACCTTGGTTAGTTGACCGATTATTACGTAATTTATTGGTTGATTTAACCGGTAATACACACCGTGCCGAGTTCTGTATTGATAAGTTATATTCGCCAGATTCTGCAACAGGGCGTTTGGGTATTGTGGAATTTAGGGGCTTTGAAATGCCACCTCACTCGCAAATGAGTTTGGTGCAAATGTTATTACTACGTACCTTATTAGCTTGGTTTTGGAAAAAACCATACCACAAACCATTGGTTCGTTGGGGTACTGAGCTACATGATAAATTCTTACTACCGCAATATGTTGAAAATGATTTGGCAGAAGTATGTCGTGATTTACAACAATCAGGTTTTGCATTCCAATTCAGTTGGTTAAACCCATTCTTTGAATTTAGGTTCCCTGTTTGTGGTACCCGTGAGTTGGATAATATTACCTTGGAATTAAGAACTGCGATTGAACCGTGGCATGTACTCGGTGAAGAGGCCAGTGCTTCAGGTACTGCAAGGTACGTGGATTCTTCTTTAGAAAGGGTGCAAATAAAAGTTCAAGGGACTATGAGTGACCGTTATATAGTGACTTGTAATGGCCGCCGCGTTCCGCTTAAAGTGGTGAAAGGCAAAGCCAAAGATGAGCGTGTCGCAGGTATTCGTTACCGTGCATGGCAACCACCAACGGCTTTGCATCCAACTATTGGGGTACATGCTCCTCTGGTGTTTGATCTAATTGATACTTGGGAAGGACGCTCTTTGGGTGGTTTTGTTTATCATGTGAGTCATGCTGGTGGACGTAATCCTGAAACTTTACCGGTGAATGCGTTTGAAGCGGAAGGAAGAAGGGTGGCTCGATTCTGGGAGCATGGTCATACACCTTCTTTATTGCCTTCAGATCAACCAAGTTGGAGCCCATCAGCGGTGACACACAGCTTCCAAGTGGCCAATTCAATCAGTGAATTTGTGGTGCCAGAAGAAGAAAGTGTTAACCAAGATTATCCAAATACCTTGGATTTACGTCGCCAACCTGCTTTTAAATAAAAGACAGCGACATTAATCACTCTACCTGTCGATTGTTTAAGGTAGAGTGATTTTATGGTCTCGAAGCTAATGACTGCTGATCATGATGTTTGATAAACCGGAGCAATGTTAAATTGTATATAAAAAACCACACCATGTCGGCCTTACCTAAATGGCTGTCTCTGTATTTAAATAAGGTCCATGTTCACGATGAGCTGGCTAATCATGGTGGACGATATCCTGAACATTGGGATACTTTATTTAAGCGTTTAGGCAATTTAACTGCGGAAGATTTGAGTAGTCGTGCTGTTGAAATAAGCCAGTTATTACAAAATGGCAATACGCAACCTGAAAGCAATCAGCGCTGGCATTTTGACCCGCTTCCTTTTATGTTTTCTAAGTCAGAGTGGACCTTTTTAGAAGAAGGGATTAAACAAAGAACTGTACTTTTAAATGCTATTCAGCAGGATATTTATGGCGAACAAAAATTGTTGCTTGAAGGTCATATCCCTGCGCAACAATTATATCAAAATAGTAATTATTTAAGAGAGGGCTTTAGCTTACCAAGCAATGAAGTGAAGTTATTTTTTACCGCTTTGGATATTTACCGGGCACCATCGGGCGAATTCAAAGTATTAGCGGATCATTGCCAATGCCCATTAGGGATGGGATTGTTAGTTGAAAGCCGTATTATCGCCAGACGTGTTATGGCTGAAGAGTTTGCTGATTGTAACGTTCAGCAAATCAAAAACTTTTTGAAAATATTTCAAGAAGGGATCAATGAATATACTCAATATATGGATGATCCTCGGGTGGTTATTTTAACCCAAGGGACCGATGATCCTAACTATAACGAGCATGCCTTTTTATCCGTTTATTTTGGTTATACCCTAGTACAGAGCGCAGACCTCACGGTACGTAACGGCGAGGTGTGTTTAAAATCGCTACAGGGATTAGGTAAAATTAACGTGATAGTGCGTTGGGTGCCGGATCGCAGTATCGACTCTTTAGAGCAAACAGAGTATTCCTTACATGGCATCCCAGGTTTATTACAAGCAGTACGAGAAGGTGCTGTTAAGGTATTAAATCCATTTGGAAGTGGTGTTTTATCTTCGCCTGCAGTGCAATGTAATTTAACGCATTTATCGCAACATCTTTTAAAGCAGCCATTGATGATTGCCGAACCTAATTACTATGATGTTGAAAAAGCTAAAGACTTAGATTGGTCGCGATTAGAGTTAGCAAGTTATAAAGATAGAAGTTTGAAACTTGATGGCAGTGTCGATGCTGAGAAAATAAAAGCGCTGATCAGTGCAAAACCTGAACAATATTATTTTCAAGATAAACCTGTTTTTAGTACCGCGCCCTTTTGGGACAATGGCAAGCTAATATCTAAACCAGTTGTTTTTAGGTGTTACGCCTTAACCACTGAGCATGGGGTTGAAATATTACCTTCGGCATTATGCTTTTCCAATGAGATTAGTAATGATCCTAATGTTTCAGGCTGGATCAAAGATACTTGGATAAATACAGCGAGTGATGTCGATCTAGAAGCCGTTGTATTGCCTCCACCGATCAAGAAAAGAACCGATGTTGCATTGTTAGAAGGCGTTATCTCTAGCCGTACTGCTGAACATCTATTTTGGCTCGGACGTTATTTAGAGCGGTGCGAGAATACGGTGCGTATTTTGCGAATCTTCATTGATAGGTATACTGAGTTGGCTATTTACCCCGATCCAATACGACATAGTATTGTCGGGCGCTTCTCCAACGCGATTAAGTCGCAGCATATTGTTTACCCTTACATTGAACAGGAACCTAAATTAGAGGGCTTTGACCCGCTTTTATCCAAGCAAGTTGCATTTCAATTATTAGCCGATGAACAATGTGCTGGGAGTATTATTAATACACTTAAGTACTTGTCGAATACTGCTTTGCAAACGAGGGAGTTATTATCGCATGATAGTCGACGCATGATTGATGATATTAATGACCAAGTTAAACAGTTAAGAAATACTACTCGAGATATCTCAACACGTGCCATGCAAAGTATATTAGATAAAGTGATCGGTTCAATCATGGCTTTTAATGGCTCGATTGCAGATTGTATGCCTAATAGTAATGGCTGGTTTTTATTGGAGATTGGTCGCCGTATTGAACGCAGTATTCAAATTACTTCTTTAAGTTCAGCGCTGTTAACCGATGAGATGGATACACCTAAAGAATTAGGGTTGTTAGAAGCAGTATTGAGCTGCCAAGTCAGTTTAATTACGCATAAACGTCGTTATCGTATGTACCAAACTATTGGCACTGGTTTAGAGTTGTTATTGTTAGATGCCGAGTACCCTCGTTCGTTATTGTTCCAACTAGAGCAAATTAATCAGCTTTGTCAGCATTTACCGACCAAGCGTAGACCGGGTTTAATTGCCGCCCACGAGAAAGCAATTTTGCTGTCTAAAACTACTTGTTATTTGACTGAAAAAGATTACCTACAGAAAGCAGAAGATGGCAAACGTAAACAATTGATAGAGTTCAGTCATAATATTCGAATGAACTTGAATACTTTCTGTGATGTATTGTTATTACAATACTTCACACATACTAAAACGTCCCATAAATTAAATTGGACCAACATTGAGCAAGCTCAATCGTGAAATATAAAATAAAACATTCAACGACTTATCAATATGCTGACTATGTCAGTATATGCCAGAATCAAGCTCGCTTGACACCCAAAACTGATCGCGGGCAAATCTGTCATCATAGCCGTATTGATATCTCTCCACCGCCCAGTTATTTACAGCAATTTACTGATTATTTTAATAATAACGTGACAGTTTTCGAGGTTGCAACACAACATAAGACACTTAAGGTCACCATGACCAGTGAGGTTGAGCTATTAACAGATGCCAAAGCCAATATAAATGGTTTTGATATGTTATGGATAAAAGTACGAGATTTGCTGGAAAGTGCTAACACCATGGAGCTATTAAGAGCTTCAGAATTTGTATTACCTTCTCAGCTCACACCACTGGAGAAAGGAATAAAAGAATATACGCTGGTGTCATTTGCACCCGATGTGAATTTAATTGAAGGTTGTAAAGACTTGATGGCACGAATTTTTCATGAGTTCTATTATGACCCAGGTTTTACAACAATAAGTACGCCATTAAGCGTTGTTTTTGCACAAAAAAGGGGCGTTTGCCAAGATTTTGCACACTTTGCGCTCGCATGTTTACGAAGTGTTGGGTTAGCGGGGCGATATATTAGTGGATATATTGAAACCATGCCGCCCGAAGGTGAAGAAAAATTAGAAGGCGCTGATGCAACCCATGCTTGGTTTGCCGTCTATTTGCCTAATTTTGGGTGGGTTGATTTTGATCCCACCAATAATGTAGTACCCACAGACCAGCATATCACCTTAGCAGTAGGACGAGATTTTTCCGATGTCACTCCTTTAAAAGGTGTTGTATTTGGTGGCGGATCTCAATTGCTAGACGTTGCGGTAGATATGATTCGATTAGAGTAATTTTAATATCTTATATGAGTTAATAATCAAAAGGCGGAGAAGTGTATGGGAATTGATTGGAAAGCGTATCAAACAAATGGTTTTTTTGATGAATTAATTGACGCTAAAGGGAACGTGAGATTACACGGCAATCAATTAGCTCAGTTCTTTTCGAGTTTATCAAATGAAGAGTTAGTCAAAGCACGTGCAGTTGCAGATTTAGCGATTAAAGAAATGGGGATCAGCTTCACCGTCTACGATGAAGGTAACATGATCGATAGAGCCTGGCCTTTTGATATTATTCCACGCACCATTGGTAAAAAAGAATGGCAAGGTATTGAAGTCGGTTTAAAGCAACGCGTCGAGGCGCTTAACTTATTTATTGATGACTTATACCATGACCAAAAAATAATAAAAGATGGTTTTTTTCCAAAAGGTCTATTGGAAAAGTCAGTTAACTTTCGCAAGCAATGTGTAGGGGTTAACCCTCCTAACAAAATATGGGCACATATTTGTGGCTCTGATTTAGTACGTGATGGCAACGGCACCATGTATGTCTTAGAAGATAACTTACGCGTCCCATCTGGTGTTTCTTATATGCTTGAAAACCGATCCGTAATGAAGCGTGTTTTCCCTGAATTATTTGAACAAGTCTCGATCCTACCTGTTGATGATTATCCGTCTCAATTATTTGATATGTTAGCAGCTATGTCACCTCGTCCACAGGATAAGCCTGAAGTAGTTGTTTTAACGCCAGGTGTTTTTAACTCAGCTTATTTTGAACATTGTTACCTAGCACAAGAGATGGGTTGCGAGTTAGTAGAAGGTCGTGATTTAGTCGTAGAGAAAGATGATTGCGTATATATGCGTACCATCACTGGCTTGCAGCGTGTTGATGTTATTTATCGTCGTATAGACGATCTATTTTTAGATCCCGAAGCATTTTTGCCGGATTCTCAATTAGGTGTACCTGGATTAATGCGTGCTTGGGCAAAAGGCAATGTTGCATTAGTAAATGCTCCAGGTGCCGGCGTTGCCGATGATAAAGTAGTTTATGCCTATGTGCCTGAAATGATTAAATATTACCTAGGCGAAGATGCGAAACTAGCGAACGTGCCTACGTACAAGTGTCTGGATCCAAAAGAATGCGATCATGTTATTAAAAACATTGATAAATTAGTGGTTAAACCCGCAAATGAATCAGGTGGTTATGGTTTGTTAATTGGTCCCAAGTCAACCAAGAAAGAACAACAAGAAACCATTGCTCAAATTAAAGCAGATCCTCGTAATTGGGTTGCTCAACCGACATTAGACTTATCCACAGTGCCAACATTAGATGGCGTTGAACCCGATGGAAGACATGTGGATTTAAGGCCGTTTATTTTATCATCTGGGCATGATACTCAGGTCACTACAGGTGGATTAACACGTGTTGCTATGAACAAAGGATCGCTGGTGGTGAATTCATCACAAGGTGGCGGTAGTAAAGATACTTGGATTGTTGACGAGGAGGCGTAATAATATGCTATCAAGAGTATGTGAAACTTTATATTGGGTGTCTCGCTATATTGAACGTGCAGAAAACGTAGCGCGTTTAATTAATGTTAATAATATGCTGATCATGGATCTACCTAAAGGGGTGAGCACTGGTTGGGAGCCTTTAATTGATATTATTGGTATGCGTCAAGCCTACCAAGAAAATCATACTGACTTTTCAGAACCAAAAGCATTGCGTTATTTATTAATCGGTTACGATAATAATTCATCTATCCTCAATTCTGTCATTAATGCTAGAGAGAATGCGCGTACTATTCGAGATGTTATTCCAAGAGACGTTTGGGAAGAAATAAACTCTTTATATTATTATGTCAAAGATAATCAAAACGAAGGGCTGAGCAAGCGCGGACGCTTTGCTTACTTAAAAAAGATCATCGAATCAACGCATATGATCTTTGGTACTTTAGATGCCACTCTTAACCATGATCACGGTTATACGTTTAGCCGATTTGGTTTAATGATAGAACGCGCCGACATGAGTTCACGTATTTTAGACATTCGATCCGCTACGCTGATCACTAATGAAGTAGGTAAACCCTTTGAAAACATTCAATGGATCAGTTTATTACGTTCAATGAGTGCTTATCAAATGTATCGTCAACAAATGGGTGTACGTGTTCAACGTTCCGATGTAATTGAGTTTATAATGCATAGTGAGGTTTTCCCTCGTTCGATTTTATTTTGTCTAAATGAATTAAGAAAAATGATGGAGCCGGTTATTCATTCTGAGGAATTAATTAAGCTCATTGATCAAGTATGTGATAGTTTAAAAAATGAAGATGTGAGAATGCTAAAGAATGGTGATCTGCATGATTATGTGGATAAAATACAGCTTAAATTAGCTGGTGTACATAATCAGCTCGCTGAACTGTACTTCTTAAAAGCACCTGAATTAATTGAAACTGAAGCGGCTGAATAAGTCATTTTATTAAAGCAGTGGGCGAGCCTTGTGTGTTCAATAAAGTGCAAGGTACCTACGCCTACTACTCACTTTTCAGATAAAAATCGACACGGGTACTGCCAAGCGCTTTGCTCGTTTTCTGTTTTCGAAACATTCATTTAAGTATTAGCCCCCTTTATTCCGCACCAATAGGATTATTTTATGCAAGCGATTCAAATTCATCACCATGGCGACCCACTTTTATTGACTCAATGTGCTGACTTAAGCGTTACAGATGAGGATATTTTAATTGCAGTTAAAGTGTCAGGGGTTAACCCTGTTGACACTTATATCGCTGCTGGAAGCAATGGTTATACCGCTACTTTTCCTCACACCCCTGGCAAAGATGGCGCCGGTGTTATTACTGCGTTAGGGAGTCAAGTCACTGGTTTTAAGGTTGGTCAGCGCGTTTATTGTTCTGGTTCTAAAACAGGTACCAGCGCACAGTTTGCATTAGCAACACCCGCTCAAGTTTTTCCTTTAGCTGATAGCCTTAGCTTTGAGCAAGGTGCTTGCCTTGGTACTCCTTATGCTACCGCTTGGCGAGCTTTGTTTATTCGTGCAAATTGCCAGGCAGGAGAAACGGTATTTATTCATGGCGCTAGTGGTGGTGTTGGTTTAGCGGCTTTGCAGTTAGCTAAAGCAGCTGGTTGTAAAGTCTTTGCTAGTGCGAGTTCTGAACAAGGCAGAGCATTATTACAGCAGCAAGGTGCAGATCTGGTGGTGAATCATCATGATCCTGAACATTACCAAAGTGTAAAAGAGGCAGGCGCAGTCGATATTATTTTAGAAATGCTTGCTAATCAAAATCTAGGTGATGATTTACCTCTACTCAATGTTAATGGCAGGGTAGTAGTCATTGGTAGTCGCGGTCAAGTGCAAATCAATCCGCGTGATTTGATGGCTAAAGATGCTTGTGTAATGGGCATAGCGCTAGCAAATGCAAGTCCTGAACAAGTTACCTTAATACATGAAGCCTTGTTTACGGCTGCTGAAAAAGGCGATATTAGCCCCGTCATTGCGAAACGTTTTGAATTGGCAGAGACAACGGAGGCGCATATTGCAGTGATGGGCTCTGGCGCAACGGGTAATATTGTTATTAACGTTCAAGAGTAATTAAGTGTTCTGAATAGATAAGTATTTAGCTAGATTCTCATAATATGTACTTAGTTATTCAGAAAAAGAGTAATTCTATAATTAATGATCTGCTTACTAATGATGCTTGCTTAGTTTTTAAGGATTAAAACGTAATATCAGATCATTTTTCTTTCTTGAATTTCTTGGATTCAGATCATAAGTGCAAATTTTTATACTTCTCCAGAACTGAGGTTATTTAACTTATTGCTGTAACCTGGCTAGTTGATTCTATACTTCAGAATAGAATATGGATAAAAGCACAGCCTATAAAATACTGTTAATGAGAGAATTCAAAAGCTACCCCTTAAATCCTCTCCTTAAACCCCATCAAACATACGAGTACGCGCATTATTAAGATGGCTCTTCATTGCATCTCGTGCTGCTATTGCATCCCCTGCTTTTATTGCATCTACAATTGCTAGGTGTTCTTGTTGTACAAGCTCTAATCGAGAAGGAGGATGGCGTAACGATAAGTTTCTGGTGATATTGATTCCTTCTTTGACACTTTTTTCCAATGATTTCAGAACGGTACTATAAAAATAGTTATTGGCTGCATCGATAATTGCATAATGAAAACTGAAATCTTCATCGGTAGCCAGTTTACTGGAAGCGTTAGCAACATTTATTTTCTCATAGGCATCTAGAATGGCTTCAAGCTGTATATTAGTTCTTCTGCTTGCCGCTAATCCTGCTGCTTCAGCTTCTAAGTTAGCTCGGAATTCAAAACAGCGTTGGATATCTGCAATGCTAGAAAGAGGAGAGAATTTTAACACATCACTGTCAGGTTTTTTTATTACATAACTACCTGAGCCACGGCGTGAAGTAATTAACTCATCTTCTCGAAGGCGTGCTAAAGCTTCGCGAAGAATAGGGCGAGAAACTTTAAAGTCTTTACATAATTGGGTCTCTGCGGGAAGTTTTGTATTGAGTTCATAAACCCCTTCTATTATAGCCGTCAGTATTTGTTCATAAACGATCGCACCCAATGATTGTTGGTGGCTTTTGGGTAGGTGATTAGTTTTGCTCATAAGTTATTTTCCAACGTCCAGCGGTTAAGCTATTTTATTCTTTATTGACTCTAGCACAGTACTAAGAATTACCTTTAAGGTGTTGATAGTATTGTAATGCTAATTCCACTGCGCAACAGAGCAATCTTGATGGTTAACACAAACGATAATAGTGTTAACGTTTCCATCAGTGTTTGCTATTAGCTTTCTTAAATAAAAATTATATCATTGTATTGATTAATATTTATTGATCGTAGCCAGTTGTTTACTGCACATTATTTGCCGATCATTATTTATCGGTCATTATTTTCCGATCATTATCTTGGATTAACTTTATTTAATTAACGGGTGTTATTAAAGCTTTCCCAGAAAAATAGGCTTCTAAATTATCTACAACCATTTGCGACATATTCGCTCGAGTTTCCACCGTTCCACTAGCGTGGTGTGGTGATAAAACAACATTATGTAAACCTTTAAAAATATCACCACGACAAGGCTCTTCAGTGAAAACATCTAGCCCCGCACTATCAATGGTATTGTTAGCAAGCGCTTCTATTAAGGCCGTCTGATCCACTACCGAACCTCTTGCTACATTAATTAAAGTACCTTGTTTCCCTAGCGCAATAAGTATTTGTTTGTTAATAAGTCCGACGGTATCTTTACCACCAGGGCAACAAACGACTAAAATGTCAGCCCAATTAGCAAGGTCGATTAATTGGCTTTCATATTGATAGTCGCAATTGTTTTTTTTATTACGACCGAAGTAAGCAATTTCTAGTTGCATTGCTTGCGCCCGAGTAGCTATAGCTTGGCCTATTCGACCTAAGCCAACAATACCTAGCTTCTTTCCGGACAATGAAGAGGTTAAAGGCATTGGCCCTTTTTCTGCCCATTGATTACTGCGTAGCCATTGGTCACCGAACATTAATCTACGACGAGTTGCAAGAATCAACATTATGGCTAAATCAGCCGTGTCATTTGTCATTAATCCTGGAGTATTACATACTTTAATACCGCGTTTATTGCATAATTCAATATCAATAGCATCGTAGCCCACACCTGATGATGAGATGATTTTAAGGTCAGGTAATCGATCAATAAGCTCATTAGTTAAAGCAATTGTACCGCTAGTGACTATCGCGATAATGGATGCCGCAACTTGTTCAGGTAATTGCTTTACGGGGGCAGTAATGTTGAAAAAATGTAGTGTGAAATTCTGCTCGAGTATGGCCATTTGTTTTGCTTCAAGAGCGCGAAGTACCAATATATTTGGTTTCATTAATATATTCCTTGATAGGGTCCATGCTTGATTTAAAATAGAATACAACGGATAAAAGCCTGATAAATATCAGGCTTTAGTATGACCATAAAGTTTTTAATTGATACGTTTACCGTCTAATAAATGAGATGTAGTATTTAGATTATCATCTCGAAGGCTTTTTGGAAGCAATGCCTGTGGTAAGTTTTGATAACATACAGGACGTAAAAAGCGTTGAATGGCACCACTACCTACGGAAGTGCTTCGTGAATCCGATGTTGCAGGGAAGGGGCCGCCATGTACCATTGCATGACAAACTTCAACGCCTGTAGGCCAACCATTTACCATTACTCGACCTGCTTTTTCTTCTAGTATTGGCAATAATGCAGAAGCCACCTCTAGATCTGAATCATCCATTTGTAACGTCGCCGTTAATTGCCCTTCAAGCCCAGTAGCGACTAACAGCATTTGCTCGATATCTTTACATTCAACCACTAAAGACGTTGAACCAAATACTTCATCACGTAGTGTTTCATCTTTTAAGAAATCTTCAGCAGTAGTGACAAATAGCCCTGACTGACAGCCGTTTGGTTGCTCGCTGCTAACTCCATATCCTTGTGATTTGACTGCTTTGTTATTAGCTAATGCGCTTACGCCCTGTTGATAAGCTTGATGAATGCCTGGTGTTAACATGGTTTGGGCAGCTACATTATTAATTGCTTTTGTTGCTGTTGTTAAAAAATCTTCAAGTGCCTTTCCACCGACCGCAATAACTAGCCCAGGGTTGGTACAAAATTGTCCTGCACCCATCGCCAATGAAGTAATAAAGCTTTCACCTAGCTGAGTTGAGCGTGCTTGAAGTGCTTCAGGCAATAAGAAAACAGGATTGATGCTGCTCATCTCTGCATAAACAGGGATCGGTTGTTGACGAGATTGCGCAATATTCATTAATGCTAGGCCTCCGCTACGCGACCCTGTAAAACCTACGGCTTTGATACGTGAGTCACTTACTAATGCTTGTCCAAGTTCATTTCCCGAACCATATAATAAAGAAAACACACCTTCTGCTAAACCGCATTTAGCAACGGCAGATTGAATCGCTCGGCCTACCATTTCAGAGGTGCCTGGGTGAGCTGAGTGCGCTTTGACCACGACAGGGCAACCCGCTGCAAATGCAGAAGCAGTATCACCACCTGCAACACTAAATGCTAATGGGAAATTACTTGCACCAAACACCGCCACTGGACCTAATGCTATATTTTGTAAGCGCAAGTCCGGACGAGGTAATGGTTGTCTATCTGGCATCGCAGGGTCAATACGTAAATCTAGCCATTCACCTGCACGTACTACTGAAGCAAATAAACGTAATTGCCCACAGGTTCGTCCACGCTCACCTTCAATGCGCGCTCTAGGTAGTCCAGTTTCAAGCATTGTTCGTTCTATTAGTGGGTCACCAATGGCCATTATTTCTTCTGCCACTGTTTCGAGAAATACAGCGCGCTCTTCTAAAGAAGTATTACGAAATTCGATACTGGCTTGTGTCGCTAATTCACATGCTTGGTTGACCTCAGCAATACCGCCTGAATAATAAGCTGGCTCTAACAACTCACCGGTCGCAGGGTTAATTGCTCTAATCTCTGGTTCAGCAATAGCGACGCTTTTTTTACCTATTAATAGTCGTCCAGTTAATTCCATTTTTGTTCTCCTAAGTATTTAATATATTGAGCTCTTCAGAGCCTTATTTAATTGATGAATTAGCCTAAAAAGGTTTCTTTAATGGTTTCTTTATCGCTAAGAAGTACACAAAGATCAAAGTTAAAATGACAAAAAATAGGCTGTCATAATTAGTAAAGAAGGTCATCGGGTTACCATTTGATAATGATAATGAGCGTCTTAAAAATTCTTCTAAATTGGGGCCAAGGATAAATCCAAGAAGTAAAGTGATGACAGGGAAATCATGTTTTCTTAAGTAGTAAGCTAAGATACCTATGATTAATGACATCATCATTTGAAATGTTGAGAACGTCGCAACGTAACTACCTACCACGGCTAATAAAGCAATGATGCCGTACAAAACGTCTTTGCGGATTGCGACTATTTTTATAAAGTATGGGCCAAGTAAATATAAGGTTAATGGGATCAATATTAATGCACTAAACAGTAATGAAGCTAACATCGGCGCGATCAATTCGGCTTGTCCTACCATCAACTGTGGACCTGGTTGGATACCATTGATCACTAATACACCTAACATAATAGCTGTCACTGGGTCACCCGGAATACCAAAGGTCAACATGGGCACTAATGCACCGCCACATACCGCATTATTAGCACTTTCAGATGCGACAATGCCTTTCGGGTTACCTTTACCAAAGGTTTCAGGTTCATCAGAAGTACGTACTGTTTCCGCATAAGCGAGGAAACTACCCATTGAACCACCTGCGCCAGGCAATGTTCCTACTGCATATCCAATAAGGCTAGATTTTAGGTAGCACATTACCCCTATTTTGCGTATTTCAGATAAAGGTGGAATAAAGTCTCGACGAGATATCGTTACTTTCTTTAATGCCTCAACCATTTTTTCAGCACAACCATTGGACTTTGCTTGGATCAGGATTTCACTGATTGCAAATGTACCTATAATCATTGGCATTAAATCGAGACCGGCAGTGAGTTCGCTAGAACCAAAAGTGAAACGAGTCATTGGCTCCATTGCATCTAACCCGACCGTTGCTAGCATTAAACCAATACAGGCAGCCATACCCGCTTTAACTACTTTGCCGCGCTGTGCAATCACAATGACTACAATTGCAAAGGCTAATAGTGAAAATTTACCCGTTGTTTTAACTAATAGCGCAACCTCAGCTACAAAGGGGGCGAGTACAATTAGTAATATTGCGCCTAATGCTCCACCGACCATAGAGCCAAAAGCTGCATGACCTAAAGCTAAAGGCCCTTTGCCTTGCAATTGCATCGGGTAGCCGTCCAAAGCGGTCATCATCGATGAAGGTGCACCTGGAATGTTAATGGTGGTTGCTGTAATACTCCCTCCACACATACCTGCCATATAAATACTGGCACATGCCATTAGTGCAGTGGATACGTCAAGGCTGTAGGTAAGTGGTAGTAAAAGTGCTAATGCAAGTGTTGCCGTTAATCCTGGAATTGAGGCAAAGATAGTACCAATCAGAAACCCTGCAACCACATAAAGAAGAATTTGAGGAGACAGCAATAATGAAAAACTACCTAAAACAAGATTAATAAATTCCATGGTCTATCCCCATAACGTCGGAAGTCTTACACCAAACATCTGTTCAAATACCAGATATCCAAAGGAGACTATAATTGTTGATATCACTATTTTTTGAAGCACTTTTTCCAGTGATGAAAAAATAATAATGATTGATAAAACAAACAAAATAGATGAGAAAAAGTACCCTAAAGGTGAAAATAGCAAAATATATAAAAAGATTGATAACATCACCGCAAGTGGTGCAAATCGGCCTTTCCCTGATAAAGCATTATCTGTTTGAGTGTCGTCTTCTAAAGAAGAAGCCTTACTTTTCATTAATTTCACTTCTCTATACAGCAAAATTGAACTGAACATCATTGCAAAAAGACCAATAAGCAAAGGAAAAGAGGATGGTTGCAATCCATTATTAGCAAATGGAGCCCCTAAATTGATCGCAATGACAAAATATCCGACTGATAGAAAAAAAAGTAAAAAATGAAATACTACATTCTTGTTTAAAAGCATAACCCCTCCATTTACGCCTCGTATTTACGTGAGGCGTATATTACTAAGTCCTTATAGACCTAATGCATCCATCTCTTTGAACGTGCTAGATTGAAGTTCGTCAATCCAGGCTTGCACATCTTTAGATCCTAACCAGCTAGGTGTAACACCCACTTTCATTATCCACTCTTGAAATTCAGTGCTGTCGTAAGCTTTTTTGAATGAATTTTCAATAATAGCAATGGTGTCTTTAGGCGTTCCTTTGGGCGCGGCTAATAATATAAAGCTACCTGTTTCTAGTTCATAACCGAGGGTACTGATTGGTGGGACATCTGGGAAAGATGGATTCTGCTCAGAGGCTAATTCAATAACTCCTTTAGCGTCACCTGATTCAATGATGCCGCTGAAATCACCTAAACTTGAAATTGCACCATCAAGCTCACCTGATAATAATGCTTCTGTTTCTGCACTTGATGAACCAGGGTAAGTAATAACGTTAAACTTAACACCGGTGAGTTTTTCTAAGCGATGTACCGCTAAGTAAGGACCTGAACCCTTTGGAGCAACACCAATTCGTACTGTATTTGGTTTGGCTTTTGCCGCCGCAATCAACTCTTCAAAGCTGTTAAAACCGGACTGTTTAGAAACAACAATGGAATCAGCTTCTTTTGTGATGCGTGCAATCAGTGACATTTTATCCAGAGAGTAACCGGGTACCATTTTTCCACGTGGCAAAGTGATCACACTGTCATAGGTTAAAATACCAATTGTTTGACCATCTGGACGTGCTCGCGTCATTTGCATTAAACCGGTTGCGGTAACGGCTCCATTGATATTTTCAACATAAATAGATTTAGGTAATTCTTGCTCTGCAATATTACTAATTTTACGTGAAATGCCATCTGCGCCACCACCTGCTGCCCATGGAACAATGAGACGAATATCTCGTGATGGGAAATCTGCTGCTATGACTGAAGAGCTAAGAATACAAGCTCCCAATGCGCACATAAGTTTGTTTTTTAATCCTTTGTATAACATAACTATTTTCCTTTTTTTATAAAACGGTTGATAATCAAACAATAAGTGAAATGTTTAAATAAACTATTCACTCGGTTTAATATTGGTCACTGTTTGTACTAATAAATGAAAAGCTTGTTTGAATTAATTAGCCTCAGCTAATTTTGCTTGGTTATATTCTTCTAATACTTTGTCTGTTGGTGGATAAAGGCCAATGACTTTGCTGCCAGTGCGTACTTTAGCAATCACATAGGCTTCAAAACGTTCCATCGCAGCTGCTTCAAGTGATATTTCTTCAGCAATTTCAAGTGGAATAACCATTACACCATCACCATCGCCGACTAATACGTCACCAGGGTAAACAGCAACACTGCCACAACCGATAGGTACTTGAAGTTCAACACCGTGGTGCTTGGTTAAATTGGTAGGGGCACTAGGTTTGGCACAAAAAATAGGTAAGTCCATATTTGATGAATCATCAAAATCGCGAATACCAGCATCCGATACAAAACCACCACACTTTCTAAATTCTAATCGAGCTAATAAAATACTGCCTGCACTTGCTGCTGAGGCATCTTGGCGGCAGTCTGAAACGAGGATCATGCCCTCTGGCACGGTTTCTACTGCGACCCTTTGTGGATGTTGCGGATCTTTGAAAGCGGCAACCGTATCAAGGTCTTCGCGAGCTGGTATGTAACGCAATGTGTATGCTTGCCCAACCATTTTTACTTTCTTTTTGTTAACTCGGCTGACATTCTGGATGAAGGTATTACGGAACCCTCTTTTAAAAAGAGCGGTATGTAAAGTAGCGGTAGAAACTTTACGAAATCTGTTTATTACTTGTTCATCTAATTCTTGAATACTAGTTACATTACTCATTAATAATCCCCTTGTGTATATGACGTTTGACCATTAATAAGATATGACTAAAAAAACAACAATTCAAACTAATTATTACTAATATTTACTAATTTAGGCGCGATATCTCACTTTCTTAAATAATGAGATATTGCGCATGTTTGCCTTTTATCCTTATTTCTAAGCGATTATTCATAATGATAATTGTTTTTATTTTATTTAACGTGTTGATTTTAAATTTATTTATTTTTATAGTGAAATTTAAGGATAGATAATAAATTTCTATATTAGGAATTTTGTTGTTTTATTGTTTTTACACATTATTACAACTATTTTAAGGGGGAATATTATATTAATCGACTATTCGCATTCATATTGCTGGTGAAAATTATTGTACTTTTTGGATATATCGAGGGTGAGATCGACCAATAACTGAATAAAAGCTGTAATAGTAATTGCTGCTTTTATTCAATTATTGGTTCTTGAAAATCATTGATTTAAATTTATGTTATTAGGTAGGCGTAGACATTTGTTGAAATAGATAAGCATTTTTAATCATTTTCTGCCTTAAAAAATACTTAACTATAATAAAGCGAAATACGGTTACCTTCTACTTCCTGTACTTTAAAGGGAATTTCATAGATCTCGCTGAGTACCTGTTCTTGAATGACTTCTGACACCGTACCACTTTTAATGAGTTGTCCCTGTTTCATGGCGATAATATTATCGGAATAACAAGATGCAAAGTTAATATCATGGATCACTATGACCACTGCTTTATGGTGTTTTTTTGCTAATTTCTTTAGTGTTTTCATGATATCTACCGAGTGTTTGATATCAAGATTATTCAAGGGCTCATCAAGAAAAACATAATCAGTATCCTGTGCGACAACCATCGCGATAAAGGCCATTTGTCGTTGCCCGCCGGATAATTGATCAATATAGCGATCCTGCAAGTGAGTAATGTCCAAATTAATCATTGCTCGGTCAATGAAGCTATTATCTTCTTTTGTGAGTCTGCCCTGCGAATAAGGGAAACGGCCAAATGCAACTAGCTCACGTACAGTAAAGCGCATATTAATATTATTAGATTGTCTTAATACCGATAATCGTTTTGCTAAACTTGCACTGTCCCACTGATTTAATGGTTTGTCCGCAATCATGACTTGCCCTGCGTCACTTTCTGTTAAACGGCTAACCATTGATAGTAGGGTGCTTTTACCTGCGCCATTAGGGCCAATAATACTGGTCACTTTACCCAGAGGGAAAAGGGCATCGACATTGCTTACAACGTATTTATCGTTATATTTTTTACTTAATCCGCTAACTGTGATCACGAGACTAGACCTTAATCAAATTTATGTTTCATTAATAAAAATAGGAAATAACCACCACCGAGGAAGTTAATGATGACACTAATAGTGGTATTAAAATTAAATAGGTTTTCAACCATCCATTGCCCGCCAGCAAGCATCACAATAGAGACTAGAGCGCTTGCGAGTAGTAGAAATCGATGTTGATAAGTCCGAAATAATTGTCGTGTTAATGCCACTACAATTAAGCCCAAAAATAAAACTGGGCCGATCAATGCAGTAGAAATTGAAACCATTAAAGTGATAACAAACATGATATGCATGGTTAACTTCTGTGTATTTACCCCTAAGCTAGTTGCGTTATCAATGCCTAACCACATGACATCTAGTTTATTAGCGAGTTTCATTAGATAAGCAAAACACAGTAAAAGCGGCACTACACACCAGTAAACTAGCTCTGCATTAATATTGTTAAAGCTGGCAAACATTGAATCTTGAATATAGGTAAATTCATCGGGATCAATGACCATGGCAAAGAATCCAGTCGCACTATTGAACAGACTGCTGAGTACTACGCCAATTAATAACAGGGTGAATATGTTGCGTTGTCGGCTTTTAAAATAAAAATGAAATAAGACCATCGAGCAAAATGTCATGATGCTAGTTGATAGTAAAAAGTTCATTTCACTATCAATGACAACTGCACTAAAACCACCGAATACAGCCACTAATAAAACTTGGATCATGACATACAAGGAATCAAATCCCAGTATCGAAGGGGTAAGGATTCGATTATTGGTGACGGTTTGAAAAATCAGAGATGAAGAGGCAATCGCCATTGCTGATAAAATAATGGCCAATACTTTTGGGATCCGGCGTGATAAGAAAAACTGATAATTATCAACCGTAAGCCCTTTACCTAAAAAAAGTGCGCAAATGATAAATGCAATAGCGCCGACAATGAATAGCTTAATAGGATCACGCATTAGACTTGTCCCGTAGGATCAGATAAATAAACACAGCACCACCTAAAAGGCTAATGATCATCGAGATAGGGATTTCATAAGGGAAAATAATCAGGCGGCCTAAAATATCACAACTCAGTACAAGCACCACACCAACGTAAGCAGTCCAGGGCAGGTTACGACGCATATTGTCACCAATAAATAGCGAAACGATGTTAGGCACAATTAACCCTAAAAACGGGATCATACCTACAATCATTACCACTGAAGAAGAAAGCAGTGCCACTAAAATAACGCCAATCATGATGATACGCTGGTAATTTAACCCTATATTTTTTGCAAAGCTTTCACCAACGCTGGCAGCACTGAATTTATTTGCATAAAAATAGGCTAAGACGGCAACAGGTAGGGCGATATAAAGGAATTCATAGTTACCGCGTAATACAGAAGCAAAATTGGCCACTGTCCATGAATTTAAGGATTGAACTAAGTCGTATTTGTAGGCGATAAAGGTAGTCATGGAAGAAACAACATTGCCGTACATAATGCCAATTAAGGGCACCATCACCGTACTCTTAAACTTCAAGCGTTGTAAAAAATGTATGAACAAGATGGTGCCAAACACTGAGAATGCAAAAATAATTAATAAATGAATCCAACTACTCATCTCTGCAAATACAACCAATGCGACCATGTAACCAAACATTGCCCAATCGATGGTGCCGGTTGTGGAAGGTGCTGCAAATCGATTTTGTACAATCTGCTGCATGATCAAACCTGCAATACTTAACCCTGCTCCGGCTAACATAATTGCTAATAATCGTGGTAAGCGGCTGGTTGTTAATATACTAAGAGCGTGTGGATCCGCGTGGAATATGTCACTCAATGAAAAATCAGCAACGCCGACCATTAGTGATGCGCAGGTAAGAGCCAGTAAAATGGCAATAGCGAAAAAGTGGGTAAACTTCATTATTATCTACATTGAAGAGCTTGAAAGGTTGCGAGTTTAAGCAAACCTATCAAGCCGTTCATATTTTAATCGTTAACGGATGGCATTATTAAGGTCGAATATCATCTGTTTAATTGATCGATAACCACCTCCCGCTAAGTACCAAGCTGTAGTATCAAGGTAGATGATACGGCCATTTTTTGCAGCAGGGATTGAATTCACCAATGCGTTATTAAATAGTTGTTGTGCTTGGCCACTTGCTTTGCCAATAGCTTGGTCTCGATCCAGTATTAACAGCACATCAGGCTGAGCATCTGCAATATATTCGAAGGAAATTAAGTTACCGTGAGTATGATTTTTTGAAGCGACATTGGTAGAAGTTGATGGCATAAAGCCAGCTTCATCATAAATAAATGAAAATCGACTGGTTGGACTAAATGAAGTGATATTACTACCATTACTCATAGCAGTGAGTACTTTTAAAGGAGTACGTTGCGTTTTTTGTTTTATTTTATCAATACGATTTTGTATATCGGCGATAAGCTGCGCACCTTTTTCTTCTTTTCCTAATATTTTACTTAGGTTAAGCCAATGTTTTTGTGTTGACTCCCAGTAGTGTTTAGCTTCTACCTGAAATAGGTAAGTAGGTGCAATCGCTGCAAGGTCAGGATAAAGCTTAGCCATTCGTCCTTCAGCGATAATCAAATCAGGCTTTAGCGTAAACAGAGTCTCATAGTTAACTTCTTGCAACGTGCCTGTGTCGACATACTTATCTGCTTTGTATTTTTCTAGTGTGGTTGGCAGTAGGCTTTTTGGCATCGCGATAGGGGTAACACCGAGTGCATCCACAAAGTCTAAGCTACCGAATCCTAATACAACTATTCGTTTTGGCACTCCATTTATCTCTACGGTTCCTAGGCTGTGTTCATAAGTGGTAGCAAAAGCAGGGCTGGTCACAACCACTAACAGTATTACTTTTAATAATCCGTGAAAAACATTTTTAGCAAAGGTCATGTTCTTTATTCCTATTCTTTAGTGTGGAGCTATTACGAATACAACCCAGTGATTAAACTGGGTTGTATTTACTATAATGGTTGCAAAGTTATCGAGACCATTTTTTCAATTAAAAGAGGTAAGATGCAGTTAATTTCACTGTTCTACCTGGTTCAAAATCGGTGTAACCATTAATGGAATTATTGTATGAAGCATGTGACGCATAAGTTTCATCAAAGATATTCTCAAGCCCAGCGGTAATGGTTAAATCTTCCACTTGTTTTGGAGTCCACTGAATAGAAAGGTCATGTACATCGTAACCTTCTTTAGCGACATCAGCGTCAACATCTTTATGCAAATCTAAGGTCAACATACTGGTCCAATTAAGTGATACATCTAATGCTGGGATGGCATAACCTAGGTTTAAAGAGAAGCTATCACCCACTTCATTAGTTAAGGCTTGACCTTTAGTCGGCGCACCCGTTGCATTGGCATTGATTGAGGTATATTTAGAATCAGAATGAGCGTAAGTTAAGCGACTTGTAAACTCACCTTGACGCATGTTAATTGAAGACTCCACACCACGGATTTGTACGTCACCTAAGTTTTCAAGGCCTGTTTTACCCGTTGTTGAGTTATCAATGTAATCATCGATATTGGTTTCAAATACACTTACAGAGAAACCGACGCTATCTAATCCTGCTAAGTTTTGCTGTTCAAATGATAAACCTAACTCATAGTTAACACCTGTCTCAGCTTTTAAGTCTTCGTTGATAACTTCTGGAGCACTTAGGAATGAACCTGGTAATGAAGGGCCTTGGAATAATTCAGTGGCACTAGCACGTGCAGTCCATTGATCATTAATCAGGTATTTAGCTGCTAATGCAAAGCTGGTTTCTTTGAAAGTATCGTTAGAAGAGTTAGCATCCATGGCATGATGATCGTAACGCACACCCGGTGTGACAGATAATTTTTCAGTTAACTGTACTTCGTCTTCAACATAAACTGCATAGCTATCGATTGATTCTTTCTCACCCGAACGATTGCCATTAACTTTTTTCTCTGACTCTTGTTGCTGGCCTTCAACACCGTAGCGAGCAGTATGTTCAATACTTGCGGTTTCAAGATAAGTTTCTGCTAATACTTTAAAGCCAATGTTATTGGTGATCCCTTCGTCGTTTGTACTACCGTAATCGCGGCGATCTGGGTTGTAATTCATTTCGTTGCTGTACAGAGTAGAGTGCACTTCTGTATTGGTTAGCGATAATTCATAATTTAATGCAATTGATTCACGTGTATATTCAATCGGATAAATCAAATTATCATGGCTGTAACCAGCGCCTAAATTAGATTTGATAGTGTAATCGCCATCATCATTATAATAATCGTAACTTAGCTCTAAACGATTTGAATCATTAATATCAAAACCTGCTTTAAGCAGTACATTTTGCATTTTTCCTTCTTGACCCACTTGTTCTACGCCATCACCGTCATCAGGGTTGTTACGATCTATCGCGCTGTAATAAGCGAGCATATCAAAGTGGTCATTTAAACGAGAGTAGACAGTGCCAGAGTAGGTGTAGTAATCGTTATCTGCATAACCACCGTAAACTCTTGCTCCTAACTTTTGGCCGTCTTTTAATAGGTCATCAGCATCTTTGGTTTCAAAGGCAACCCCCCCCCCAAGACCACTGTTAATAATAGAGTTGCTACCTAATTTCAGGTCAACCGCTTTAATAATATCTGGATTAATTAATAGGTTACCAACATGGTGAAATACGTTGTTACTTTGATCAACACCATCGATCGTAATATTTAAGTCAGACTCGGTAACACCACGAATATTAATCGATTGATTAAGTGCATGTGAACCACCCACATCGATACCCGGTTGGTCACGTAACAAGTCACTGAGATGATCTGCCTGCTTAGATTCAATATCATTACTTAATAGCGAGCTATCATTATTGATTTGTGTTCCCCACACCTCAACCGTTTCGTAAGTACTCACCTTTGGTTCTTCTGCTTGTACAGAAAAGGCTAAACTTGAACATAATGAGCTAATAATTATTGCGATGCGTTTACGTTGAAATGGTGCAGATTTTTTCATTTTTCTATCTCGTCCTGAAATAATGATGAGTAATAAGTCGGTTTAACATTGCCTTTGTGATAATGGTTATCATTAGACTTGATGGTGATGTTAAAAGCAATCATTCTCATATTCATTTTCTGGATAGCTATTATGCAGCTTATGAATGGTCCTTATGTTACTTAGTGAGTGCTCGATTTTTCACTTAGTTAATGGTAGTTATGCCACTTTGGAATTTATGTCACTTTGGAACTATGGACTAATTTAAATTATCAAGCTTACAGTGGCATGGATCTTCTGAATAATCGTCGCTTAGTTTTTAGTTTTTAGTTTGTTAATAATTTTTCCACTAAAAAATTGTTTTATAAGTACTTATTTTCTAGATTGCTAATCTCGGTAATGATTGAACGAAACCACACACACATAGGATCTTGATGATAACGTTTGTGCCAGTATAAATAGAGTCGCTTGGTAGGATGTTGTAGGTTTGTTGGCACCTCTCTACAAACTATGTTGTGCGACTTTGCTGCCTGTAGGGCGTAGTCCGTTGGAAGGTGAAAAATAATATCTGAGTTGGCTGCAATGGAAGCAGCAGATGAGAAATTATTAAGACGTACAGGGGTCGCTATTTTGCCATTGTCACCTGTTATACCTAAGGCTTTAAAGCGTGGTTCAATGGATAATTTTTTGTCTCCCTGTAGTGAAACTTGTCCAAATTGGCAATTGCGTAATTTTTCTGCATCAAGAGGAGCATCTGCTAAGGGATGGTTAGCAGACATAATTAAACGAAAATCACGGTCTAAATAATGTTGACGATATAAGTCTTGGTCAGCAGCTGGCGGCTCTTGGTTAGTAATAATAAAATGATGTGCACCGGAGATCAGGCCAGTAAAGTGTGGTTTGGATACCGTATCCACATCGAGCGTCATTTGTGGAGCTCTATCTCTCAATATATTAACTAATTTCGGTAGCAATATATCCATTTGCGGCGCTAGTCCAAAAATACGAATAGTTTTCTCGCTGCTTGATGGGAAAAACTCATTGCCATCGATCAACTTTTCTAAGCTAGTAAGCACCGTATTTAAATCACGTTTAATGGTTTCTGCCTTAGGCGTTAACGCATAACCATTACTGGATTTTACTAATAATGGATCAGAGAACAGCTTACGCAATTTATACAGCGCACGACTCACCGACGATTGACTCATATTAAGTGTTAATGCCGTATTAGTGACGTGTTTTTCCTTCAGAAGCTGTTTTAAGAGCAGCAGTAAGTTGAGGTCGACTTGGTTTAAATTCATAGTTCGCTTAAATTGATAGTTTGCTTAGTTAGTGTGACTAGTTGATTGATAAAAAATTAAAACGGCACCTATAACCTATACCCATTTTACGGCTCAACTTTTTATTCCAGTGCTTGAAATACTTCACTACTTAGGCCAAAAATTTTGTAAAGAAAATTATTCTTTGACGTAATCTATGCCCAATATTTGATCGCATACTTAATGGGATTAGTATCGATTATAGCGACTTACTCTTAACTTTTAAATAGTAAAAGGTATCGTTACCATTCTCATTAGGGTTTGTCGAATGTGTCAGGCATTATCCATGAAACTATCGATAATCTACGCTATAGGGTGGTGAGTGGTTAACAATGACAGCCAATAATCACTGGCTTTGAATATTTGATGGTTATGTTACTTTGGAGTCCCTGTGAACTTATAACAGTGAGCTATTAATTTATTTGTTTTGCAATCTGTGATGCCAATTCATCTAAACCTTCTGCAAGTGCAATCACCAATTGTTGATAACCTTCACTTTTTAGCGGTTTGATTATTTCGAAATTGTCACTTTGAATAACCTTACCCTGTGAATTAATCAGTAACCACTCGCCACTTAATTCAGCATTACCGGTATATACGCCATTGAATCTAGAGAGAGAGAGGTGTAATTGCGGTTGATTATTCAAAACCATTGCTGCGTTTAATTGCACTGGCCAGTAAGCGCTTTGTTTTGCCCGTAGATTAAGTATCATTTGTTGATTAATTTGCGCGGATATTTTTTGTGCCCAGCGATTATGTTTGGCTAATATTACTTCGGTATCAGAGACCCTATACACTAAACCAACTTGATCTAAATACTCATCCAAATTTGTTTTAACTACTACAATCGGTGCACTTTTAGAGGCGACGACTTCAGTGCTATTCACTGGTAGTAAAAACAATGAATCTTGTTGTATTGCAGTATTGCTGCACCCCGCGATAAAGAGGGTGAATAACGTAAGCCATATTTTCATTAATTTACTCTCTTCGCTGGGATCGGATCTTGTACGGTGCCTGTGCCAAATATAAGTGAATTTGGTTTATCATTAATTTGTTTCAAAACAGGTTGTAATTCAGACATGACTTGCTCAAACTTTTTCATTGTTTGCTCTAAATCATTGTACATTACTGAGTTCGGACTGAACCCATCTAATGTTTTTTGTAGCTGTTTTAAACTAGTTTGAATATCTGCCGGTAGGTTTTGAGTTGCTTCTTCAGAAACCAAACCATTTAAGTTTTTGATGGTAGTATTGGCTGATACTAAGGCTTTATCTAAAGAATTCATTGATCGTGCCATTGACTCGACGGCATCATTTAAAGGTAGATCATTGACCTTGTTAAATAATGATGAAAGTTGCTGTTGAACCATTGCAAATTCGCCTTTTTTTGTTGGAAACACATTGTATTTACCAACTTCTGTCATCTTGAAGTTTGGCTCAGGTGCATCAAATTCAGTATCAACAAATAAAGCACCGGTTAATAAATTACCTGTTTCTAGTTTCCCTTTTAAGCCATTTTTAAAGTGTTGTTCAAAGGCTTGTTGGAATGTGTTTAAGGAAATGTTGCTACCTTTATCAAACAGCCTACCTAGTTCGAGTTTTACTAAAATCTGAATTTTGTTTGATGATGCATTATTTTCAGAAAAGGCGACATCATAGGGCGCTTCTAATACGGTGCCGATACGTATACCCCGATACTCTACGGGAGCACCTGCAGTCAAACCTCGAATGCTTTCATCAAATTCCATAATAAACTTAACGTATTGTTTATAAAGTCCTTCTTTCACTTGTTCATAATTATCAAAGAGAGGCAGTTTAACTAATTCATCGTCAAAGGGTTGTCCAACATCTTCTCCCGCAGGAATACCAAAAGTCACCCCTCCGGATAGTAGGCTTTGTAACGAGTCGACTTGCACATTAAAACCATCGGCATTCAGTTTTACATCAATACCTGAGGTGAGCCAAAACTGTGAGCCGGAAAGAAGCAAACCATCATAGGGTTCAAAAATGAACAGTTGATACAGCGCTTTTTTTTCTGCTAAATCAAAAGATGTTTTTTCTACGCGCCCGACGGTAAAACCTTGATAGCTGACTGGATCCCCTATATTTAGCTTTCCTGCTTTATCATGACTTAATAAAACGCGTACTCCTTTACTGCTAAGAGGAGTAATAGGAGGCAACTCTAACGCAGTGAAATCGAGTTTTTTTGTGGTGGATTCGCCGGGCTGAATCTGAATATAAGCACCGGATAAGATCGTCTCTAAACCTGAAATTCCTGCACTGCCAACCCTTGGTTTGACCACCCAAAATTGTGTTTTATCATTAAGCATTCGCTCGGTATCTTTATTCATTTGCGCTTTGATTTTTATATGATCATAGTTTTCACTGAGCGTGATATCGGTAACCATACCTACTTTTACATTTAAGGATTTTATCTCTGTTTTCCCAATATTAATGCCTTCTGCAGTGGGCATGATAATAGTGATTTCAGGGCCTTTATTATTAATAAATTGAAATAGCATCCATAGGGCAATGACCAGAGCAACTATTGGCACAATCCATATCGCTGATATTGAGTTTTGTTTCTTTATATTAGCTTCTGTCTGAGTACTATTACTCGTCATGTTTTATCTCTTTTGTATCATTGGTTAAGTGAGAGGAACCTTTTATTTCACTGTGCATTTCTAGGTTTTTATTGCTGCTATCAGGCCAAAGCATTCTTGAATCAAATAACATCGCCGATAACATGGTAAATATAACCACAATCGCAAATGAAAGTGCAGCGGGTCCGGGGTAGATTGCCATTAAACTTTGTAATTGCACAAGTGCAACTAATATAGCCACTACAAAAATATCTATCATCGACCAGCGACCAATAAATTCAGTTATTCGATACACCTTTAGTTTTTGAATTGCATCTTTATTAGACAAAGTGTGCATATTTTTTGCGCTGATGAAAAGCCAACACAGAGCAAATATTTTTACTAAGGGGATAAAGACACTAGCAATGAAAATAACGGCTGCAATCGGGTAAGATCCTAATTGCCACAATACAATGACACCTTCCATAATAGTCGAGGGACTGCTTGAACCTAGGCTGACTGTGTACATTATCGGGTACAGGTTCGCGGGTAAATAAAAAATAATGGCTGTGAATAATAGTGCCCATACTTTTTGCAAGTTTGCTTGCATATTAAAGGGATGTATTGTGCTGTCACAACGAATGCAGGTTTGATTATTGGTTATCGGTTGAGGATTTATCTGGTGGCATACATGGCAGTTAAGATGGGTGTTGGAATGATGAGTATCACCTTGATAATCTTTTTTGAACTGTATCGAAGGAATAAATTGTTCCCAGAGCCAACTTTTATCAACTAAAGAAACGCACTTAACAACCAATACGGTATAGATGCAAAATGCAAAAAATGAATAACCGAGGCTAATATCTGCCAGTGACGAAATTTTTATAAGGCTGACTAATACACCCAATAAAAATACATCAACCATCAACCACGGCTCTATTTTTAGCAACAGTTTACAGAGTCGCTTAATATGCTTTTGCGATGATTTTACAACGAGGTTCGGCTTATTTTTGGCCGCCATAAAATATAGATACAGCATTGAACTGATGTACAGGGTCGGTAATACAATCACAGTGGCCAATAACAACAAGGCGAGTAATGAATTTTGAAATTGATCGAGCATTTGCACTGCATGAAGCAAGGTTATTTGTTGCGTCAATCCCTGCACTGAAAATGACATAAATGGGAAACTAACACTGAGGATCATCATTAGCAAACAGGCCGATGCATAGGCGATCGCTGTTTGATGAGGTTTAGCGATAGTTTGTGTCAGCATGTGCGCGCATCTTGGGCAGTGTGCTTTCTGCGCTTGGTGTAATTTAGGCACAGCTACAACTAACCCGCATTCCTCACAAGGGATCATTAAATTAACTGGTGTCTTGTTGATGTTTATTGTCACGTTATTGATGGGCTCACTTATTTTTCTATTGGCTAATTTAAAATTGCTAATGGTTAATTTGAAACTGGTACTGGTTAATTTAAAACTGCTGGTGGGTATATCCCCATCACCCTCTAAGGTGTAAAAGTCAGTAAGACGTGAGGTGAACAGATTATAGGCATAAAGGTGAAGATCTAAGCAACATAATAACAGAACTATTGTATTTAGCGTTAATCCTACCAATTAGCTGCATTATATTTTCAATAACATTAAGCTGTGCCTTCAACCATATTAAATTATATTTTCAAGAATATTAATTCATGTCGTCAACAATATTAAGTTATGTTCTCAAAAACATGAAATCGTGTTTTTTCCTCATAAAAGCACTTTCTCGCGATGAAAGTAACAATTAAGAGGTAATCGATAATTTATCTCTTTTTGCGCTGTAATTTCACATATCAATCACTTATGTTTACGCAATCATTTTTAACGTTATATGGATCTCATTATGCAATTTTTGAAAGTGACCTGCCTCTCAATCCGTCCTTTATAAAAGAGACACTATCGTGAAGGGTGCTATTATATTTACCAATGTTTACGGAAACATTCGCAAACTTCCTTATTACTTTAAATAAACCGGAGAAACATCATGCCAATAACAATTCTTTTGTCATTTCTGTTCTTTACCGGCCTTGTGGTTTTTGTCACATGGACTCGTGTAAAGGCAGATAAAAATGACTCTAAAGATGGCTACTTCCTTGGTGGTCGTAGTTTAACAGGTGGTCTTATTGCAAGTTCACTAATCCTTACCAACCTTTCAGCGACTAGTTTTGTTGGCATGAGCGCACTTGCATACAAAGGCAACATGTCTGTAATGGGTTACGAAGTAGCATCGGGTATTACCCTAGTCATCATTGCACTGTTTCTAGTGCCGCGTTACTTGAAGCAGGGGATAACAACTATTCCTGATTTCTTAGAATCGCGTTATGACATGTCGGTAAAGAAATTTGTAACGATTCTGTTCCTGTTAAGTTACGTTATTAACTTATTACCTAACACGCTTTATGCTGGTGCAATGGTAATCGGTGGTATCTTTGATGTTGAAGCGCTACTAGGTATTGACCGCTTCCAGTCGGTGTTACTTATCTCTGCTATTATCGGATTTTTAGGTTTGTTCTACGCTATTTACGGTGGTTTAAAAGCCGTTGTTATTGCAGATAGTATGAATGGTGTTGGTCTTATTGTTGGTGGTTTGATGATCCCTATCTTTGGTCTTTATGTCCTAGGTGATGGTAGCTTCATGGACGGTTTTACAATAATCACAACCCAAGCAACAGATAAATTACAAGCTGTTGGTGCATCAGATGATCCGAACGTACCATTCTCAACTATGTTTACGGGTTTATTACTTGTTAACTTATATTACTGGGGTACTGACCAAGCGATTATTCAACGTGCTCTTGGTGCAAAGAATCTTAAAGAAGGTCAAAAAGGGGTTATTTTAGCCGGTGCGATTAAAGTAATTACACCGTTATTCTTAATCATCCCAGGTATTATTGCTTATCATATGTTTGGTACTACCGATGCTGCTGGACAAGCGTTTGAAGCAGATACGATGTACACACGTTTAGTTGGCGAAGTATTGCCTAAACCATTAGTAGGTTTCTTCATCGCAGCGATGTTCGGTGCAATTCTATCTACCTTTAACGGTGTATTGAACTCATCAACAACGCTGTTTACGCTAAATGTATATAAGCCTTTCTTTGATAAAGAAAACAAGCTTTCTGACCTAGAGTTAGTACATAAAGGACGTATATTTGGTGTGTTAATTGCAATCTCATCAGTTGTTATTGCCCCATTCGTTATGTATGCACCAAATGGTCTATTCGATCTATTGCAACGTCTTGCTGGTCTATTTAGTGTGCCAATCTTTACTATCGTATTCATGGGTTACTTAACCAAGTATGTGCCTGCTGTTGCTGCAAAAGTTTCGTTAGCATTCTTCGTGGTTGCTTACGGTATTATTCAGTTTACACCAACTCAATTCCAAGATTCATTAGGCCCACTTAAACCGCTTGCAGAGTTACATTTCTTCCATCAACTAGCGGTACTATTCGTTATCTGTTGTGGAATTATGTATGTTATCGGTAAATTGCGTCCTCGTGAAACTGCCTACGTAATGCCTGTTAACGAAAATATTGATATCACACCTTGGGCATTCCGCTTTGAAGCTTCAGGTATCATTCTTTATATGGTATTAGGTGCATACATTGTATTCTCTGACCTTGGTCTTGTTACTGGAGATAAAGGCTTGATGGTTATTTACGGCATCGTTGGTTTGGTTCTTCTTGTTGGTATGTACTTCAGAATTAAAACAAAACATAAAAGCATGCGCGAAATGGAAGCGTTATCTGCTAAATAATAGGTAATATTTTACCCTTCCCAAAAGCAGAGTTATTTAACTCTGCTTTTTTCGTTTTAAAAATGACCTAATCTGCTTAGAATCAAAAACCTTAATCTGATGAATGTCCTCTTTTTTAATAAGTGTGTAAAATGAAGGTCTGGTTGGATAAAACCTATTCCCGCCTAGGAAGTTTGTTTAGCGTAACAAGGAAGTGAGGCTATTATTATGTGCTTAGTATTCACATTAACAGAGATGGAAAGAGATTATGAATGTAACTTTTAAAGACGTTGCTAAACTAGCGAATGTATCGACGCAAACTGTTTCTCGTGTCACTAATGGCTCGTCTAATGTGGCTGAAGAAACACGCATCAAAGTGAATGCTGCGATTAAAGAACTTGGTTATATTCCCAATAAAGGCGCGCAGATATTAGGCCGTGCTAAATCAAATATGATTGGCGTTGTGACCCTTGATATTTTGTTGCATGGTGCATCATTGATTGCCAATGGTATCCGTAAACAGGCAAGAAAGTTAGGTTATGGGACCTCGTTAGCGGTGGTTTCGACGCACTCCTTGAATAAAATTACGGCGGCCATAGATGAACTAAAATCTCAGCGAGTAGAGTTTATCATCATGAATATTCCGCTCAGCAAAGAAGAATCAGAAATATTAATCGAACGTTATGTTGGTATTCATTTTGTATTTATTGATGTGCCACTTGATAGCCAAGTTAATATCGTATGTGGTGCTAATTATGAGGGCGCAAAGAAAGCTGCTGAATTGATGATCTCATTACAAAGAAAACATTTTTTAATCATCACTGGTCCACTTTACTCAAGTGCTGCTGAACAACGTCTAAAAGGATGGTCAGATGTGCTTAATGAATATCCTGATGTTAAAGTTATCAGCCAATTTGAAGGTGATTGGCAAGCGGATAGTGGTTATTTGCATACGCATCACGCATTGACTAATGGTGTCCATTTCGATGCGGTGTTAGTGGGAAGTGACCAGATGGGGCTTGGGGTGTTAAGAGCATTAAATGAGTTTAACTTGAGCGTTCCACAGCAAGTGTCTGTTATTGGTTTTGATGACACGGCAGATAGTGCGTATTTTTCTCCACCGCTAACTACGATTAGACAAGATTTTTTATTGATCGGAGAGCGTAGTGTTTTAATGGCGTTGAGCATGGAAGAGGAGTCTGATGCTGAGTTTAAGCAAGAATCTATTGTCACTGAAGTTATTGAAAGAAAAAGCACTCAGGACTACCAAAAGAACCTGAGTGATAAGCAGCAGTTGCGTGCATTACTCAAACAATGTGAACAACTGCTTGATTAATCTGTTCAATATCCTGTTAAGCCAACTGCTAATTAAAGGATATATCTAAGATTATCAATATTGGTGATTTACACTTTTATGATCTTACAGGTATTCGTTGAGCCTGCAGAATGGTCATCTCCATGAGTAATCAATATAAGATCGCCACTTTTTAGGTAACCCGCATTTTTTAATGTATCAATTGCGTTGCGAACATAATCACTGTTATTGGTTGCAGTCGAACTAAACCTAATCGGTGTGACACCACGATATAAAGCACAGTAATTAAGAGTTTGGGTGCTACTCGAAAGTGCAAAAATTGGTAACCCAGAGCTTAAGCGTGACATTAATAATGGTGTGCTGCCTGACTCTGTTAAAGCGATGATCGCTTTGATGCCAACCGTATGGTTTGCCGCAAACATGGCTGTCATTGCTAATGCTTCAGTTGGGTCATCAAAGGTACAATCCATGCGATTGGTTGAGATGTTAATACTCGGGTGCTTTTCTGCCCCGATACAAACGTCACTCATGGCTTTAACTGTTTCTAGAGGATACTCACCTGCCGCTGTTTCGCCCGATAACATCACTGCATCTGTACCATCTAATACGGCATTAGCGACATCCATCACTTCTGCACGAGTCGGCATTGGCGCGCTGATCATCGATTCCATCATTTGTGTTGCAGTGATCACGACTCTATTTAAACGGCGAGCAGTACGGATCATATTTTTTTGTACACCAACTAATCGAGCATCACCAATTTCAACGCCTAAATCACCACGTGCTACCATCACCACATCAGAAGCTTTAACGATATCTTCTAATGCTTCCTGTGTTTCTACTGCTTCTGCACGTTCTACCTTAGCAACAATTTTAGCATGGCAACCCGCTTCTTTTGCTAATCGGCGAGCATAGTGAATATCTTCACCATTGCGTGGGAATGAAACTGCTAGGTAATCACAACCTATTTCAGCAGCAGTAATAATATCTTTTTTGTCTTTTGGTGTTAGCGCAGCTGCCGATAAACCACCGCCTTTTTTATTGATCCCTTTATTATTTGATAAAGTGCCACCAATAGAAACGGTTGTGTGAACTTGGTTGCCAGTGACTTTTTCAACAATCAGTTGGATACGTCCATCATCTAATAATAAGACATCGCCTGCTGCTACTTCTTGTGGCAATGTTTTGTAATCTAAACCTACTGCTTGTTGATCACCTTGTCCCTTGTCGATATCACTGTCTAATATAAACTTATCACCTACGGCAAGTTGAATCTTTCCTTCCTTAAAGGTGGAAACGCGGATCTTGGGACCTTGTAAATCACCCATAATGGCAACTTCAATGCCTAAGCGTTTGGCTATTTCACGCACTTCTTTGGCACGTTTTATATGATCCGCTGGCTCACCATGTGAAAAGTTCATACGCACCATATTGGCGCCTGCGGCTATAATTTTTTCTAGGTTATTATCGCGGTCAGTTGCTGGACCTAGTGTTGTCACTATTTTTGTACGTCTAGTCATGTGAATTCCTTATTAATATATTTTCTCATGAAGGTAAAAAATCGCTATTCAGGGTACCCTGTATTGTGTGTTTATTGTACTCATCTTAGGAGTTGCTATAAACATATTCGCTGATTTATCTTACGGTTTGAAGTCAAATTCTAAAATGATAGTTTGAACTCTTAGCTTGAATTATTAGCTTTAATGATTAGTTTGAATTGCTAGATTTAATTTATGTCGGCTAACGATTGATATAGTTAGCCGACATAAAGAGGGGCTTAGATTTTTTTAACAGAAAGCATGAGTGCAGATTCAGGGTCAAGGATTGGTAGTGTTAAGCCAATTTCTTTAATGTTTTCACCGCTTAAGGTTAATGTTTTGTCTAACCATTGCGGACGCTGTTTCATTAATTGGAAGCTAGTCTCTGGCATCTCAACTATCCGCACTTGATACTGTGCATTTGCATCAATACAGCTAATACGCAGTGGCGATGGCAATGCATAATCAGGCATGGTTAGCTGACAAACAGTCAACAACATCTCATTTTCATTTTGTACACCGTAGATGTTTTGACGCTTATCGGGAGTATCTAAACGGAAACTACGGCCACTGTGCAATAATTCACGGTATTGTTTATGTAACGCGATGTACTTAGCGAATGCTTGTCTTTCATCTTCAGGTACTTTTACTGGGTCTAATTCAACACCCATGTGGCCACCTAGCGCAGTAATACCACGCATATTGATATGGTGACGACGATTAGTTGAATGACATTCTTCAGGCCCAATATGTGATCCCATTACTTCTGGAGGAAAGAAATAGCTCATACCACGTTGGATTGCTTGACGCTCTAACGCATCGTTACAATCTGATGCCCAAAAACGATGAGTACGTTTAAGGATTTCAAAGTCAATTCGACCACCGCCCGATGAACAAGACTCAATTTCTACTTCACTATGCGCTGCTAATAATTTATCTAATAATGCATATAATGCTTTAGTTTGGCCGTTTACCGCAGGTTTACCTTCGTGACCTGGTTGAACTAACTCACGGTTCATATCCCATTTTAAGTATGAAATATTGTAGGTGGTGAGTAGATCATTAAGGCGATCAAATAAATAGTTAAAACAATCTGGATTTTGTAGATCCAGCAGATACTGCCAACGACCCGATGGTTGATGATAACCCTTAAGTTCTAATACCCAATCAGGATGTGCACGGTAAAGATTTGAGTCTTGGCTAATCATCTCTGGTTCAACCCACAGACCAAACTCCATGCCTTGATTGTTAACGTGTTCGATAACAGGCTCTAAAC
The DNA here is from genome assembly GCF_037546855.1 of Vibrio sp. 1-Bac 57. Lineage (NCBI taxonomy): Bacteria > Pseudomonadati > Pseudomonadota > Gammaproteobacteria > Vibrionales > Vibrionaceae > Vibrio > Vibrio sp. 1-Bac 57. The sequence continues at coordinate 65,117 of NZ_JALAAC010000008.1, read as the reverse complement.
CATTTGGATATTTTTTCTCATCCAAATACCAATCGCCTAACGACGTGCGATCATCATCTCGACCTATAAACCAACCATCATCAATAATAAAGCGTTCAACACCCATAACAGCAGCTTCAGTTGCCATTTTCATTATGTATTCAGGATCGTGCTCGAAGTAGATACCTTCCCACGTATTAAGATGCACTGGACGTGGTTTATCAACGGGGAATTTTAAAATATTGTTGCGTACAAAGTGGTGGAAATGTTCAGAAATACCATTTAAACCGTTGGCACTGTAAGTTGCGTATAACCAAGGCGTTGTATAGCTTTGTGATTGTTCAAGAACGGTTTCACCCGCCAGCAGTAATTCACCTGCTTGTACAAAACGACGACCATCACTTTTAACATCAGCACGTAGTTGATGATTACCGCTCCAACCTAAGTGAAAACCCCAAACCTGTCCATTTTGTTCAGTAAAGTGATCCGTGCCAACGAATAAACCAGGAAAGTTTTCATGAGAGGTTCTACCGCGGCGGTTTTCTTGCATGAAACCACCGTGTGAGAATGATTGACGGTGAGTTTGGAATTCTCGTGTCCAGCGACCGTAGAAAGTCATTAATTCATTCGCATGGTTTGGCACTGGTAACGTAGAAGAAAGCTTGGTGAGATGGTATTTTCCTTCACCAACATTAGTGACGGTTACACGTTTTTGCACAACATCGCTTTCAAAATCAAGCTTCAGCTCAATATCTAATTGTAGTTTGGCAACATCATCTTGTAATGTGAAGGTGACAGATTGATCTGTAACTACTTGATCGATTACTGAAAAAACCGGTGCCCAATCATGGCTATTACGATGACCTTCTATACCTGGCGCATTAAAGTGCCCACTGCCTAACTCAGGACATAAAGACAAAGGAACATCAACATCAAGGCGCGCTTGAGAGATAGGGCGCTCAGTAGATAACATAATATCAGGGTCAATCTGACTTATTTTTGCGCCCCAATGTAGCACCTCAGGAGTGCGATCAACCTTGATTATTAGGCTACAATTTTTACTCGTTAGGTGAATAATTTCGCTCATTTTATCTCCAGTACGTAAAGAATATTGAAAAAGTAAGTTGTTTGCGTAAACATTATGGTTAGATTGTCACCTTTTAAAGGTTTTGTCAGCCTTTAAGTTGGTATATGTGATATGAAACAATAGATTTTATGTAACCAATTGTTTTTGAAAACATGGGTTGAACTTTTGTTTAACTTTAAAGTAAATGATAAGTCTTTTGTAACATAAAATCTGTTAATACGATTAGAGTCTGTTAATTTTCAGGCTTTATTTTTATATTTTTTAATTAAAAAATTGGAAACGTTAACATCTTCTGATTTTGAGTATCGATAACGTTATAATGATTGCAATAATGAAACTAAATAAACTTCTTTTAAGAGAATCAAATGGCAACCATTAAAGATGTAGCTAGAGAAGCTGGTGTATCCATTGCGACTGTATCAAGGGTGATAAATAATTCCCCTAAAGCAGGGAAATCATCAATCAGTGCAGTGCAGTGTGCTATGAAAAAATTGGGCTATCGTCCTAACGTTAACGCACGCGCTTTGGTCAGCCAAAACTCTAATACTATTGGCGTGTTGGTGAGTGATATTTCAGATCCCTTTTTTGGTACTTTAATCAAAGCAGCGGATCAAGTTGCACGGGAAAATCATAAACATCTGTTAATTGGCAATGGTTACCATGACGCCGATAGTGAACGAGAAGCGATTGAGCTGTTGATTAATAGCTGCCGAGAGTCGCTTATTATTCATGCTAAAGCATTAAGTGCAGAAGAGTTGATTGGTTTTGCTAAAGAAGTGCCGGGGTTAGTATTAATTAATCGATATATTCCTGAAATTGCGGATCGCTGTATTGCCTTTGACAATTTTCAAGGGACCTATATGGCGACGGAATTTCTGATTAATAATGGCCATAAGCATATTGCTTATATTAACTCTAATCATCAAATTGATGATGCTTCGGAACGCCAAGCTGGTTATCTAAAGGCTTTGAAGGACCATAATTTACCTTCACCAATGCAATATATTGCCGCTGCAGATAGCAATGATCAAGGCGGTAAATCTGCAATGATCGAATTGTTATCTAAAAATATCCCAATTAGTGCGGTGTTAACTTACAACGATTTTATGGCTGCTGGTGTACTTAGCGCACTGGAAGAAAATAATATTGCGGTACCTGAAAAAATATCGTTAATAGGTTTTGATAACAGCTTAATTTCCCGTTATGTTCATCCTAAATTAACAACCATTAATTATCCCATTGAGATTATGGCTAAACAAGCAACAGAACTGGCACTTAAACTTGCTAAAAAAGAACAATATACTCCCGAAACTCGTATTTTTTCACCGACACTGGTGAAGCGTTTGTCGGTTAGCAAGCATGACGCAGAGTGAATATAATTGGGTGCAGTGAGCAGGAAAATTACTGCTCTTGGTGCAGTTTTTTGTTTGCTTGAATTCAAGTAATAAATCGATAGGTGGTTTGATAATGGTATTCTTGTCCCGCTTGTAAAATAGCGCTAGGCTGCCATTCTGGATGGTTGACAGCATCCGGTAAAAACTCTGTCTCTAAAGCTATGCCAGCATAGTCTTGATACTCTCCACCATTGCGATTAGGCGTTCCTTCTAACCAATTCCCAGTGTAAAGTTGCAGCGCAGGTTTATTGGTAAATACCTCTAGTGACAGATCATTATCTGCACTACTAAGCAATGCTGCACGGGCACCTTGTTGGCAAGGTTTGTTAAGCAAAAAAGCATGGTCATAACCTTTTGCTAATTGCTGTTGTGGCTCGGTCAGAAAATCACTTGTAATGACTTTAGGCTGACGGAAATCAAAGCTGTTTTTATCTACAGAAGCAGGTCCATCGAGTGGAATTCCGACTTTATTAGTTGGCAGGTAATGGTCTGCATCTATCTGTAGCCTATGATTTCTGCAGTCCTCACCTGATTCAGCACCGGCAAGGTTAAAATAAGCATGGTTAGTTAGGTTAATTGGCGTGGGTTTGTCAGTGATTGCGTGATAACTGATAATAACCTGATTATCATCGGTTAATTGATAGCATACTGATACTTGTAATTGCCCTGGAAAACCTTGGTCACCATCCTCTGATACAAGAGCAAAGCGAACGAACCCTTGCGTCTGCTGTTCTATTTCCCAACGACGTTTATCGAAACCATCAACCCCACCATGCAGTGTATTACCATCTTGATTGATTGATAATTGGTAGGGATAACCATTAATACTAAATTGCCCATCTGCAATACGATTGCCAAAACGGCCCACTGTCGCACCCAAATAGGTGCCTTGTTTTTTAAAATCAGCCATTGTAGATACACCTAATAAAACCTCTCGCTGCTGATCGGCAACGGGTACTTCACAACTCAGCCAAGTTGCACCGATGTCCATAAAAATAACCGATAGGCCATTTTTATTCTGCAATTTAACTAATTTTGCAGGTTGACCATCAAAAGCGACTTCTTCAGTCATGGTTTTAAAAAGTGTATTCGACATGATGATTACCTTTCGTATTAAATAACGCCTGCACCATTTTGTGGTGTGCAAATATAAATAGATTCTTTAATGCCTGTTTTTGCTTGATACTTAGCTTCAATAGCTGCCTGAACTTGAGGCACCATTTCTGTTGGCATCAAAGCAACACAACATCCACCAAAACCACCGCCAGTCATGCGTGCACCACCTTTGTTACCTAATGCTTCAGTTAATACTTCAACAATATAGTCAATCTCTGGCACAGTAATTTCAAAGTCATCACGCATAGAAGCATGCGAAGCATACATATATTCACCGACTTTTTGTAAATCACCTGCAATTAGTGCATCAGCACAGGCAACAGTACGTTCATTTTCAGAAATAACATGATGTGCACGCTTATAAACATCTGAGCCTTTTTCAATACTTGATGCATCTAATTCTGCTAACGTTGCATCACGCAATGCCACTTTACCAAGCAAACGAGAAGCTTCTTCACACTGTTCGCGCAGTGCATTATAGGTTCCATCAACTAAGCTATGCGTGACATTAGAGTTAACAATCATAATGCTAACACCTTCGGGAATATGCACAGATTTTGTTTCTAGGCTTCGACAATCAAGCAATAGTGCATGGCTCTTTTCACCACAGGCAGAAATCATCTGATCCATAATGCCACATTTACAACCTGCAAAATTATGCTCAGATGCTTGGCCAATAAGTGCTAAATCAGACTGAGTAACATCTAATTCATAGAGCGCTTTCATGGCCTGACCTGTAACTACCTCAAGTGCAGCTGAAGAACTTAAACCAGAGCCTAGTGGAACATTACCAGTAATAGCAATATCTGCGCCGCCAAGTGAGTAGCCCTTTTCTTTTAAGAAATGAACCACTCCACGCATGTAATTAGCCCATAGTTTATCTTCAGTTGGTTTTATTTCTTGATCAACAACAAATGAATCTTGAACATGATCATAATCCACCGAAATCAAACGGATCACACCATCGTCGCGTTTAGCGCAGGCAATAACGGCTTGATAATCAATGGCACATGGCATAACAAAACCGTCATTGTAATCGGTATGTTCACCGATTAGGTTAACGCGGCCGGGCGCTTGTACAAATGTTGTTGCAGGATAACCACATACATCTTGGAATGCGTTTGCTGCGCGTTGTTTTAAGTGAGTGCTTGGCATACAGTAAATCTCCGTCCCTTATTGTTGTTCTTTGTAGTGAACATCGCTGACATCACGTAACTTCTGAGCGGCTTGTTCTGCGGTGAGATCGCGTTGCGATTCAGCCAACATTTCATAGCCCACCATAAATTTACGAACTGACGCAGAGCGTAGTAGTGGTGGATAGAAAATGGCATGTAATTGCCAATGGTCAATATCCGTTCCTGCTTCAAAGAAGGGAGCATAGTGCCAACCCATTGAATAAGGGAAAGAACACTGGAATAGATTGTCATAACGACTGGTTAATTTCTTGATCGCAACGGCAAGGTCATCACGTTGTTCACTAGAAAGCTCACTCATGCGGCGAATCGCTGTTTTTGGTAATAACATGGTTTCAAATGGCCATGCAGCCCAATAAGGAACAACAGCAATCCAATGCTCTGTTTCAACAACGGTACGTTCACCGTCTTTCATTTCAGCTTGCACATAATCAAGTAACAGGTTTGAACCCTGTTGGTCGTAATATTCTTTAAGGTGTTTTTCTTTGCGTTCAATTTCATTAGGCAGGAAACTGTTTGCCCAGATTTGACCGTGTGGATGCGGTTGTGAACAACCCATTGTCTCGCCTTTATTTTCAAAAGCTTGCACCCAAACATAATCTTTACCTAATTCTTCAATCTGCTCGTTCCACGTATCAATAACGCCACGAATTTTGTTTACTGGTAGTTCTGGTAAGGTTTTGCTGTGGTCCGGTGAAAAACAGATCACACGACTTAAACCACGTACCCCTTGGGTTTTAAATAATGGGTTTTCAGATTCTGGCGCTTCAGGCGAATCCGTCATTAATGCTGCAAAATCGTTAGCAAAAACATAAGTACCTTTATAGTCTGGATTTTTATCACCAGAAATACGTGTGTTATTAGCACATAAGAAACAATCTTTATCGTAACTTGGTAGCTGCACGTTTGATGGTTTCTCATCCTGTCCACTCCACGGGCGTTTCGCACGGTGTGGAGAAACTAGGATCCATTGTCCTGTTAATGGGTTATAACGGCGATGTGGATGATCAATTGGATTAAATTTAATATCAGACATAGTTATTCTAGTTCCTATTTATAACGTCAGGCATTGCTTACTCAACACCTAACATTTGGGATAATTATTAATAGCCTTGTGGATTTTTTGACTGCCAATTCCAAGTATCTGCGGTCATTTCCATAATGCTACGGCTGGCTTTCCACCCTAAATCTTGTTCAGCTTTACTGGTACTTGCCCAACATTCTGCGATATCACCCGGCCTGCGTGGACAAATTTCATAGGCGATCTCTTTGCCTGAAGCTTCACTGAAGGCATTAACCATCTCAATGACGCTAGAACCATTACCTGTCCCTAGGTTATAAATATGTAATCCAGATTTTTGGCCGACCGCATTTAATGCAGCGATATGACCATCGGCAAGATCCATAACATGAATATAATCACGGACACCAGTACCATCAGGCGTTGAGTAATCATCACCAAATACAGACAGTTTATCGCGACGACCAACGGCAACTTGTGCAATAAAAGGCATTAAGTTATTAGGGATCCCCTGTGGATCTTCACCCATAGAGCCAGAAGGATGCGCGCCAACAGGATTGAAATAACGTAGTAGCGTAATGCTCCAATCAGGCTGAGAATCATAAAAATCAGAGAAGCAACATTCCACTATATATTTACTACGACCATAGGGATTAGTTGTTGCACCAACAGGTGAGTCCTCTGTAATAGGCACGCTTGTTGGGTCGCCATAAACCGTTGCAGAAGAGCTAAAAACAATACTTTTTACACCTGCAGTGCGCATTGCACGTGCTAGTACTAAGGATCCATTAACGTTGTTATCATAGTATTCCAAAGGCTTCGCTACTGATTCGCCCACCGCTTTTAGGCCGGCGAAATGAATAACAGATTGAATATCATGTTCACTAAAGACTTTATCTAGAAATGCTTGGTCGCGAACGTCACCTTGATAAAATGTTGGGCGCACTTTTGTCAGCGCTTCAATACGATCTAACACGGCTAATTTACTGTTACAAAGATTATCAACAATAATCGGCTCTAGGCCAGCTTGTAACATTTGTACACAGGTGTGACTGCCTATATACCCCATACCACCAGTAACGAGAACTTTCATGACAAACTGCTCCTATAGCTATTCAATTAAGATAAATAATAACAATTAATATTTTGAAAAAAAGTGATCCAATACGCATAGTGTAAACGTTTACACTTTATTTTTGAAGTGTTTTTTTACTTACCTACACCCTCAATAAAGTTAGTTTTTTTAGCTTTATATTTTTTATTCGCTTGATTATTAGGTTAATTATAACAATTGTATTGCTTATAAAATAAGCATTAATAGTCTGAAATAGACCAAAATTGAGGCTATTTTGTATAAAAAGCATTGTGTAAACGTTTCCATTGTATGCTATAAATATGACTATATTGTCTATTTCTTAATGGTTGTATTATGTCAGAAACACTTATTCCAAATATTGAATCGTTTATCGCTAATATCGATCCATTCAGTCGCTTACCCGAAGCATTACTTCAAAAAGTAAGTGCGACAATTAAGATCGTTTATCTTGCCAAAGGAGAGGTGATCCCACCGCCTTCATCGGAACAAGATAACTATTTGTTTATTGTCAAAACAGGTGCTATTGAACAGCGATGCGTTGACGGTAGCCTAAGAGGGCGCCTTGAAGAGGATGATGTATTTGGTTTTAGTTTATTTTCTAACTCCGAAGCGCGCTATCAAATAGAGGCAATTGACAATACATTACTTTATTTAGTGCCGGCCAAAACTATTTATTATATTCAATCTCAATATCCCGAATATGCACAACATTTTACTGCCAAACCGGAAGACCGGATCCATTCAGCACTTGAGTCAAGTTGGTCTGATATTAGTCAGAACTCTTTTTTTAATCGCGTGGAACAAGTAGCCAGTGAACAATTTTCGCAAGTTAATAGTGACGATTCCATTGCGCAAGCAGCTAAAGTTATGCGAGATAACGATGCATCTTGTTTAATAGTAAAAAAGGATAATCAGTTAGTTGGGATTGTTACCTGCACGGATCTTATTGGGCGAGTAATTGCGGAAGAGAAAAGCACACAATCGACAGTTAGTGAGATTATGAGTGCACTACCAAGTACTATTTCTCCAAAGGCCAGTGTTTTTGATGCTGCTATCTGCATGATGGAAAACAATATTCAAAATTTGCCCATTGTCGAACATGGTAAAGTACTGGGTTTGTTATCTTTAAATCAACTTTTTCAAAATCAGCGTATTGAAGCTATTTATCTGATTAATAAAATAAAAAAATCAACTAGTGAAAATAAATTGGCAGAACACATGCCTGAACGTGACCGTATTTTTCAATCATTGGTCAATGATAAAGTGCCTGCAGACTTAATCACTACTATTTTGAGTACGATCATGGATGCTGTGAATCAGCGTTTAATTGATATTGCCATTGACCGACTTGGCCCTGTGCCCTGTGAGTTTTCTTGGGTCGTATCTGGCTCTCATGCGCGTAAAGAGGCGCATATTTTGTCTGATCAGGACAGTGCGATTATTTTATCGAATGAGGCGACAGCAAAAGATAAAGTGTATTTTCGTCACCTTGCTATGGTCGTCACTAAGGGGCTCGACTTGTGTGGTTATGAACTTTGTCCTGGTAAGTTTATGGCGGTAACAGCGAAGTGGTGCCAACCTTTATCTGTATGGCAAGAATATTTTAAAAAGTGGATCCGCAATCCGGAATACGAATGCCTTTTGAACCTTAGCGTATTTCTTGATACTAGGGTTATATATGGGAACCACCAATACAGAACAACCTTGGTAAATGAATTTAAAGAAATGCTTTCTAGCCGTATTTTTTTGAGTAAATTAATACGTGATGCAGCAGAAAATCGTGCACCTTTAGGGATTTTCCATAATCTGGTATTAAGTAAGAATGAACATAATGAAAAAACACTTAATATAAAACGTTATGGCATTAATATTATTGTCGATTTAGCGAGAATTTATGCGCTATCAGCTAAGTCTGATGCTTGTAATACCACTGACAGGTTAATTGCAGTCAATAAAGCGGGGCTGATGGATGATGCAACCTTAAAAAATATCATCAGTGCGTATAACTTTCTTAAAAGTTTCCGTTTTTCTTATCAAGTGGATATGCTCAATAAAGGCGAGATACCAAGTAGTAAGATAAATCCTGATTATTTTGGTAGTTTCGAGCGTAAACACATCAAAGATGCTTTCCGTCTGATTGATGATTGGCAACAATATACGAAGATGAGATTTAGCTAATGCGTCGCTTTTTTAAAAAAAAGAATTATTGGAAAGAATTGGCGGCTAAACGCGCAGAATGTTTAATATCGAGTCTTCCTAATGAAGTTAGCTTGAATTTAAGTCAGCCATTACTCGATAAAAATACACTGTTTAAGGCGCTGCCTTTTCTTGTTGTTGATTTTGAAACCACTGGTTTTGAGCCAGCCAAAAACGATATTATTAGTATTGGTTGGGTAGAAATTGTAAATATGCAAATCGACCTTGGATGTAAGCAACATTATTACATTCGTAATAGCCAAGACATTAATCATGAGACAGCGGTTATCAATCAAATCGTACCGCAAATGATCCAAAATGATGGCGTTCCTCTTGAGCAAGTGATTAATACTTTACTGAATGCCAGCAAAGGTAAAATATTAGTGGTGCATGGCAAAGTGATTGAAAAAAACTTTCTAGACTTTTATGCACAAAAATTCTTAGGGATCCCTGAGTTACCTTTGATGTGGATTGATACGATGAAAATAGAAGAGTGGAAAACTGCAAAAACGGGAGGCAACACAATATCCCAAGATAATCGGCTTTCAGCGGTCAGGAAACGCTATAACTTACCTCAATATACAGCTCATAATGCCTTGGTTGACTCAGTTGCTAGCGCTGAACTATTACTTGCACAAATAGCGCATATGTACCGAGATCGGCAAGTCACCCTTGAAACGTTATATGAAATGAGTCAATAAACAATAAAGTTTAATTTGTATAAAATATGATGTGTAGTAAGTAAGTTAGTAAATAAAGTGTTGGGAAGGAGGATTACTTTTTTGACGTTATTTTACTTTAAGTATGAGACTGTTTTACTTTAAGTATGGGGCTGTTATACGTTGAAAGTTTTAATTAAATAAAAACGTATATACCCGCCACAAATCAATATTTGGGTTCTACATGAGCTACCCAACCTAGTAATACGGTTAGGTAGCTTGTGATTTTTTGTGGGGATCCCTCAGCTTTAAGTTAGTTCATGATTGAAAATCACCATTCTGCAAAAGATCCATCTTCATTTTTCCAGTGCGGGTTACGCCACTTTATTTCTGCTTTGTTTTGCTCCTGCATAAAGGCGTCATTTATATCAATGCCCAGCCCAGGCCCCTCAAGATTTAAACAGAAACCTGCTTCGAAATTAAACACTTCTTTGTTGTTAATATAATCAAGTACGTCATTACCTTTGTTATAATGGATACCAATGCTCTGCTCTTGAATAATGGCATTTTGACAACTACTGTCGATGTGAACGGAAGAGGCGAGTGCTATTGCACCTAAAGGACAGTGAGGAGCAAGTGCAACATCATAAGCTTCTGCCATTGAAGCAATCTTTTTCATTTCGGTTATACCACCACAATGACTCACATCGGGCTGAATGATATCGACTCCGCCCCTTTGTAATAAGTGCTTAAACTCCCAACGTGAAAACATACGCTCTCCCGTGGCAATTGGAATCGCTCCATATTGAGCTATTTCATGTATAGCATCAAAATGTTCAGCAAGAACGGGCTCTTCAACAAACATCAAATTCATTGGTTCAAGTTCTTTCATTAAAACTTTAGCCATTGCTTTATGCACTCGACCATGAAAATCAACAGCAATGCCGAAGTCTTTGCCTACTGCATCTCTAATCGATTGAACTCGGTCTAGTAATGCATCAACTTTACTGTGCTTATCGAGGAAGTTTAACTCATCGGTGCCATTCATTTTAATGGCAGTAAAACCTTCTTTTTGCTTCTCTTTAGCCATGCGCACAACATCATCGGGTCTATCGCCACCAATCCATGAATAAGTACGAATTTTTTCACGGCATTTCCCTCCAAGGAGTTGATAAACAGGCACATCAAGAGCCTTCCCTTTAATATCCCAAAGTGCTTGGTCAATACCCGCTAAGGCACTCATCATAATTGGCCCTCCACGATAGAAAGTGGAACGGTATAAATAATTCCAATGCATCTCGATATCACGGGGATCTTTTCCTATGAGGTATTCCATCATCTCTTCAACACATGCGTGAACAGTATGCGTACGCCCTTCTAAACAAGGCTCACCCCAGCCAACAAGACCAACATCTGTTATAATTTTCAAAAAACCCCAACGAGGTGCCACTGTATATGTCTCAAAACCGATAATTTTCATTTAAAGCCTCTAAAATAAGTTTGTAATAAGTTTGTAATAAGTTTGTAATAAGTTTGTTTTCTGACTGTTTATCTAATTTAATGCTACTTACCCTGGAATTAGTTTCAGATATATATGAAATATTACTCACCTAGCTTTGAAAAGAAGAGGTGTAATTATTCCAGCTTTAAATAGTTTTATTGCATTTTAACTTTCACTAAAATAAGCAAACGCGCGTCATTCAATTGAGTCCAATTCCCTTAACTTTTCTTGTGTTTCGTTCTACTAGGTTGCTAATTATCGGATGGACATTATTTTTAGATAAGTTCAAGCATTCATATATTTATTTAAGTATGCGAGATCCATCCCGCAATAATATTTATAGGCTCAACTTTCAGTAGAGCCGTTATACTTTTTGTATCATTGATTATAAATAACCACTGATACTATCGGTTCATTTAATTTACTTTCATCATTGCCACCATAGCGCTAACACCGGGAAGACAATAACTAACCCAAGGGTGAGTATTTGTAATCCAATGAATGGAACCAATGAACTAAATATTTCCCCTAAGCTGATATCTTTTGGTGCAACGGACTTTAAGTAGAATGCTGCGGGTCCAAAAGGAGGAGAAAGAAATGAAACCTGCATATTAAGACAGAAAACCACACCAAACCAAACTGGATCCATACCCAGCCCGATAATGATGGGGACAAAAATAGGCATTGTTAATAACGCAACACCAACCCAATCGAGGAACATGCCCAAGACGAATAATACCAGCATCATAATTAGTAATGTAGTCATTGCATCACCACCACTGAGTGACAATATTGTGATTTCAACAAAATCAATACCGCCCATCAGATTGTATACACCGACCAATGCACTTGCTCCGATACCGATCCACATGATCATGCCACAGGTTTTCATGGTTGCGATTGCAGCATCCTTAAGCATTGCAAAATTCAATTCTTTACGAATCCAGGTGCTGATCATGATACCAACTACACCTAATGCAGACGCTTCAGTTACCGATGCAATGCCCGAATAAATACTACCAAGAACCACTGCTACTGATAGCAAAGGAAAAAGTAGCGCTTTGAAAAAATTGGGCTGATTTTTGGCATCTTCGGCTAACTCTTCAGCCGTTGGAACCGGAGCAAGGGAAGGGTTCAACTTACAACGTATCAACACATAAAGAATATAGAAGATGGCAAGGATAAAAGCAGGTAAGAACGAGGCCTTAAATAAATCACCAATAGATACACTGGCCGTTAATCCATAAATAATCAATACAATACTGGGTGGTAACATAGTCCCTAGTGCACCACCGGCACAAGTTACTCCAATAGCCAACTTACGATTGTAGCCTAAGCGGAGCATTTGCGGTAAAGCAAGAATACCTAAGAGAACAGTCTCTCCACCGATAACACCTGACATAGAAGCTAAAACAATAGCAACAAGTAGAGTTTGAACCGCGACACCGCCACGTACTCGTTTACCGAAAATTTTCATTGCTTCAAATAAATCATGAGCAATACCCGACCTATCTAATAATGCAGCCATTAAAACAAACATGGGCACAGCTAGAAATATATAACCATCAACAAAACTATATAAACGACTACTAACGAGGGGTAATGCATCAATGCCAAACCAACCTAGGGTAAAAAATAAAGCTACAAAACCCGTTACAAACGCTAACTGCATACCAGTCAGTAACAAAGCAATCATCAAAAATAACATCAATAGGCTACCATAGCCTATACCGATAGCAGATAAATCAAACATTATTATGCTTCCTTAGCTCTTTGATTTCTGCAATCAAATGCAAGATAAATTGAATAGTAAGAATACAAAAAGAGAATAAAATAATCGCCTTTAGAAGTGCAGGAAAGGGAGGGTTCCAAGCACTGCCGGAGGTATTTAAACGTAATTCACCAAAGGGTGAAAACCAAGCACTTTCGGCTAATGTATAAGCCCCATATGTCATAAAACCAGAGAACGTAATACCAACGATGTTATGCACGAGGTTAAGGAAATGACGAGTACGTTGAGTAACAACATCATAGATCAGAACGACTCGTACATGCTTATTAGATGCAAACGCATATAAGCCGCCAACTACGAACAATGAGCCACCAATAAATGATGCGGTTTCGTGAACCCAAATGGTTGGAGAATTAAATACATAACGCATAACCACTTCATAAAAAGAGATCAACACAGTGAAAATAAATAGCAGACTCAAAGTATTTCCTATTTTAATGATCACCGCATCCAAAAGATTGCGCGGTTGTTCATCTTCAGGTACTTGATTCTGCTTTTCTGATTGTTTAGTAGACATAACGAATTTCCAGATTAATCAAGGGTACAGCGACCCTTGATTAGGATTACGAGAGGGTGAATTACAGTAGTCCGTTTTCAGATAAGAACTTAGTTATTGATAAGTAAGCTTTTTGAGCATTTGGAGAACGCTTAGCAAATACTTCCCATTGAGTTTGTGCAATGGCTCGGAATTTTTTACGTTCTTCAGCAGACCAGTTATGAATGGTGATATCTGGATTCGCTTGAGCAACTTTAAGTGCAGCTTGATCCGCCATTTTTAGTTGAGTCGTAAGATCGTAAGATAAATCACGTACCGAAGTAATTAAAATTTGTTGTAAGTTCGCAGGTAATTTATCCCATTTCTTTTGGCTTACTGAAAAGTCGATTAATGGTAAAGAATGAAATCCTGGTTGTACTGGATGTGGTGCGATATCGTTTAAACCATTTTTTTGGTTAATTGAAAATACCGTGTAATCGGCAGCATCAATAACGCCTTTGCTCAGGCCAGTAAATACTTCTGAACCAGGTAAATTTACTGGTGCTGCACCAGCGGCGGCAAATACTTGTTGTACAAGCCCTTCAGGCGCACGTAATTTAAGTCCTTTTAAATCAGCAACACCATCAATTGGTACTGATGAAACAAATGACTCAACACCTGTTGTTGATGCACCAACAAATTTTACACCATATGGGGCATATAACTCAGTCATCAACTCATTACCGCCACCGTAATTCATGTATTGTAACAATTGCGTCGTATCAGACCAAGCACCAACCGTATTCCCCAGTAAACCAAATGCCGGATCTTGACCTGAAAAATAACTAGTTGATGTGAATTGCCCGTCCAGCACGCCCATTTTTATAGCACCTAGTGTTTCAGTATGCTTAACAACACTGCCTACAGGTAATAATTTAATATCAATTCTTCCATCTGACATTACACCAACACGTTCTGCCCAGGCTTGTTGGACTTGAAAGCTTTTTTCCCCTGAAGGGTCTGAAGATTGAACTTTAAATACAAAATCTGCTGCTAGAGCAGAAGTTGAAAAAATACCGGCAATCACACCGGCTAATAATGCCTTATTAATATTTATCATTTATCATTCCTTGTTAAATTGTTATTTCATATAGTGTGTTGAACCAGCGTAGTATATTAAAAGTAAGCAGCAAAATTTGTGATACTAGTAATGGTTGCTAGGTCTTATATCATAATGCCGTAATGTGGAACTTTTATGGGAATGTGGGCACTGTCAACTTAACTGCCGCTCTATCAATTATGCGATAATCTGCTGATGAAAAACTAAAATACCTATGCAGGTTATCGTTATCCTACCCAAATAATCAGCCATACAGTTTGGCTTTATCATCGTTTTACATTAGCTTTCGTGATATTGAAGCATTGCTTGATGCTGGGGGAGTTGTTGTTACTTATGAAGCGATCCGGCATTAATACAGTGCTATCTATTACAACAATGCCAGAAGGGAGACCTATTCGTTCACAATATAGCCTAAAGCATATGCTGACAAGGGAGATTTTAATGAAGGTTTTAATATAATCGGGCAGCCTGTTGCCATTGCAGGACCTAACTTAAATCCAAGATTTAATAATGGAAAACCCCATGATAAATAAGCTACAACACCTACAGGCTTAATACTTAGTGTATGTTTATGAGTTCCTGCTATATCTGGAATTTGGGTAACACCGTGGCGTTGAATCTCTTCGGAATAAAATCCTAAACTATCCACTAATGATTGATAGTCTTCTTCAGTACCGGCCCATGTCTTTCCTGTTTCTTCATGTACACTCTGGCGTAATAGTTCTTCATTTTCTATGACTGCATGTTGTAGTTTTCTCTCCATGCTACACGCTCTGATATCGGTGTATTCGCCCAAGGCTTTGGTGCTTTCTTTACTGCATCTAATGCTTTTTGAGCATATTCTTTATCTGCGCTATATATCTTCGTAATCACATTTTCTGTCGCGGGATTCACAATTTCAATTTGTTGTGGCGATACCACAGTAACACCATCAATATACATTTTTTGATATTTCATAATATTCAAATCCTCTTGTAATAAACTGCAGTGGTCAAGTGTTATAGGACTGCATCAGTAGATAATCTTTAGCGTTCTAGCATAAGCCAATGAAGTCATTTTTCCTATTTGGTTTTTGTTTTCTCCCATATGATGGAATATTAAAATTGATACCAACTCATTAACAAAAAACTGATTTGTTCCATCATGTGGGAATGTATTCTTACGATGGTTTATTGGTAGTTAGATCTCAATATTTTCACTATCATCTCTCCATAATATTGACTTACATAATAAGCCAACAATAAATTTATCAATTGGAAGAGTATGAAATGAAAATCATAGATGTTATTCCTCACGCTATATCAGTGCCTCTTGATCAACCTTTCTATTTCTCACAAGGATGGGTACATGAACGAAGCTCACTTATTATTGAAATTGTTACCGACGAAGGTGTAACTGGCTGGGGGGAATCTCTATGTCATGGACTACAGTCCCCACATATTGCTGCTGCATTTATTAGTCATATATTTAAAAAAATATTATTGAATAGAAATCCCTTTGACGTCGAGGTGTTGTGGGAAGAAATGTATAACCACACCCGTCCATATGGCCAAGGTGGCGCTGCAGTCAATGCGATGAGTGGTGTTGATATTGCACTATGGGATATTATGGGTAAGACAGTAAATAAACCTATTCATGCTCTTATTGGTGGTGCATTTAGAACCGAAGTTACACCCTATGCAACGGGGTTTTATCGTATTGCTAACGCTAAATATCCAGAAGCTTCTATAGAAGAAGCTGCGCAATATGTAGATAAAGGTTTTTCTGCGTTTAAGTTAAAAATTGGCTTTGGTGTTGAACAAGATATCAAGTTCATTAAAGCAATTCGCGAATCTGTTGGTAATGATATTAAGATTATGGCCGATGCGAATGGTGCTTATAATGTTAGTGCTGCACGTCGAATTATAAAAGAAACGGAAGAGTTTAATCCTTACTTTCTCGAAGAGCTACTAGCACCTGAAGATCTGCAAGGTTATGCACAGATAAAAAACTTATCTAAAACTTATATTGCCGCAGGTGAGCAAATTTTTGGTAAAACTGGTTATCGTCCTTGGTTTGCTGCTAGCGCACTAGACATTGTTCAGCCAGATTTATGTTCTTCAGGTGGTATTACAGAATGTAAAAAAATTGCTGCAATGGCTCAAGCGCACAATACCATGATGATTCCTCATGTTTGGGGGTCTGGTATTGGTATCGCCGCATCTTTACAATTTATTGCTTCCATTCCTGCCACGCCATTATCTCTTAATCCCCTTGAACCAATGCTTGAATTTGATCAATCGTCTCACCCATTTAGAACGGATCTTATTTTTGATGGGATCAAGCTAAAAGATGGCAAAGTGCAGATATCTAAATTACCGGGTATTGGTGTCGAAGTGAATAGAGAAATCATAGACAAATATAAGGAGAATTAAGTTAATAAAATTATTTTCACTTTAATTAAAGGGTCTGAAATGAATTTAAACAAACGAGAAATAAGTTGGTTGATCATAGACTGGGGAACAACTAATTTTAGAGTATTCGCTATGGATGCAAACAATAACGTTGTTGATAAAAAAGAAGAAAAATTAGGTCTACTGCAAGTTAAAGAGGGAGAGTTTGCAAAGCAACTGGAGGAAATATTATCAGGGTGGTTAGCGGAGTTTAAACATTTGCCTATTTTCATGGCGGGTATGGTTGGTTCTAAACAAGGATGGCATGATGTAAGTTATCAAGCAACGCCCGTTGACTTAATTAACCTTGCTTCAACTGCTTATCAATTTTTATTACCGTGGGGGGCGTCGGCTGTTATTTTTCCCGGGGTTAGCCATCAATCGAACGGTGATCAATATGATGTTATGCGTGGTGAAGAAATCCAATTAATTGGCCTTTCTTATTTGCTTGAATCTTCTTCTTTTTTATCAATATTACCAGGCACTCATAGTAAACATGCGATTATAAAAAATGGGAAATTAAGCTCATTTTCAACTTATATGACAGGTGAACTCTACTCTATATTGTCCCAGCATTCGATTTTAGGTCGTGGTTTATCTGAACTACCTCAGTCTCATGATCTTGGGAAAGCATTCATTCGCGGGCTTAATGAAGGGCAATCAGGGCTGCTAAGTAATGCATTATTTTTGGTTAGAACCCATCGACTCTTTAATAACCTGTCTGATGATCAGGTATTAGAGTATTTGTCAGGCATGTTAATAGGCAAAGAGTTAAGCGCATTAAAAAATACGATGAATAAAACGGATGAGCATCTTTATTTGGTTGGGAGTGAAAATCTATGCCGTTCTTACCAACTTGCTTGTTCAGAGTTTGGTATAAAAAATACTTATGTTAATGGTGATAATTGTTTCATTAGGGGCATGGTAGAACTAAAGAAGGTGATTAATAATGTTAAAAAATAAGTTTAAGTTAGAAGACCATTTACCTCTTATTGCAATTATTAGAGGGGTAGAATCAGATGCAGTAATACGCGTGACGGAAATCCTAATTAGTGAAGGTTTCACTATGATAGAGGTACCATTAAATAGCCCAAATGCGCTTGAGAGCATTAAGAAGTTAGTTGAAAAATTTGGAGATAAATATTTAGTCGGTGCAGGTACAGTGACAACCGGCGAACAGGCGAAACAAGTGATTGCGACGGGTGCCAACTTAGTGGTAACACCTAATTTTAATCAAGAAGTTGTCCATTTATCTGCAGCAGCAGGCTGCGCAGTATTCCCTGGCATTGTTACACCTTCAGAAGCTTTCTCCGCTTTGGCTGCTGGCGCAACTGGTATAAAGATTTTCCCAGTTTCCGCGTTGGGTTTAGATGGGTTTAAAGCATTAAAATCGGTACTTCCACCGAAGACAATTTGTATGCCTGTTGGTGGTATCAATTCAACCATAGAAAGTATGAAACCTTATTTAGATCTGGGTGCATTAGGCTTTGGTTTAGGATCTGCTTTATATTCTCCGTCCATGAGTGATGATGAAATTCGTAATAATGCCAAAGCATTTGTTGCTGCTTATAATGAAAGTCTTAATTAAAAAAAGAATCAAATAGTTTATTTTAATTGAACTATTTATAGGCTAGTTTACCTAGCCTATAAAATTTATTTTTAATTAATAAACAATATCTTATATTTTAAATTAATGTGTCTTTTTAATTTTTAGTAGCGTCTCTTTGTCATCTAATTAATCCTCTTATTTCATCTTCTTTACTTAAATTGCTTCTCTGTGTGACTTATAAAAAATTAAAATGTCAGCTGCTAAATGAGTGCTTGTTTATTAATAATACTTGAGGTTCTCGATAGGAGAGTTGCCTTACTCTTTAAAATTAATGCTCCTTTGTGATTTTCACTTTATTCACGCTAATTTAGTTTTTCAGATATTTTTTTGCTATAGATAGTAATCGTATCAATTAACTCAATCATTCTGGCATCAGACATATAAGGCTTAATACTGGTGACTGAAATGGCTGCTATAATGTTGCCATATTTATTACGGATAGGAACCGCGACACAACGAACAAGCTCTTCATTGTCTTCTAAATCAAATGTGTAATCATGTTTTGCATATTTTTCCATTCTCGTAATCATTAGCTCTGTATCTAAGTGCTTTTCTTTGTCAATTAAGCGTTTCCACTCCATCTTTGGCATATCTATCATCAAGGCTTTACCAACACCTGTACCTGCTAGCGGAAGTCGATCACCTATTTGTGAACGAAGTTGAATGGCGCGGTTTCCCGGTACCTTATCTAGATAAAAAATCTCGTCTCGATCTTTGATCCCCAAGTGCACGGTGTCATTAGTTAATTCTGCTAACTCGCAAAGGTAACCGTGTGCAATCTCTTTTAATGGCATATCTCTTTGTGCTCGATTACCTAATTGAATCATTTTAGTGCCAAGTACTAAACCGATCCCTTTCACATCTCGAATATATCGAGCTTCAATGAGCCCATATAGAATTCGGTGCACAGTAGATTTTGGTAAATTTAGATGGTCGCAAATACCTTTAAGGTGACGATGACCGTCAGCTACGGCATCAACAACTAAGATAGCTTTATTAAGTGATTGATTTCTAGCATTAGTAGTCATTGCTGGGTCCCTTTTTATTAGGAACGATAATTACACTAATTTGTATAAAAAAATGTGAGTATGATTAAAGTTCTATATACGAGATATAAAGTTCTATATAGTGGGATTTTGATCAAAAATTGTATCCTTTTTAAGAAATTAGATCTGTGTTGCCGCAAATATTCTCTACATAAATAAGTTTATAAAAATCCATTATTTTTAATCGATACCAGGTCGACATTTGAGCTGCGATCTAATAAAAAACTTTAAGATAACTTTAGATGCTTTAATCTTAATATTTCTAATACTTTAAACATATTTGTATTAATTTTGCACAATATCATAAAAATTACTCCTTCCAAGATCACACAAAATAGAAGATACCAGATGGTGGGATATTTCCCTTTCTGGGCTTTATTATGTAGTTCCTAACCTTGTCATAGGCTAATATTTCTCCTGTGAAAAAATAGGTTTTTAGTTTAAAACCTTTAACCCTAAAACTGTATATTACTTTAAATTCAAAAGCTTACTTTAATTTTAAAATGGCTTTTTATCATTTAGTAATAAAAGTATTAATCAAAAAAGGAATTAACATGAAAAAATCATTACTGTCTTTATTGTTATTATCATTAGTTACCATTGGTGCATCTGCTAAAGATGTTTACCCTGATGGGCCTGTAAAAATTATTGTCCCGTACTCTGCTGGTGGTGGCTCAGATAGTGTAAGTCGAGCATTAGCTGAAGCTTTAAAACCTGAGTTCCCTGATGGAATAGCGGTAGAAAATAGAACTGGTGGCGCAGGTTCAGTTGGTATGTCATATGGTATGCATTCGAAAGCAAACGGGAGCATTATTACTATGGTTGCACCAGAGTTAGTGATGCTTCCACATACTGGAAATGGTGGCGATATTGATTATAAACAGTTCATTCCTTTGGCAATTGTTAACTCAGGTTATGCTGCAATTACAGTCCCTTCTGACTCTCCATACAAAACGTTAGATGACCTATTAAAAGATGCTAAATCGAACAATTTACTTTTTGGTAATTCAGGAACTGGTTCTATCTGGCACCTAGCTGGTGCAGGGATGGAGCAATCTGCCGGTGTTGAATTTACGCATGTACCATTTAAAGGCTCTTCTGCTGCAGTTACCTCACTACTTGGTCATCATTTAGATGCTGTTTCTGTTTCTTATGCAGAAGTTGCATCTCAAGTAAAAGCAGGTGCATTAAGAACGTTAGCAGTATTAGCGCCAAACAGATTAGCTGATGCCCCTAATGTGCCTACTGCAACTGAACTTGGTTACGATGTGGTGATTGGTACATGGAGAGGTTATGCAGTACCAGTGGGTACGCCAACAGCAACTGTAGATTTTTTAACTAAATCAATCTTAAAAGCAGCTGAAACAGATACTTTTATTAAATTCATGAAAAATACTAACAATGATATTGAAATCATTGACTCTGAAGGTTTCGCTAAGAAATTAAAAAGAGAAGATGATTTTTATAAAAACCTAATTTCAACTTTATAATTTTAAAATAACAAAGCATTACAGCAGACTTATCACTTGTTCTGTTGTAATGCTTCATAAAAGATTTAAGTGAGAATTATATGAGAAAAGGAAAATTGGTATTAGCAGGTGTTTTTATCACTTTATCACTATTCATTATTGCGTTCGCCCTTGAACTACCCGCTTCAAGAAAAGGTGTTCCTGGTCCTGGAACTTGGCCAATATTAATATCTTTAATTATGCTGTTCTCTGCAATCACCGTCGCTATTAAATCTTTTAATGATAAGGATAAAAAACCACTAGGTATCGCTGGGAAAGAGCAAGTTAGAGTTTATCTATCAATGATCTCTTTAGTTATATATTTGATAGCGATGACTTTTATTGGGTTCGCAGTATCAACCTTCGTAATGTTATATGGCTTTATTACATGGTTTAGTAGTTATAAATGGTATTTCAGAGTTATTTCTTCCTTTGCTATCACCGCAGTTATTTATTGTGTTTTCCACTATGTTTTAAAAGTGCCATTTAGATTTGGTGTGCTTTTTTAGGAGTTGATATGTTAGCTGAAGCATTAAATTTGGTATTACAACCCTCTGTTTTATTATATATCGTATTAGGTGTCGCAGGAGGAATGTGCATTGGATGCCTTCCCGGCCTGACGACCACAATGGGGGTTGCTTTAGTTTTACCCTTAACCTTCGGAATGGATGCAACACATAGTATTTTATTATTAATTGGCGTGTATGTTGGTGCTGTATACGGTGGTTCTATATCAGCAATTTTACTTAATACTCCAGGAACGCCTGCCTCTGCTGCAACAGCACTTGATGGTTATAAAATGGCATCCAGGGGAGAGGCTGGGCGTGCCCTAGGTATTTCGACTACCAGTTCGTTTTTAGGTGGCACTATAAGCTGTATTTTCCTGATTCTAATTTCACCATTACTAGCTAAATTTGCACTAAGGTTTAGTGCGCCTGAATTCTTTATGCTTGCAGTGTTTGGATTGTGTGTTATCTCGAGCATATCAGGGAAATCAATGCTATTAGGTTTGATAAGTGGCGCGTTTGGGATACTTATTGCGACGATAGGAATTGATGATATTACAGGCACGTTACGTTTCACCTTTAATAATATGAATCTTTTTAGCGGCATAAATTTTATTCCAGTCATGATTGGTCTTTTTGCAATGAGCCAAGCCTTTGTTGGCGTCGAAGATATCTTTAAGAAGACCGCGCCGACTAGAAAAGTCACAAAAGTGTTCCCTGAGCGTTCAGATTGGGGAGTGATTATTAAAAATAGTTTTGCTTTTGGTTCATTAGGCACCTTTATTGGTAGTATTCCTGGTGTGGGGGCTGATATCGCTTCGTTTATCGCCTATGGCCAAGCAAAAAGTATGTCTAAACATCCTGAAAAATTTGGTACAGGGTTGCCTGAAGCGATTTCAGCACCTGAAGCTGCCAATAATGGTGTGACAGGTGGGGCGCTTATACCAATGTTAACGCTAGGTGTTCCCGGCGATGCGGTTGCTGCTATTATGATAGGTGCGCTGACAGTGCAAGGTTTACAGCCTGGTCCTTTATTATTTCAAAACGATGGCCCAATTGTATATGCGATTTTTATAGGTTTATTGATTGCTAATGTTTGTATGTTGGTATTAGGTTTAAACAGCGTTCGGTTATTTACCAAGGTTTTATCGGTTCCAAAGTCAATATTGGTTCCTACCATTTTTCTTTTATGTTTTGTCGGTTCATATGCTTTAGCTAACAATATATTCGATGTGATTGTTATGTTATTTTTTGGCATTCTTGGGTACTTCTTCCAAAAAATAGAAATGTCCTCATCACCTATTATATTAGGACTGATTCTTGGACCTATGGCTGAAAGTAATTTTAGAAGGGCACTATTAATGGGGCGAGGGGATTATGGTACTTTCCTTTCTACTGGTATTTGTTGGGTATTCTTTATATTAATAATCGTATCTTTGTTTTTACCTATGCTACAAAAGAAATTATTAAAAAGCAGATAATAGAAATTGTTAAAAAACAGGCAATAAAATGCCATTCATCATTTATTACAAGAGCAAAGGTGTATTACAAACGCAAAGGTGTTTACTCCATGACTTGCTCTATGAGGTGTTAATTCGATAATCTTTATTTGTAAAATAAGAAGGTTATCGTAGTTAGCTGCCCGTAAGGTCATTGCAGGTATACCTCGTTTGAGTGTGGTGTTGGCGATAGCATATGCATCTTGATGATTAATAGGTAAGTATCGCTAGCCCATATATTGTGGCTGGCTAGTTAGTAAAAAAGACCGTAGTGTCCTGTTATAAGTCCGTTTGTTAACGGTCGAGGCACTACTGGTTTAAATTAGCCGTTTCAGTTTCGGTTCAGTGGTAGTAGCTGTAGTAGTCGTTTTTAGCCATTTTACTTATCAGGTCTTACCTCCTTAACCCCTTCTTAATTTTTAGTCATCTAGTTAACTTCAGTTCTGTATAAGCAAAGCGATACAACACTCTTATTTCCGCTTATTTCTTCGTTAAATTACCTCTCAATAACCAGTTATTGCTTGTTGAATTCAAGTAATAACTCGCCTTGAACTACGCAAAACTAACAGAACGGTATAGCCCCAAAATATAATCTTATGATTTCAATATAATTCCACTTCCATTAAGCAGAATTGAGGTTAGTTAATTATCATTGGTAGAGGTGAAAATACTACTACATTGCATTATTTTGATGGCCGCATAAAAAAAGGAACTGGTATTAACAGCTCCTTTTTTAAGTAGTAACGCTAGGGATAGTGCCTAGTTAGCTAATTATTTAATGTTTATTTATCAAATGTTTAGTTATTTAGCATCTTGTGATCTATTTTTTAAAAGTACGTTTACGGAC
This sequence comes from Vibrio sp. 1-Bac 57, assembly GCF_037546855.1. Taxonomy (NCBI): domain Bacteria; kingdom Pseudomonadati; phylum Pseudomonadota; class Gammaproteobacteria; order Vibrionales; family Vibrionaceae; genus Vibrio; species Vibrio sp. 1-Bac 57. The sequence continues at coordinate 41,041 of NZ_JALAAC010000008.1, read as the reverse complement.
TTTTTCTAAACGTTTAAGAATGCTATCAAGTCGCTCTGGTTTTACCATAAACTCTTGGAAACCTTTCATTGCTTCTTTAGCCATACCTGGATCGGTATCTCGGTCAAAGAACTGAGCCGTTCCATCGGCATTATTAAGCATGGTAACCCCTTTATTTAGGAAAGGATTATCAACTGCTTTTGCTTTTTTATTCGGTGGGATCTGTAATAGCGCTTTGTTAACTAAGGTTTGGTTTTCAGGTCTTGCCATAAATGCGAGGAAAGCACGTGCATCTTCTTTGTTTGCTGCTTTTGACGGAATATGTAAGGTATCCATTGGCGCATCTTCAGCCATGCCAACTTCTGGGTTGATCACTGGGAATTGCATGAAGGCCATTTTACCTTCTAACTCTGCTGGGAAGTTAGGGGTAATGAAGTTACCGATCAAATACATTGCCGCTTCACCACGGTATAAGAAAGGTTGTGCCTCTTGCCAAGAGTAAGTGGCATGGTTTTCTAGGAAATAGCCAGGTTCAACCATCTGTTTCCATGTGTTGAAAGTATTTTTCACACGTTCGTCAGTGTATGGTATTTTTCCATCCATTAGATCCATATGAAAATCTAAGCCATTGACACGTAAATTAATGTAATCAAACCAACCGGCCGTAGTCCAAAGATATTTACTACCAATCGCGACGGGTGCAATATTATTTTTTTTCAGTGTTTCACTAGCTGCAAGGAATTGATCCCATGTTTTGGGTTCAGCAATACCATATTTATCAAAGATATCTTTACGGTAATAAATACCCCATTGATAATAGGTATAAGGCACACCCCATTGTTTCCCATCTATGGTCATCGCAGGTTTAGAGCTGGCAAAATCTTGGTGCATATCGTTAGCATTCCAAATATCGGATACGTCTTCAAATAAGCCTTTGTCCACAAATGCCTTCATGCGGTTACCTGCATACCAAAATACAACATCTGGTGGTGACGTAACTAACCAATTACGAATAGTGGTTTTATAACCCTCATGGTCATAAAGATTGTAAGTTACTTTAATATCTGGATTTTCTTTTTCAAAGGCAGTGATTATTTCACCAAATGCCGCTTTTGGTGCTGGATCTGAAGCATCTGAATTGATGACTAAGTTACCAGCATAAGACATGGATGATAGCGTCACGGAAAGCGCACTAGCAGCCAATATTGTATTGAACTTTTTCATATTTTTTCCTTGTAAGTAATGGCAGCATCTTGTCGCCAATGGTTATCTAAATTTGATCTATATGATCGCTATTACCCTTTGGTTGCACCGAGTGTTAACCCTGCAATAAAGTGACGCTGCATGGCAAAAAAGAGTGCTACAGGTGGCAATGCGGCCACGACTGCACCCGCTGAAATTAGATTCCAAGACGCTAGCCATTGGCCCTGCAATGAACTTAGGCCAGCCGTCACAGGACGCACGGTATCACTTTGTACCAATACCAATGCCCAGAAGTAATCATTCCAAATAAAAGTAAAAATAAGTACAGAAAGTGCTGCAAGTGCAGGGCGTACTAAGGGTAAAACAATATACCAAAAGATTTTAAATTCACTAACGCCATCAACCCGTGCAGACTCTAATAACTCATTAGGTAAACCTACGATAAAGTTGCGCATAAAGAGCGTACAAAAGCCGGTTTGAAAAGCTACATGAAACATGATTAATCCCATGTGAGTATCATACAAACCTAAAGAGATAGTGAGGTCTCGTACTGGGATCATTAAAATTTGAAAAGGAACAAAGTTACCGCCAATGAAAATAGCCAACATCCAAATATTTGCTTTAAATTTATACTTGGCTAAAGCAAAACCCGCTAAGGTTGATAAAGCGACCGCACCGAGTACGGCAGGTAGGGTGATGATCATGGAGTTAAGTAAATATTGTCCCATCTCTGTTAATTGAAAAACCATATTATAGTTTTCAATGAAGTTAAAGCTGGTGGGCCAACCCCAATAATTACCTTGGTTAATATCTTGAATGGATCGTATCGAAGTCATCATTACCGCTGCTAAAGGCATTAACCATAATAAAATAGTTATCGGTAGTGAAATTCGATAAAGGATGTTGGTTAACGGTGAAGCATGTTTTATCGGTGTCGGATACATTATCTTTCACTCCTCAACATATTAACTAAGAAATAGGCAATATAAACAGCCATAATCAAAAACAACACAACGGCAACGGCAGCGCCATAACCCATACGGTAATTGAATATAGATTCTTCATACATCATGTAGGCGAGTACTGTGGAACTTCCCCATGGTCCGCCGGCTGTCATGGTTGCCACTAAGTCAAAGGAACGTAGTGCACCTATCACGGTCACGACGACAGCGATAAATGTTGCAGGTGATAGTTGCGGTAAAATAATATAACGCAGCATTTTTAAACCTTTTGCGCGGTCCAAGCGTGCCGCTTCTATTTGATCGGGACTGAGGCTATTTAATCCTGTGAGGTACAAAATCATGCAGTACGCTATTTGTGGCCATAAACCCGCAACGATAATGCCGTAGGTGACATATTCTTCGCTAGACAGTAAGGCAATGGTCTGAAAACCAAAAACATCTAAAATGGTATTCAGCAACCCTAAATTAGGATCATAAAACCAAGAAAAAACTAATCCTATAACTACTTGGGAAATTACAAATGGAAAGAAAAAGAGGGCTTTAACTAAACGTATACCGGCCACGTCTTGATTTAAAAACAGTGCGATTGCTAACCCGATCGGCGGGGCTAACATAAACAATATCATCCAAAGAATATTATTTTTTAATGCCGTCCAGAAGCTTTCTGAGTCAAACAACTGAATATAATTATCGAAACCAATCCAAGTTTTATCGCCAAGACCATCCCAACTATAAAAACTAAGCATAAAGCTATCAGCGATGGGATAGAGCACATAGAGACTGAATAATATTAAGGCTGGTGCCATAAATATCCAAGGTACCCACTGTTTGGATATTCTGCGTGTTGGTGTTGGTAAGCGCTTTGGTCGTTGAATTCCATTTGTTTTGGCTGTTGATTGCTGCAACATATCTGCTCCATCATATTGTTATCAGATAATCATCAATTGCGTTTATGTTTACGCAATACATTTCAAGCCTTTATTTCTACTTATTTCAAATAAGCCTAGCTAATCACCCTAATAAGGTAAACATTTTCACTCACGATTTCAGTTTAAAAATTAAAAATTGGGAGGTTGGTCTCTCTCCTTTTTTATGTGGAAATAATTCAAAAATAACAGTGAGATCCCAATCAAACTTATTATAAATTGTATTTTTATAGATCACATTTAATGTACTCTGGACTATCTGCACGAGGAAAGTTGCGATAACGTAAATTCATTTGATTGAGCGTTTTCGCAAACATTATTTTCGCTTCGCACTCGGTTTTCATCACACGTTCTTAAGAGGGTAATTAGTCATGGCTGCAATTTCATTACATCAGGTTGTTAAGCGCTTTGGAGAAACCGAAATTATCCATGGTGTTGATTTAGAAATAAAAGAAGGTGAGTTTACTGTCTTTGTCGGTCCCTCTGGTTGTGGTAAATCTACCCTATTGCGTCTCATTGCTGGGCTTGATGATATTACTAGTGGCACACTTTCTATTGGAGACATCGATGTCACCAACGTAGAACCTGCTGATCGCGGAGTCGCCATGGTATTTCAATCCTATGCACTTTATCCGCATATGACGGTTGAGGAGAATATGGGGTTTGCTTTAAAAATGGCAAACGTTGAGATAAGTGAGATTAAAAAGCAAGTTAAGAAAGCCAGTGATATTTTACAATTAGAGCCATTATTAAATCGTAAACCAAAAGAACTATCGGGTGGCCAACGTCAACGTGTTGCAATAGGAAGAGCCATCGTTCGTGACCCTGAAGTGTTTCTATTTGACGAACCATTATCTAATCTAGATGCTGAGTTACGTGTTGAGATGCGCTTGCAAATAGCTAACTTACATTCGCAACTGGGTAATACCATGGTTTATGTTACCCATGATCAAGTTGAAGCCATGACCCTAGCAGATCGAATTGTCATATTACGAGATGGTAGAGTGGAGCAAACTGGCAGTCCAATGGAACTGTATTACCGTCCTGGTAATGAGTTTGTTGCCGGATTCATAGGCTCTCCTAAAATGAACTTTATTAGTGCAACATTACTTGATGTTAGCGGCTCTCAAGTTAGCGTCGGCTTACCTGATGGGCAGTCGGTATTGATTAATACGCATTCAAGCAATTGCCAAAAAGGCGACCAAGTTAAGTTGGGTATCAGACCGGAACATATGCAACTAGCTGCTACAGAAGCAAACGCACTGACGCTATCATTTCTGGCTAACAACGTAGAGCGCTTAGGTAATAGTACTTATCTATTTGGGCATTATCAGAGCAATGATAATTTTATTGTGCACATTCCTTCGGATCAACAAGTGAATAGAGGCGATAAAATGTCTTTATACGCAGAGCAGTCTGACCTGCATTTATTTGACCAAGAAGGGCTGTCACTGCGTGATTATGAATCCAAGTGATGTTTAGGCTGTTATTTTAGTACTTTACTTAAAACTTACTTTTACCGTTTACCAAAAATGCCTCGATATAAGTTACTTATATCGAGGCATTTTTATTTACGTTAACGGGGGGGGGGTATTAAGTCACTGTTAACACCCCTTTGTCATAACACTTTTTTAAGCACATGCAGTTATGTTTAATTGGCTAATTTGGTCTGTAATTGCCTGTCCGAGCTCACGAGTGCTGGCTGTTCCTCCCATGTCTCTTGTTAAACACTGTTGTTTTTTAATTACTTTTTCAATAGCATCGATCATGAGGTCATGTATATCTGTTTCCCCTAGGTGTTTCATCATCATTGCTCCAGCCCAAATAGTCCCGATAGGGTTTGCAATACCTTGGCCAGCTATATCTGGTGCAGACCCATGGACTGGTTCAAACATTGATGGAAATCGTTTGTCCGGGTTTATATTGGCAGAAGGGGCAATCGCGATGGTGCCAGTACAAGCGGGTCCTAAATCAGATAAAATATCACCGAATAAGTTAGAGCCGACGATGACGTCATAAAACTCGGGCATACGTACAAGGTTAGCAGTGAAAATATCTATATGAAATTGATCTACATTGACACTAGGGTACTGTTCTCCCATATTTTTCACTCGACTATCCCAGTAAGGCATTGAATGAAATAAACCGTTTGACTTAGTGGCTGAGCTTAAGTGTTTTTTAGGGCGGCTTTGTGCTAGTTCAAAGGCATATTTTAAAACTCGGTCTGTTCCTTTTCGTGTAAATACACTTTGCTGTAATACAAACTCATCTTCAGTACCTTCATATTGTATGCCTCCAATCGCCGAGTATTCACCTTCCACATTTTCGCGAACCACATAAAAGTCTATGTCTCCTGCTTTTTTATTTGCTAGCGGTGAAGGAATTCCATCAAATAATCGCACAGGTCGTAAGTTTATATATTGTTCAAATTCTTTTCTTATTGGTAATAAAAGGCCCCATAAGGAAATATGATCTGGTACACCAGGGTAACCAACTGCACCTAAATAAATAGAATCGAAAGCTTTTAATTGTTCAATACCATTTTCAGGCATCATACGTCCTGTTCGATGATAGGTTTCACATGACCAATCAAAATAAGTAAACTTCAGGTTAACGCCATGTAATTTTGCTGCTGCCTGTAGAGCAATAATTCCCTCTGGAATCACTTCTTTACCGATTCCGTCGCCAGCTATTACTGCTATATTGTATTCTTTCATAATTAATCCTTTACTATATAATGATTTTATTCGTTCGAAAGATAATAGAATGAAACGACTTAACTAAGGAGTGCCAAGGTGTAAAGTATGAGATTACAAAATGTAAACAAATTACCCTCTTTAGAAGATTTAAAAGTGTTTAGTGTTGCGGCTCATTGCGAAAGCTTTAGTATTGCGGCAGACCAACTAGGCGTATCACCTGCATATATCTCAAAGCGCATTAAATTATTAGAGGATAATGTTGGGGTTACTTTATTCTTTCGTGCACCTAGATCTGTACACTTAACTGAGCAGGGGAAAATTGTACTCAACACATCTGAACAGCTATTAATCCAACTGGATAAAATGCAAGCTCAACTACGAGAGCTAGCCATTGAAACTAAAGGCTTAATCCGTGTTGGTTGTAGCTCAGGATTTGGGGCCACTTTTTTAAGTCATTTTATTGCAGCTTTAAAACAAAAATACCAACAGCTAAATATTGATTTATATTTAAATGACAAACCTTCTGATCTTATAGAAGACAATCTACACCTAGATATTCGGATCGGTGGCTCATTTCCCCCACAATATATCGCCAAAAAAATAGCTAATAACCACCGAATCCTATGTGCGAGCCCTAGTTATGTAGAGCAACATGGCAAACCAATACATCCATCAGATCTTGAGTCAAAGCATGTTTGCATTGGTATTAGAGAGCGCGATACCTTATTTGGGAGTTGGAAATTAGGTTGTCATGGTGAGTCTGTGGTTATCATGCCGAACACTGAATTAATTGTGAATAATGGCCATGTAGCCAAGTTATGGTGTCAAGAAGGGCAGGGTATTATATTGCGTTCAATTTGGGATGTTGAAGCAGAATTGAAGTCAGGACAGCTTATTCAGCTATTACCTCAATGGAAACAAGAGGCAAACGTTTATGCTGTTTACCACCAAAAAACCAGTCATAACGCCAATCTACGGACATTTTTAATTGAATTTGAACAGTTTTTAGCGACTCAAATTCAGTCTGATTTAAATATACCAGCTACCTGAGGTTATAACTTTCATGAGCACTGAACAGTTCAATCAACGTTTTGTTAAGTTACTTAAAGATAAAAAAATAACGCAAATAAAAGTTGCTAAAATGCTAGATATTTCTCGTACTGCAGTCAACAAATGGACTAAAGACGGCAAAATCGATGATAATAATCTAGAACAGTTAGCTGACTTTTTAAAAGTAGATCAAATATGGCTTAAATATGGAACGCCTAGTGAGGAAATGCACCCCATTTCTACCAAGAAAATTAATGAGTTAAATATACTGCATAGTACTGGTGAAATTGTAACTTGGGAGTGGGATTTGTTTAATGATACTGCCACTTATTCTGACAATGTTGAAAAAGTTTATGGTGTTAACGTTACCTCTAATAGCGATTTTTGGAGTTTGATGGATGAAAATACAAAGCAACGCTTAAATAGTAACTATGAAGATATTATTAAGCATGGCGGGGCACATGAAATTGATTTTAAAATATCTAAAGATGGACTTTCTCGTTGGATAACCTCTCGTGCTACAGGTGTTAGGGGCCGTAACGGGAAAATAACAAAATTGATTGGTATCAGCCTTGATAATACAGTGCGTAAGGAAGCTGAAATTAATTTGCAAAAAACACAACACTATTTTAATACGCTATTGAAGTACATCCCTAAAATTGTTGTATTTACCGATAAAGAAGGAGAAATTCTGGCCACAAACTATCATGACAAAAAGCCAGAGATCTCCTATCTAAAACTGCAAACAAAAATCTATCACTTTATTGCAGCTGAACAAAAACTAGTGGAGCAACTTCAAGTGGCATCAAATATGCGATACGAATTTGATCATTCAACTATTATTGCAAGTTATCATGAGCAGAATAAACAACCTTATTTGATGTTAGTTTTTGAACAATTATAAATCGAGAACTAGTCGAGCAGAGCGAGCACGAGACACGCATACCATCATAGTAGATTGCTCTTGTTGCTCTTCTTCTGATAGATAAAGATCATGATGCTCTGCTTCACCTTCTAAGATAGTTGTTTCGCAGGTTCCACAAACACCATTTCGGCATAGACACTCAATATTAATACGTGCATCTGCTTCTAATGCTTGGAGGATAGACATATCTTCTTCTACTCGAAGCGTAATGTTAGATCGCTTACAATGCACATCAAAAGCATGGCCAGTTTGAATACTTTCAGTAAACTTTTCAAAGTGAATATATTCATCGTCAAATGACTTTTTGCCTCTCTCAATGACTTCATCAATCAGAGAATCTGGACCACATACATAGCAATGGCTATCTGCAGGAATAGTAGACATTAGCTCAGCTATATTAATCCTTTGTTGTTGTGCGCCATTATACAAGAATAGCTTATCGCCTAACTGCTCTTTTAACTCTGATATAAAGCCTGCGGTATTTGGCTGACGAAAACAATAATGTAATTCAAAGTCAAACGCTCCTTTTTGTAGCGTATGTAGATATGAAAGAAATGGAGTAATACCAATACCACCCGCAATTAGAATATGTTTCTTTGTACTATTTTCTACTAAGGGAAAATAGTTTTCAGGCTCAGAAATATCTAAAGTATCACCCACTTTTACATTGTTATGCATATAATGTGAGCCACCCTTTGAGGTTTCATTAAGGTGGACTGCAATCGCATAAAAGCGTGTGTTTGTAGGTGCGCTTAATAAAGAATATGAGCGTTGTAATTCCCCATTTTGCATCGATACTGTCACGTGACTGCCAGGTGAGAACTCTGGTAAAGAGCCATCAATTAACTCAAATTGAAAGTATTTAACTGTTTCACTGATCAACTTGCATTCAGTAACCGTTACTACTAATTTTGCTTTCTCTTCCATATAAACCTCTGTTATTACGCTATATCTAAGCAGAGGTATTTAACCTCTAAGTAATCTTCGATACCATATTTAGAGCCTTCTTTGCCCAAGCCTGATTGTTTTGTACCGCCAAATGGAGATACTTCATTTGAAATTAATCCAGTATTAATACCTATCATGCCGTACTCTAAATTTTCTGACATGCGGTAAACTCGTTTAATATTATTGGTATAGAAATAAGAAGCCAAACCGTAAATCGTATCATTAGCCCGTTCAAGTGCTTCTTCTTCAGTACTAAACCTGATGATTGAAGCAATAGGTCCAAAAATTTCTTCATGTACAATATTCATACTATGGTCAACATCTAATAGTACTTGTGGACTCATATAGTTAGCATGGTCAGGTGTTGAAATAGATAAAGGAGCGAGTTTGGCCCCTTTGTCTAGCGCATCTTGAAGTAAGCTTTGCATATTTTTAATTGCTTGAGACGTGATCATCGGGCCAATATCAATGCCTTCATCAAGTCCATTGCCTACTTTAAGATTACTAACTTTATCCATGAATTTACTGACAAATTGATCATAGATAGCATCATGGATATATAGACGGTTTACACAAACACAAGTTTGTCCTCCGTTTCTAAACTTTGCGATCATTGCTCCTTCTACCGCTTTATCAATATCTGCATCATCGAACACAATAAAAGGAGCATTGCCGCCTAATTCCATTGAAGATTTTTTAATCGTTGTTGCACATTGCTTTAATAGTTGTCGCCCAACAGGGGTGGATCCTGTGAATGAAAACTTTTTAACCAGAGAATGCGATGTAAGTATTTCACCAATTTGTCTCGACTCGCCCGTTACTACATTAAATATACCTGCAGGGATCCCAGCCTGATCTGCTAACTCTGCTAAGGCTAGAGCAGTATAAGGCGTTTCAGAAGCTGGTTTTATAATAATACTGCACCCTGCAGCCATTGCTGGTGCCGCTTTTCGAGTGATCATCGCAGCAGGGAAGTTCCATGGAGTAACTGCACCACACACACCAATAGGTTGTTTAATTGTTGTGAGGCGGTTTGTTCCTATGGTTTGGGGAATAGTTTCACCGTAAGTACGTTTACCTTCTTCTGCAAACCATTCAATAAATGAAGCTGCATATTTAATTTCACCACGTGATTCATGCAACGGTTTACCTTGTTCCATGGTCATAATGTATGCTAAATCATCAATATTACTTTCAATTAAATTAAACCAATTTCGTAAAATAATTGAGCGAGATTTTGCAGTTTCTTGTTTCCATTTTTGCATTGCCTGCTGAGATTGTTCAATTGTGTCTATTATTTGTTGATCTGATAACTTTGGAATCGTGCCTATTAATTCACCATTTGCTGGGTTTGTTACATTAATAACATTGCTCGAAGAGATCCACTTACCACCGGCATAGCAAGACTGTTTAAAAAGTGTTGGTTGTTGAAGTATGTTCATTGCAAAGTCCTTTATTAATCTAAATGTTGTTGAACAAGAATTTGATGGAAATGTGCGACACCATGTTCGCTAATACCACTTCTTTGTTTATCTGTCATAATACGGCCTCGACCACGATAGCCTCTTGAGCTTAATCCCTTTTGAACACTCTCAACTAAGCGTAAATCCTCTGGGCGAAATACATCTTTGTACCACTCCACTAAACGTTTTTGATCTTCTGTAAGTTCCTCATTTAGAAAATAAATATCATAATATTGTAATGTTTTCCCTGCGCTCATTGGAAACTCATAAATAACGGTCATGTAATCGCCACCAGGGGGCATATTAAACATGGTGCAAGGCCAAATCCAAAAGCCACTAAAGCGAGGATCTACGATGGACTCATCAAATTTGTATGAGGATTCAGAAGGTTTTGCTTTACCTACTTGTAGTGTCCAATTCTGGTGCAAGGTATGCTCATAATCTCCAACATCTACAGACTCAGCAAAACTCACGTGATTAGTTGGACAGTGATAACATTCAATATAGTTATCAACGATAGTTTTCCAGTTCGCAGGCGTTTCGCTTACAAAACGAGCCGCTAATTTGAGGTCTTTTACTACAGTACATGCTTCAAATACTTTATCTTCTAAACCTACTAATTGATCTTCTATCGGCTTAGGCGTTTCACTTAAATTAATAAAAATAAAACCTGCAAACTCTTGAACATGGAAAGAGACTAAACTAGATAAATCTTTATCAAAATTTTCAACATTATCACAGTTATTTGCATGTACTAACTCACCATCAAGCTTAAATGCCCATGAGTGATAAGGGCACGTAATCACATTTTTTGCTTTACCAGAATCCCCTGATAATAACTGATGTCCTCTATGTGGGCAGACATTATAAAAGCCACGCAAGATATTATCTCTACCACGAACAACAATAAGGTTCTCGCCAATAATCTCGCGAGTAATATATGAATTTTTTTCTTTTACTTCACTGCTATGTGCTACACAAACCCACGAATTAGCGAATATTTTCTCTTTTTCAGACTCAAAGATACTTTCATCGGTGTAGTACTGTGCAGGGATGGTCCATGCATTTTCGATATCGGTATATTCTTCTTTATTCAATTTAGTTAATGGACGCATCATTGTTTCCTTATTGGTTTTGTTAACTTCAGGTTTACGTGAAGGCTATATCTTAAATTAAATCCGATCAATAACATATTAATGTAAACTTGCAGGAAACAATTGTCGATCACAATTTAAACAATTTTAACTCATATTTAACACTTTTATAACATGTTGATCTTGTTTTTTAATTGTTTTAAAACATAGTGTTATGTGTGTTTCTTTAAGTTTGTTATGTTTTTTATCTCCTTTTTTTGTATTGACAGGATTAGATTTTAAACACTTAATGTTAAGTATTAGTTAACAAAAACTCTACTGATGAAAGGATAGTAATGTGATGATAAAAAATGGATCCAGCAATATTGACTACACGCTCTTTATACCCGCAATGATAATAATTATATCGAGTTGCTCATACCTCGCTATTGAACCAGAGGCCGGCTCTCAAATAGTCGATACTCTTTTTAATTGGACAACGAGTAAATTTGGTTGGCTTTATTTGAGTATTGGTCTTGTTTGTTTTTTTGTGATGTTCATTCTAGCTTTTAGTCGTATAGGACGGATTAAATTGGGTAGAGAGGAAGATCACCCTGAGTTTAGTAAAGCTTCTTGGATTGCCATGCTTTTTTGTGCTGGAATCGGTATTTCATTATGTAATTGGGCGTTTATTGAGCCTATTTATATTATGTCTTCACCACCTTTTGGGATCGAAAAAGGTAGTGCAAAGGCGATTGAGTGGGGAGCTATGTACCCATTATTACACTGGGGAATAGTACCTTGGTCTATTTATTTGTTGCCCGCCATTCCTATGGCCTACAATTTTTATGTTCGACGCATTCCTATCATGAAATTTAGTGAGGTGTGCCGACCAATTTTAGGTAATTTAGTTGATGGAATTCTTGGTAAAACAATTGATCTAATTGTTATTTTATCAATTGTGGGTGCCGTAGGAACGTCGTTGGGATTGTCTGTTCCACTTGCTTCAACATTGATCAATAGCGCTTTTGGTATTGAAGAATCCTTTGGGTTGCAAATGGCCATTTTAGGCGTGTGGATTATTTTGATCGGCTGGTCTGTTTATAAAGGGCTGGGTAAAGGTATTCAGATTTTGTCTAACGTTAATGTTGGTTTAGCATTTCTATTACTTGCTATTGTTTTCATTGCTGGTCCAACTATCTTTCTTTTAAACCTTAATGCCAATAGTTTTGGGTTATTTTTAGATAACTTTTTCCGTGTTAACACATGGACCTCTCCTGTTGTACATGACAGTTTCCCAAGAAGTTGGACAATTTTCTACTGGGCTTGGTGGATTGCTTATGCGCCTATGATGGGTATCTTTGTAGCTCGCATTTCAAAAGGGCGCACTATAAAAGAGTTTATATTAAATGGTGTTTTATGGGGCTCTGCTGGTACATGTGTATTCTTCGCCGTTTGGGGTGGATACTCTTTACACTTAGATTTTAATGGCATATTGGATGTTGAGGGGATTTTAAATAATGAAGGTATTCCCGCAGCTGTGACGCAAATTGTTAATACATTGCCCTTAGCTGGAGCAGTAGTATTACCTCTATTTATATTATTGTGCTTTATCTTCTTAGCGACCACTGTTGATTCATCTGCTTATACGTTAGCGTTAGTGACGTCTAAAAAGCTCCATGTTACAGAAGAACCAAGTCGTATTAACCGCCTATTTTGGACTGCTTGTCTTGCCTTTGTAGGGGTGGGATTATTATCAGTAGGGGGATTAAAAACAGCACAAACCTCTACTATTATTGTCGCTTTACCTATGGTTCCCGTTATTATTATGATGATTTTAGCTTTCTTTAAAATGGTTAAAGAAGACTTTCCTGATGAGTTACAAGCTAAATCCGTTATCTTTAAAGGTGAGGCTGAAAAAGACTGCGTTATAGTAAAAGTGTAAAGTACTATTGCATTATGACGGCTTTCTAAGGAAAGCCGTTTATTTAAATAGGCGGAGCGACAACCTAACCTATCAGCTATTGATGTTAAAAATACCCTCTTCGATTTAAATGATTAAAAATCAAAATGACGTTGCAGTGTTATTTTCCTCTTCTTGAATTCAAGTAAGAAAAGCAACTTACACTAAAAATCTGTAATAGCCCTCAAACAATAACTACGTAGCTAAACCGCGACTCCATCATCATTATACTGCCATTAAATAACCACTACAGCTCGACTACAAGCATGTCATTAAACCTAGGTCACATTCGTGTTCCTTTTTGCTCATTTAACGTGTTCGAACACGTGTTTTCTTGTTTGTGATGTTTAATCTTTGTTAATCAAGTGTAATCTTGTTGTTGCTAGTTGCTCTGTTTACCTAGATCAATATTGGTCAGGTGTTTAGGTATTTATTGTGCGGTTTTAATGACTCTTTATTTGTTATTTAGCGCTACCCTCTCCGAATAAAAGTCTTAATTATCAATCTAATTCCTCGTTAAAACTGCATCAATATTCCTATCCTAGATTCGTATAATAAGCGCAATTGCTTATATCGACTGCTGTTATTAACTGACTTAGTTATTTGGTTGGTTAATCGTTATTGAAAGCAAAAAACATTAAGTGTTCGGAAAATGAAAGATAAGTGGTGAGAAATGCTAAGGGTTATAAATACAGTTTATAAATTAATGAGAGGTGAAATTTAATGAAAGCAAAAGCAAGATATTTTGGTATCGGGTTTAGGCTTGTTTGTGCTTTCAGTGTGTTGGCTTTTTCAGCCATTTTAGTATCAAGTGTTTCCTATTCTACTTTTAATGAAACCTTGAGTAAGCTGACTGAAATCCAACAGGAAGATATGGTTTCTTTAGAAGAAGCGGCACGCCTTAATGACCTTGCTCGTGTCATTATTTCTACTTCTTTTATTATTCTTTCTGCGGAGTCAGATCAAGAACGTGACCAAGCAATGCAAGAAATAGATAGTTCACTTTCTACTATGAGTGAGTTGATGGTTAACTTCCCCGATTACAATCAATACTTTAAAAACCTAATCAATCAAATTAATTATAACTTAAGTCTGCTATACAGTAATGAAGTCAAAATGCAGGTGCTAAATACACGATTTAAAGATTTATTAAGTGGATTATTTCCATTTTTGATTGCAACGGATCAATGGTTATCGCAGTTAAGTGAAACAAAAAAGCGCGCTATTAATCACAACGAATTAAGAAGGTTATTACATTACCAATTTGGCTTAGCTGAAAAACTGTATAACGACCTGACATTTAACGAATTGGACGACACTATTTTACGTTTAGAAAGAGTGAGTAGTAATTGGTGGGAGTTATGGCAATCAGGGCAATTAGAAGTCACTGAGCAAGCACTTAATAAACGTCTTTTATTTATTAATAACATGATGTCTCGGCAGGGTAAATTATTTGAATTAAAGAACCAACAGATCGATTTACATTATCAACAGAAATTCCTGTGGGGTAACAGCCGTTTACAGTTACATCAACTGGCGGTGCAAGTAGAAAGTTACGCTAAGCGTGTTAATCAGCAAGTCGACTCAGAAATAGATTCGACGGAAAAAAGACTATTACAGAATATGAAATTAGCACTGTTGGTTTCATTTTTCAGTTTAGGCGCCGCGGTCTTTTTCTCTTGGTTTTATGTTCGAAATAATATTCTACAACGTATTCGTAACTTACAATCGAGCATGCGCTTAATTTCATCTGGAAAATTAGATACTGAAATACAAATCAAAGGGCGTGATGAAATAACTGAAATGGCCAAAGATGTGCTGCTATTTCAAGCCAATTCACAGAAGCTCGAACAGACCAATAAACAACTCATATTACTACAAAATGAATTAGTGCAATCAGGGAAATTAGCTGCATTAGGTGAACTTAGTGTCGGTATCACCCATGAGATAAATCAACCTTTGACGGCGGTTAATAGCCACTTACACAGCGCGTCGATTTGGTTGGAAAGGCAGCAACTGGATAAGGTAAAAAATAGCCTATGTAAAATAGAAAAGTTAATTGCTAAAACCTCGGTTATTACTCAACACCTTAAGTCATTTGCTCGTAAATCCGATGGAAAACTTGAAAAAGTGAGTGTTAATGAGGTGATTAATGAGGCGTTAGAGCTGTTATCAAGCCGTATCGACCATGGCAAATGTAGGATCAGCTATACCGTACTCGATGATTACTTTGTATGGGCTAATGCTATTCGTTTGGAACAGGTGATGGTTAATATTATCGCCAATGCTTTGGATGCGGTGGAAGGTGTAAAAGACCCACATATTACTATTTATCTTACTGAAAGTGAGCAGTTACTTTGCATTAAAGTCAAAGATAATGGGGCTGGCATTATCAGTGAAGATTTACCGTATATATTTGATCCTTTTTTCAGTAAAAAAATGGTCGGTAAGGGGTTGGGCTTAGGTTTATCAATTACGTTTAATATTATTAAAGATTTCAATGGCAACTTGTCTGTGCAATCAGAACTAGGGAAAGGGGCAACCTTCACCATTGAATTGAAGAAACTCAACGGGGAGTGTATTAACCATGCAAAATACTAAAGTAGTGGTGCTGATAGATGATGAAATCGATGTAATTGAAGCATTAACTGAAATGCTTGAACTAGAAGGGTTTGACGTTTTGCCATTTACTGACCCTAAATTAGCGCTGCGCTCTATAAAATCTGACAGTCATTGTGTGGTGTTGTGCGATGTGAAAATGCCGCATATTGACGGCTTGACCTTGTTAGATGCTATCAATAAACGTGCCTCTAATTTGCCGGTGTTATTGATGAGTGGACACGGTGATATTCCGATGGCAACGCAAGCCATAAAAAATGGTGCTTACGACTTTTTAGAAAAACCGCTAGTGCCTTCTGATTTAATTATTAAATTGAATGATGCATTTGCTAAACGCCAGTTTGAAAGCATTGATGATGCGGTTGAAAACAACTCTTCGCTCACTATTGAAGAATTTGTGATTGGTGAATCACGCAGTATTGAGCAGATTCGACAACAAATATTAGTGCTGGCAAAAACAGGGGTAGATACCATTATCAATGGTGATACGGGCACTGGGAAAGAGGTTGTCGCCAATGCTTTACATCAGTTTAGTGCACGAAAAGAGCAACCTTTTGTGGCCATTAATTGTGGCGGAATGACGGAAAGTATTATTGAAAGCGAGTTGTTTGGACATGAATTAGGGTCATTTACCAATGCCAGCAAGCAACGAATAGGGAAAATTGAACTAGCGAATAATGGAACACTTTTTTTAGATGAAATTGAAAGCATGCCTATTTCAGTGCAGATAAAGCTATTGCGAGTGATACAGGAAAGGGTCGTTGAACGTGTTGGTGGTAATCAATTGATCCCTGTAAACATAGTGGTGGTAGCGGCGAGTAAAGCAAATTTAGAGGAACTCAGTGACCAAGGGCTATTCAGAAAAGATCTGTTTTATCGTTTAAATGTGGCCAGTATTAATATTCCTAAATTAAAAGAACGGGTCGAGGATGTGCACCCGCTATTTTGTCATTTTGTGAAAAAATCCTGTCAAAAATTTCAAACTCAACCGCCTATTTTATTGTGTGAGCAATTACGTGCTCTGAATATGCATGATTGGCCAGGTAATACTCGAGAGCTGAGAAATGTCGCAGACAGGTTTGTTTTAGGTATTGATGGGCAAGGCTTTAACCTACAGAAAACAACCTCAGAAACAGAGCCTGAAGGATTTGATTTTGACCTACAAATGGAAGGCTATGAAAAAGCATTGTTATTAGAAGCACTAGCAAAATCAGAAGGTAATATTAATGCTTCTTCAGAGCAATTAAACCTGCCTAGAAAAACCCTATACCGTAAGTTAAAAAAATATAACATCAACAAATTTGACTTTAGAGTGAGCGCAACAAAAGAGACATAAGTGACCCATTCTTCCTTTGAAAGCATTAATTTAGTTGACTTTATTGACTCAAAAAATAGAGTCTTTTATTTGTATTTTATTCAAGCTATTGATTAATATCTGTTTTTTATATTGGCACTTGGCTTGCTATAGGTTATGCCTGCTCAATAGCTTATGTCTGGCCAATACCTCTGCGACATTGTAATAAGTTTCAGAGCAGACCAATAGATAACCTGATACGAGCATGACAATCTCATAACTAAAAGGAAGTAAAATGAATAAATTATACAAAGGATTACTACTCGCAGGCGCGTTAACTGTGCCGACATTAGCGATTGCTGATGAGTGTACAAACCGCGGTGTATTAGATGATAGATACTGTGATGAAAATAATGATTTAGTGGCAGATTCTCCTAAAGATCCTGAACAGTGGCGAGACCCAAGTACTTTAGTATTTACTTACACACCTGTTGAAGATCCCGCTGTTTATAAAGATGCTTTCAAAGACTTCCAAGAACACCTCAGTAAAGTGACAGGCAAGCGTGTTGTTTATTACACAGTACACTCTAATTCTGCACAAGTTGAAGCAATGCGTTCAGGGCGTTTACATATTGCAGGATTTTCTACGGGGCCAACAGGTTATGCCGTTAATCTAGCGGGTTATGTTCCGATCGCTGTAAAAGGCACCGCGGAAGGTTTTCAAGGTTATAACTTGATCACCATTACTCGAAAAGACAGTGGCATTGATGAAATGGCAGATCTAAAGGGTAAAAAGGTTGCACATACTTCTGCTTCTTCTAACTCTGGCAACTTAGCACCTCGTGCTTTATTCCCTGCCTTAGGTATCGTGCCAGATAAAGACTATAAAGTGTTGTATTCAGGTAAGCATGACCAATCTATTTTAGGCGTGTTTAATGGCGATTACGATGCTGCACCAGTCGCTTCAGATGTTTACGATCGTATGGTAGCTGCGGACCGTGTTGATGATGAAAACATTAAAATTATTTACCGCAGTCCAAAATTCCCAACTTCTGCATTTGGTTACGCAAATGATCTTAACCCTGAGCTTGTTAAAAAAATAGAAAGTGCCTTCTCAACTTACCGCTTTACACCGGAAATGAGTGCCACGTTTAAAGGAGCAGATAGATTTGCACCTATTACTTATAAAGAAGACTGGGGTGTGATCCGCGATATCGCGCATGCTACTGGCACGGCTTATACAAAAGCTGGTTTACAAAAGTTAGCAGAACAGAATGCTGCTAAAAAAGCCGCAAAAAAAGCAGCAGCTTTAGCCGCTGAAAAATAATAAAACTATCTAAGTAATAGGCTGAAAATCGAGCTTCAGCCTATTTTACCAATCTAACGAATTATCCGTTCATTTATGCCTTTTTTGATCACTTTTCCTTGGCATCAAAATAGATCTTTTATTAAATTCGATTGGTATTACTTAGCATTTCTGTTGATACAAGGAATTGTCACCATGGCATCTACAAGTTCTAACGCAATTAAAATTAACGATCTTCATCATGAATATATCGCCGGTAAACCTGTCCTTAAAGGCATAAATATTGATATTAATGAATCTGGCATCGTAGCCATTATTGGCCCTTCAGGCACCGGTAAAAGTACATTATTAAAATGTATCAACCGTTTAAATGACCCTAGCAGTGGTGAAATCTTATTTGACGGTGCTGATTTAACTAAACTTCAAGGTAAAGCATTACGCAAGATGCGCAGACACATAGGCATGGTATTCCAAGAATATAATCTTGTGGAGCGATTGACTGTTTTAGAAAACGTATTAAGTGGGCGCTTAGGTTATATGAGCTCTTGGGATGCGTGGCGTCGCAATTATAAACCGGAAGATTTAAAACATGCCTTTGAATTATTAGAGGTGGTTGGATTAACTGACTTTGCCAATCAACGAGCCGATGGATTATCCGGTGGGCAACGACAAAGGGTAGGTATCGCCAGAGCGGTAATGCAAGGGCCTTATCTATTATTAGCCGATGAGCCAACTTCTTCATTAGACCCAAAAACAGCCGTTGAAATCATGGAGCTAATGGAAACTTTTGCACAACGTAATGATATCCCTGTGTTGCTTAATATCCATGATGTAAATTTGGCTAAACGCTACGCTAAACGAATCATTGGTATGTCCAACGGTAAAGTCCACTACGATGGCCCACCTGAAGATATTAGTGAGGCGGATCTGAAAGTCATTTATGGAGGTGAGTCATGGATGGATTAGCCAAATCTAGCGCTAAAAATACGGTTAACCCATTTAAAGCCTCGTTATTAAATCGTGCGCTGTGGTTAATTGTAGTTGCTTATATTTTTTATAGTGCCAGTTCATTAGGGTTATCGTTAGAACGTATTTTATTAGGATTTAGTGAAAGTGAGCGTTTGCTAACAAGAATGTTCCCACCAGACTTTTCTCGTGTTGGTTTGTTGATGGATGGGGTGGCAGAAAGCTTACAGATTGCCATTATTTCTAGTTTTTTTGGTATCGTGATTTCATTGTTTATTGGCCTTTTAGCGGCTCGTAATATGATGCCTATTATGATCACTGCGCCGGTACGTGCGTTTATTGCGCTGTGTCGTTCATTTCATCCCGTTATCATCGCTATTATTTTTGTTAAAGCGGTGGGTTTTGGGGCGTTAGCTGGGATATTAACGCTGATATTTGCATCAATTGGTTTTATCGCTAAATTATTTGCTGAAGCCATTGAAGAGATTTCATTTAACTCGGTGGAAGCGATTAGAGCGACTGGGGCAAGTTTCTTTAGTGTCATTATTTACGCCGTTATGCCACAGGTATTCACGCGTTTTATCGGCTTTGCAAGTTATCAATTAGATTCAAATTTAAGAAACTCAACCATGGTTGGCATCGTTGGAGCTGGTGGTTTAGGCGGAACTTTATTTTCAGCCTTCCAACGCTTTGATTACGATTTTGTCTCTGCCATTTTAATTACCATTATCGCTATTATTCTGGTTGGTGAAATGCTATCAAATTTAGTTAGAAGGATTTTCTAATGACAACTTCAAGTATCGATTTAGAGTGGAAAAGATTTACGTTACAGGAAAGGATTTCGCGTTTTGCTGTTTATTTGGTGATCGTGGTTTCACTAGTATGGTCATGGCAAAGTGTAGAGGTGATTGAAGAGTTTTTATACGATGCACCAGAGCAATTGCTGGATATGTTTCAACGGATGACACCGCTAGATTATGCGTTTTACCCTAGTTCAATTCATGATGCATTAATTGAAACTTTACACATTGCTACGCTGGGTACGCTGATTACGTTAATTTTTGCTGTGCCTTTAGCCTTATTAAATGCACCTAATATAACCCCTAGTAAAACACTCAATTGGATTGCACAATTCTTTTTAGTAGCAACGCGATCTATTAACTCGTTAGTTTGGGCATTGTTATTTATTGCCTTGTTTGGACCAGGTGTTATTGCTGGGATAATGGCTATCGCGATTCGTAGTATTGGTTTTGTGGGTAAATTATTATCTGAAGCATTAGCTGAAGTAAATATGGGCACCATTGAAGCCTTGAAAGCAACGGGAGCACCTTGGGGCAGTATTTTAGTAAAAGGTTACTGGCCACAGGTGATGCCGGCATTTTATTCAATTGTATTATTTAGATGGGATATTAATGTACGTGAATCGGCGGTATTAGGTTTAGTAGGTGCTGGTGGTATCGGTGTGGTACTGAATGATGCGCAAAACTTATTCCAATGGCAGAAAGTTGCGATGGTGCTTGTTAGTATCTTTGCAGTGGTTATTGTTGCTGAAATTATCGCTATTCAAATCCGTAAGCGTTTGATCTAGTTTCGTACTATCTCGTTTATGGTTTAGAACAATCATTATTTACGTAAATTATTTATTTTATTTCTTGTGTGCTTAGAAAGGGAGGCCTTATGTTGTTATATGTAAGTAGTTATTCAGCTCGACCTTTCAGGTTGCATTCACTTGAAACGAATCAATAAATCAACACTATAAAAAGCCAACTGATTATGAACTGACCCCATAAAGTTGGCTTTTTTTCATTTAATTTTTTATTTAGTTTTTCATCTAATTATTGTAATCGCTGCCTTCGTCTGTCCATTATTAATGGAACAGGTATCACTTTTTTATTCGTAAAGTGCGAATGATCATATTAATTAGAAAAACATTATGTTCTAATGTGAACATTAACTGGCGCGAACGAACATTTAATTCAAGGATTCCGAAATGAGCCTCAATAGAACGAATAATATTAAACAACTAGCTGAAGAAGAGTTAGATGTCCTTATTTTAGGGGGCGGTATCAACGGTGCTGTCGCTGCTGCATCTTTGGCTGCAAAGGGAGTTAAAGTTGGCCTGATCGATAAAGGCGACTTTGCTGGCGCAACAAGCTCTAACTCATCAAATCTTGCATGGGGTGGTATTAAGTATTTAGAAAGTCACGAATACCGTTTAGTGAATAAACTTTGTAAGAGCCGTAATAACTTAATGAAACACTACCCGTCATCAGTGACTGAGGTACGTTTCTTAACCACTATTCAAAAAGGTTTCCGTTTCCCTGTTTGGTTTGTATTCATGGGGACGTTAGCTTATTGGTTATTTGGTCGACTATTTACGATGGCACCTAAATACCTAACACGTAATGCTATTAAACAACTTGAACCAAGTATTAAGGTAACTGGCGCTCAAGCAGGTTTTGAGTACTCAGATGCTTTCTTAAAAGACAATGATTCTCGCTTTGTATTTAACTTTATAACGGCAGCTGCCAAAAAATCAGCGCTTGTTGCAAACTATGTAGAGTCAATTAAGGCGGTGCGTGAAAATAATCAATGGGTTATTGATGCTAAAGATAACACCACTGATGAAACCTTTACGATTAAAGCAAAAACCTTGATCAATGCCTGTGGACCAATGGTTGACCAAGTAAATAAAAGCACCAAACAGAAAACATCACATCATCACTTATTTTCAAAAGGTGTGCATTTAACGGTTGAACGTATTTCAAAAGATCACCGTGTATTGGCCTTTTTTGCAAGCGATGGACGTTTATTCTTTGTATTACCAATGGGTTCAAAAACTTGTATCGGTACCACTGATAACCAAGTAGAGAGTCATAAAACAGAAGTTACAGACGAAGATCGTCAATTTATTCTTGATAATGCTAATACATTATTAGAGTTAGATAAACCGTTAACTAAAGCAGATATTATTGCAGAAAGATGTGGTGTTCGACCATTAGCGATTGAAGCTGAAGAAGGCGTGGCAGACTGGGTTGCTTTATCTCGCAAGCATGCGATAGATGTTAATAAGCAAGATAAACACATTAGTATCTTTGGTGGTAAATTAACTGACTGTATTAATGTTGGTGATGAAGTGGCTGATATCGTTAAAGATCTAGCCATTCCAATGAAAAAGAATGATTCACTTTGGTATGGTGAACCAGCTGATTCAGTTAAAGCTAAATTTATGAGCGCAATGGTGGAGATTGATAAATTAACACCAAAAGGTGCATTAGAGCCTTTATCAAGTCGTTTCTGGCGCCGTTACGGTGAAGATGCTTTTGTTTTACTTGAAGCAATCAAGCAAGATCCTAGTAAAGCTGAACTTGCTCTTGAGCATACAGAGTTTACTTGGGCTGAAATTGATTGGGTTACTGAGAATGAGATGGTGGTTAATCTTGATGATTTACTACGTCGCCGCTCGAAAGCAACATTAGTGATCCGTAAAGAACTCTTAGATAATGCTGAAGGGCTGGAAGCTGTTAGTGAACGTTTATTTGGCGACAAGGCACAACAGAAAGTTACTGAGTTCCGTAACGCGGTTTCATTCAACCGAAATTAATTGCGCGAAAGTTAGTTTCTTAGATTGAAAATTAACTAAAGCTTTAAGCTAATAAAACCACTACCAAGCGTAGTGGTTTTTTGTTTTTTAAAAGAATAAAAACTTTAGCAGAATAAAAATGATTCTTAGTTTAATGCAATTTTATTCGATTGCAGTGATAGGTAAATCTTGGGGTAGGTTAGTTTGATTAGTATAGATCTGATCAAATGTTACTAATGAAGCTATTTTCACTGAAGCGGAACCTGACCATTTGCTCGCATCCGCCACTAACCAGGTTTGTCGTGAGTTTTGTAAAATACTTTGTGATAACTCTGCTTCAGCGGTTTCATGTTCCATCGCAATATGACTTTCAGTGATGGCGGCACAGCCTAAGATGCCAATATCTGCTTCAAAGCCATCAAAAAACGTTAACACACTATGACCCACCACATCCTGTTGTTGAGATCTAAATAACCCGCCGGCAATATAAACTTCAATTTCAGGGTTCGACTCTAAAATCTTCACTACTTGCAAGTTGTTGGTGATCACTCGATTTTTGGTTTTTAAATAATAAGCAATACGAGTCACTGTGGTGCCTATTCCCATCATGATGGTTGCGCCATCGGGAATCGAGTCGGCGACTTTCTTCGCGATCGTGTCTTTCACATTAAACTGCAAGTCGCTACGCAGTTGATAGCTGGTATTAGTGAGTAGTACTGGCAAACCAACACCGCCGTGAATACGCCGCGCATAGCCAGCTTTACACAGTTGGTTAACATCACGGCGAACGGTTTGAGTGGTAACTTGAAAATATTCAGCCATAGTATCAATCTGAATATCTTCGTGTTGCCTCAAACGAGCGAGAATATTTTGTTGGCGCGCATTTATTTTTATCATGCTTGAGCAAACTGATCAGGTTTGTCAGTGATGATCATCTCAACTCCCCAAGCTCTAAATTTACTCGCTTGCTGAAGATCATTAAGCGTCCAAATATTTAATTTTAGACCTGATTGTATGACTTCTTTGGCCATCTCTTCGGTTAATATTTTGTAATCAATATGCAGGCTGTATAAATTGATCGGTTTTAATTTTGCTAATGTTGCTCGCGGTTCATGTTCGGTAATATAACCGAGGCGAATCGTTGGCATTACTTGTCGACAGTGCGTTAATGCTAATGTTGAAAAACTAGATATGATTAATTTGTCATGGGGGAAGTTCATTTTTTCCAACACTTCTGCCACTTTATCGACTAAAGGTTGTACTTGATGATCATGATGAATTTTGATTTCTAGGTTCATAGATAAATCATTAGCTATAAAAAAGGCTAACGTTTGCTCTAAAGATTGAATCTGTTCTCCTGCAAACTCCTTGGAAAACCAGCTACCTGCATCTAATGCTTGTAACTGCTCAAGCGTTAAGTCTGCGACTTTATTTTTGCCATTAGTACAACGATCCACTGTCTCATCATGGAATATGACGGGCGTGTTATCGGCACTCAATTGCGTATCAAGCTCAATCCATTTTGCACCAGACTGTAAAGCTTTTTTGAAACCAGCTAATGTATTTTCTGGTGCTAGCGACGCTGCACCACGATGACCTGCAATCATAAATCCACCTGTAATGTTCATTTGAACGTTAATGACTTTGTTGATGATAATGTATTTTAGAAAATATAAAAGGCTTAAAAATACAACAGGCTGTCATATTAACTTAACAATTCAGTGGTATTTATACGTTCAGGTCTACATTTTTGTAACCTACTATTTGCACGATAATCATTTTCATATGATTCTACAAATGTTCATATGAATAATGTTGTGTGGGTTAACAAAAAAGCACATATAACCTATTTCACTATTTTTTTGTTTTAATAAACAAACTCATTTATTAAAACTAACTTTACAAACAAAGGTACTATTTATGATAAAGGTAATCGGAACCGTATTAACAGCTGTTGCATTGCTTGTTGGTTGTGGCGAAAAACCTGCTGATACAACGAAAAGCGCAGACGTTGCAAAAAAAGTTGAGCCAATCGACATCAACATGAGTTTAGTTTTTACTCAAAATGAGTTACTAACTCAAGAATTAATAAAAGCGACGGACAAAATCCGCGAACGTACCGATGGTGGCATTAATATTAAAGTTTACCCAGGTGGCCAGTTACCTGTTTATAAAGATAATCTTGAGCAAGTTGTTAATGGTGCAGATTGGATTGCGGTTGAAGATTTAAGCTACCTAGGCGATTACGTGCCTGATTTTGCTGCATTAGCTGGCCCTATGTTATACAACTCTTACGATGAATACCTTGCCATGATGGATACAAAATTAGTTGCTGATTTAACAGCACAAGTAGAAGCAAAAGGGATCAAAGTATTAAATGCCGATTACATGTTTGGTTTCCGTCACATGATCACTAATAAAGAGATTAAAAACTCTGCTGATATGGCTGGCATGCGTATTCGTGTTCCAGGTAGCCAATTATTTATTAGCACATTAGCATCAATGGGCGCTGCACCTGCATCATTACCTTTCCCTGAAACCTATGCTGGTGTACAACAAGGTGTTGTAGATGGTCTTGAAGGTTCAATTTTAACAATGTACTCAACTAAAATGTATGAAGTCGCTAAAAATATGTCTTTAACTAAACATTTCTTAGGTACTGTTGGTCTGTATATTTCACCTACATTATGGGACAAATTTACACCGGAACAACAACAAATTGTTAATGAAGAGTTTGCCGCTGGTGCCATTTCAAATACGAAAGAACTAGTTAAGCTTGATGCTGAATACACGCAAAAACTGGAAGAGTTAGGTGTTAAATTTAACGAAGTTGATAGCGCTGAATTTAGTAAATTAACTGCTGACGTTTATAACCAGTTCCCAGAATGGAGCAGTGATATTCGTAGTAAAATTGGTGCAGAGTTGGAAACAATTCGAGCAGCTAAATAGTCGAAATGAAGTCATCATATTTAACTGGCCTTTAATCACTAAGACTGAGTGCCACCGTTAAATATTAAAAAATAATGCTGCTTTATTGTTTTAACGATAAAGCAGCATCTTTTTTGCCTGTAATAGTTATTGTGTCATTCGCATTAGTTATGTGTTTTTAAGCAAAACAAAGTATCACCAACCTAGTTGCTTTTCAGTGTTGCAATGGGTTAACGAGTAGGAGAAGTCATGGGCTTCTTATTTAAAAATTTTGAAGAAATCTTAGCATCAGTTGCTATCTCCATTACCATTTTGATGGTCATTATTAATGTCATCCTACGTTATGGTTTTGGTTTTGTTGTTCCGTGGAGTGAAGAGTTAGCCGTTATTTGCTTTATTTGGTCTGTCTATTTTGGTATTAGTTCTTGTTACAAACATAAGCTACATATGGGCGTAGATGTGATCATTGCGCTATTGCCTGAAAAAGCAAAAATTCCATTCAATATAGTCATTTCAGTTTTTTTACTGGCAATAAATTTGATCCTTGCTTACCTAAGTTACGATTACATGATGCTGTCTAATAAAGTGACTCCGGTGATGGGCATGTCCTACTTCACTATTAATGGTGTGCTATTTCTTTGTTTCTCTTTGATGTCGATTCATACCGTCAATTTTATTTTCAAAGATATTAAGCAGCTTAGGCAACCCGCACAAACTAAGCAATCTAGCGACGCTTCCTCGTCGCAGTCAGACATATAGGTGACACAGTGGAAATCTATCTTCCTATTATTATTTTGTTCTCTCTGTTTTTGCTAAATGTACCGATTGCATTTTCTTTAATAGCTTCTTCGTTGGTTTATTTTTTATTTATTAATACCTCGATCCCTGTGACGCTAGTGATGCAACGATTCATCTCATCAGCTTCCTCATTTCCGCTATTAGCGATCCCCTTCTTTATTATGGTGGGGTCGGTAATGAATTATTCCGGCATTAGTCGCAGTTTGTTATCTTTGGCGGATTCATTGATCGGTCATAAAACCGGTGGTTTGGCGCATGTGAATGTGGCTTTAAGTACGTTAATGGGAGGCATTTCGGGATCTGCGAATGCAGACGCAGCCATGCAATCGAAAATACTTGCACCAGAAATGACTAAACGAGGTTACGATTTACCCTTTACCGCTGCAATTACAGCGGCATCATCGAGTATTAGCCCAGTTATTCCACCGGGTATTAATTTGATTATTTATGCTTTGCTAGCCAATGTTTCAGTACATGAAATGTTCATCGCAGGTTATGTGCCTGCTTTTATGATGGCATTATCATTAATGGTGACGATCGCAATTATAGCGAGACGTAGAAAGTATGCCCCATCAAGATCTGAGCCTGCACCAGCCAAAGAAAGGCTTCATTATTTAGGTAAAGCTATTCCAGCTTTATTGATTCCCTTCGGTATTATTTTAGGCATGCGCTTTGGTTTATTCACACCTACAGAAGCAGGTGCGATCGCAGTTTTACTGTGTGCAATCATTGGTTTATTTGTTTATCGCGAGTTAAAGCTGACACATTTTCCTGCTATTTTTAAAGAGACGGTGCAAGGTACCAGTAGTGTCATGTTCATTATTATCGGTGCGATGATCTTTGGTTATTACATGACCTTGGAACAAATTCCACAGAGCGTTGCCTCTGCATTAATCTTAGTCACCGATAACAAGTTAGTTCTATTAATGTTGATCAATTTACTGTTGTTGATTGTGGGTATGTTTATTGAAGGTGGCGCTGCAATGATTATTCTTACGCCATTATTACTACCGGCAGTACTTAATCTTGGGGTGAACCCCGTGCACTTTGGGATCATCGTGATTGTTAATATTATGATAGGAGGTGTTACGCCACCTTTTGGCTCCATGATGTTTACGGTTTGCTCAATTCTTAAAGTAAAACTGACTGATTTTGTACGAGAAGTTGCACCTTTATTATTAGCATTATTAACCGTGTTAATGATTTTAACGTACTCGGAAGGTTTAGTAATGTTCTTACCTAACTTGCTGTAAACATGAATAAATAAGCATTAATAGATAAGCGTTATAGATGCTTAAGGAAATACAATGAAGCAATTAAAAAACACCTTAACCAATGATTGGAAAGAGGTGCAATGGGTATTAACAGATGTTGACGACACATTAACCTGGCACGGGCAACTACCACCAGAGACCTTAATCGCGCTAGCTGCGTTACAACAGGCTGGGCTGAAAGTGGTTGCTGTCACAGGCGCTTGCGCGGGGTGGTGTGACCATATTGCACAATTGTGGCCAGTTGATGCCGTGATTGGCGAAAATGGTGCCTTTATCATGGAAAAGGAAGCGGGTAACTTAATCCTTAAGTCAGGGCTTCCTCTTCAACAAATTGCACAAAATCAAGCCACCTTAAAAGAGCAAGTTACTAGCATTTTAGCGGATTACCCTGACCTTGGTTTAACATTGGATCAGTCTTATCGCTTGTGTGAAGTTGCGATTGATATCGGTCAAAATCGCGACCCTGTTGCTACGCCTATTATTGAAGAAGTTGTGTCTAAAATTAAAGCCTTGGGTGCTAATGCAACGGCAAGCTCAATCCATATTAATAGCTGGTATGGAGATCATTCAAAAAAAGCGACATCGTTTCAGTTTTTGCAGGAAAAAGGCTTATCAACCTCTGAGATACTTGCACAGGCTTGTTATGTGGGAGACTCCTTAAATGATCAATTCATGTTCGCTGCTTTACCTAAAAGTGTGGGTGTCGCTAATATCAAAAATTACTGGGAAAGGCTTTTACATCATCCGGAATTCATTATGACTGAACCAGGTGGTTATGGTTTTGCTGAGTTTACTAAACAGTTATTAGCGATAAAGAACTTAGCTTAACAATGCATTCACTGTTACGATTATTGCTTTGATAGGTTCATAGCACTTATAGATCATCCCTACGGAGTAAACATTGACTAACAGAGCGGCGAGTAATACTACAACGACTAATAATCGTATTTTATGGATGGCTTTTTTAGGTTTGTTAATGACCAATTTGTTTTGGGCCATTAATGCTATTTTAGCGAGAAGTTATATGCCTGAAGTCGCGCCTATTGCGATGAATCTATTCCGTTGGTTCGGTGTTTTTATATTGCTGACGCCTTTTTGCTTACCTAGAGTGATAAAAAATTGGGCAATGATCCGCCCACATTTATCGGCGTTAACAGGGCTAGCGATATTAAGTATCGTATTTTATAACAGCTTACTTTATTTGGCCGCTAACTTTACCACCGTAGTAAATATTACCCTTATTAATACGCTTATTCCGATTGCCACTTTATTGATGGCATGGCGCGTCTTGGGTAATCGTCCTCGCTTGATGCAATTCCTTGGTATGGTGATCTCAATATTAGGGGTGTTACTGATTTTAACAAAAGGGCAGTTGCTACATTTATTGAGCCTTAAATTCAGTCAGGGTGATCTATTGATGATTGCCGCTGTGGTGGTGTGGGCATTGTTTACTGTGTTGTTGAAAAAGTTGTCACTTAAATTATCGTCTATTAATGTGCTGTATCTATTGATCATGTTGGGGCTGCCTTTCTTGATAGTCGCCTATGCCATTGAAGCTGTATTTTTTAAATTTTATTTACCTTCTTTTGAACACATCAGTTTGTTTGCTTATTTGTGGGTGTTCCCATCCATTCTTGCCTATATATTCTGGACTAATGGGGTTTTACGACTAGGGGCGGAAAGTGCATCATTATCGATCACCTTAATGCCTTTATTTGGGGCTGTATTGGCGATTATATTTCTTGATGAATCCATATTTTGGTTCCATATTGCAGGCGGTGTGTGCTCTCTGTTAGGCATGTTATTCGCGCTGCTACCAGCCAATAAACTGGCTGTTTTGTTTAAATTCAATACTCAGGCTAGAGGTATGTCAAAAAGTTGAAAATAAATCGATACTTAAGGGATGATTTATTTGCTACTTGTTAGCATTTCATTAACATCCTAAAGACTTTATTACAGATAAGTGGTGCATTGGAAAATATAGCACTATAAACAATCGTTACCATTCAAGGAGTTTAGAATGCCGTTAAAAAGAATAATTACAAAATTAGCGATCGGAATGACGATGGCAGGGGCGTTATTAACGCCTTTTATGGCCAATGCCGCTAAAGCAGAATATAAGTGGAAAATGGTAACAACTTGGCCAAAAAACTTTCCAGGTTTAGGGACAGGGGCAAATGAATTAGCGAAACTCATTAATGAGATGAGTGATGGACGAATTCAAGTTAAAGTTTATGGTGCAAAAGAATTAGTGGGTGCATTAGAAGTGTTTGATGCAGTCTCTCGTGGTACCGCAGAACTAGGCCACAGTGCAGCCTATTACTGGAAAGGTAAAGTACCTGCAGGACAGTTTTTCACCGCAGTACCTTTTGGTTTAACGGCGCAAGAAATGAATGGCTGGATATATAGTGGAGGTGGGTTAGAACTTTGGCATGAAGCTTATGCACCTTTCGGTATTGTGCCTATGCCGGGCGGTAATACTGGTGTGCAAATGGGTGGTTGGTTTAATAAACGTATCGATAGTTTAGCCGATGTTAAAGGCTTAAAAATGCGTATACCGGGTTTAGGCGGCGAAGTTTTAAAACGTGCTGGCGGTACACCTGTATTGCTACCGGGTAGCGAAATTTTCCCTGCTTTACAATCGGGTACTATTGACGCGACGGAGTGGGTTGGTCCGTATAACGATTTAGCTTTTGGTTTAAACAAAGCAGCTAAATACTATTACTACCCAGGATGGCATGAGCCAGGTTCATCAATGGAAATCCTGATCAATAAAAAAGCATTAGAAGGGTTACCTGAAAATCTGCAATCGATTGTGTTAAATGCAACAAAAATTGCTAATGCAGATATGTTAGCCGATTTCACAACGCGTAATCATGCGGCACTTGGACAGTTAATGAGTAAAGGTGGTGTTGAGTTATTACCTTTTCCAAAAGATGTGTTAGCTAAATTAAAAACCTTGTCAGAAGAAGTGGTTAAAGAAGAGTCTGAAAAAGATGAAATGAGCAAAAAAGTTTATGCATCTTATAAAGCTTATCGAGATCAAGTTATTAAATGGCATGATATTTCAGAAAAAGCTTACTTAAATGCAAGAAGTCCTGAGTAGTTAGCCCCTATTTCACTACTCTCAATGTTAATCCTGTTCATTAAAGTGTTTTTAATACCTTTATTGAATAGGATTAATTTCTGTTTTAACGTCATAATAACGGCCGTGATATTTTATTGAATCGTAATGTACTGGATTACATTAGATTAATAGTCACACTGCGCCGTTTCTTTTAGTTTGTAGATTGAGAATTTTGTATGGATACACCATCCCCTTCTTTAATAGCCATGATCAGGAACATTAATCGTTTCAGTGATTGGTTAGGTCGTTTTGTCTCTTGGTTTGTTTTAGCGATTGTGCTGATTACCTTCACCGTCGTTGTTATGCGTTATGCTTTTAATACTGGCTCTGTATTTATGCAAGAATCTATTAGTTACTTCCATAACTATGTGATCATGTTAGGTATGGGGTACACCTTGCTCAAAGGTGCTCATGTCCGTGTTGATATATTTTACCGACCTGCCTCCGCAAAGAAAAAAGCCTGGGTTAACTTATTAGGCTTCCTATTTTTATTACTGCCAACCTGTGTCTTTATCTTCTATATCGCGTGGGAATATGTGGCTGCCTCTTGGGAAATATTAGAAGGTTCACAGGAAGCGGGTGGAGTGGATGCACGTTACCTGTTTAAGTCTACGATTTTATTAATGCCGGTATTAATGATCATTCAAGGCATTGCTGAAAGCTTAAAAGCGATATTAATTATTAAAGGATATGAACAACACGTGTTGGCATTAGATGTAACTGAAGAGGAGCATGGACTATGATCGAATTTATTCCTCTGTGGTTATTTGCTTTTGCCTTCATCATTTTATTGATTGGTTATCCGGTTGCGTTTGCGCTAGCAGGATCTGCTTTATTGTTTGCTTTAGTTGGCTTTGCAACAGATACCTTTGATAGTGTTTTTTTAGAGGCTATTCCTAATCGTATTCAAGGTATTCTCGCTAATGATCTATTAATAGCGATCCCCTTATTTGTATTTATGGGGGTGATGTTAGAGAAGTCTAAAATAGCGGAAGAGCTATTAGATACCATGGGCCAAGTTTTTGGTGGCAAACCAGGTGGTCTCGGCTTATCGGTACTGATTGTTGGTATGTTATTAGCCGCTAGTACTGGGATTGTTGGTGCAACGGTTGTAACTATGGGCTTGTTAGCATTACCGACCATGCTTAAGCGTGGTTATTCTCCACAAGTTGCAACGGGTGTAATTTGTGCATCGGGCACCTTAGGACAAATCATTCCCCCTTCTATTGTCTTAGTGTTATTGGGTGATGTTATTTCATCCTCTTATCAACAAGCGCAATTAGACCAAGGTATTTTCTCTCCTGAAAGTGTCACCGTAGGAGACCTATTTTTAGGCGCTTTGCTTCCTGGTATTTTATTAGTCAGCTTATATGCGCTTTATATTATCGCCATTGCTATTATTGCCCCTAAAAAAGTTCCGCCGATCCCTGCCGATGAACGTAAGGTAAGTAGAGAACTGTGGATGCAAGTACTAACCGTATTGATTCCGCCAATTGGGTTAATTGTTTTAGTGCTAGGCTCTATTCTTGGCGGTATCGCAACACCAACAGAAGCTGCATCAGTGGGTTCTATTGGCGCGATTATTCTCGCTAAACTTAAGAACACACTTACCTTTCCTGTATTACAGAAAGTGTTACGCAGCACTACTGAAGTAACCTCAATGGTATTTATGATACTCATTGGCGCTTCTATCTTCTCATTGGTATTTAGAGGTTTTGGTGGTGACGACCTAGTGCGTGAGTTTTTAACTAACTTACCGGGTGGTGTATTTGGTGCAGTCTTTTTAGTAATGTTAGTGATGTTCTTATTGGGGTTCTTTTTAGACTTTATTGAAATCACTTTTGTTGTGATCCCAATTGTTGCCCCTATCTTGCTAGCAATGGGCATTGATCCTGTCTGGTTAGGTATTATGATCGCGTTAAATTTACAAACGTCGTTCTTAACACCCCCCTTTGGATTCTCACTGTTTTATTTGCGTGGTGTCGCGCCCGACTCGGTATCAACGCCACAAATTTATCGCGGTGTTATTCCCTTTATCGGGATTCAAATAGTGGTGATTGGGCTGCTTGCTTATTACCCGCAACTGGCAACGTGGTTACCTGAATTAGTGTACGGTTAAAAAAGCTAGTCACTGGCTTTCACTCTGCTTAAACTTTAAAAGCGTTCTTTTATAAAGAGCGCTTTTTTATTTGTTGTTGATTCGTAAAGAGAGCAGTCTATTTTCCTTCGTTATTTTTACTACTAATCGTTATTTTTATTGCTAACACCACAGCCCTTTAAAATCACTTGTGTTAATAATTGCACGCCTTGTTCAAAGTCTTGCTCTTCTAGCTGTTCTTTCTTCATTAGAATACTTATTTGTAAACCATGGTCTGCATAAGCCTGTGTACTGGACCATAACATAAACAATAAATGTTGCGGATTCATCGGATCCATCCATTTTTTATCGATCCAACTTTGGAATACTTGGCAGGTCTGTTCATATTGTTCTTTTAATTCTGCCTCTAACGGCGCACGAAGATAATGTGCACCATGTAAGACCTCTGCAGCAAAAATACGTGATGCATTGGGATGTTGCTGGGATTGACGCATTTTATTGGCGATATAAACCGGCAGAGCATCTCTAGGGTGAGAGTGCTCATTCATTTCATTCATGCTGCCCATCCATAGCTTTAATAATTGGCTCATGACTTCTTTATACAAACCTTCTTTGGTTTTAAAGTAATAAAGAATATTGGCCTTTGGTAAACCTACTTCCTGTGCGACTGCTAAAACAGTGGTTCCTCGATAACCGCGCTCTGCAAATATTTTTTCAGCGGCTGCTAAAATATGTTTTACATTATCTTTACGTATATCAACTAATTTTCCTCGTTCATGTATTACTCTTTTTTGTCCTGTTTTTTGAGCCGATTTTTTAATTGTCTTGTTCATAACTAGGAAGCACTCTTTAGGGTTGTTATGTTAATAACTGACGCATTTAAAGATGTAATAGATGCTTAACATGATGGGATTTAGATAATCTTAAATCCCATCTATTTATAATGTTAAGAAGAATGAGGGCTATTTTAGTTTGCCATCAACGCCTTCAACATAATAATCCATACGTAATAAATCACCGTCTTTCATCACTTCGCCGGCAGGTACAATTACTTTGCCAGACTGATCCTTGATTGGGCCGGTGAATGGGTGGAATGCACCACTGACAATTTGTGCTGACAATGCATTTACTTTATCTGCCACATCCTGTGGAACAGCTTTATTGAAAGGGGCAATTTGTGTCATACCTGACCCAATACCTTCCCAAACATCTTCCGATTTCCAAGTACCATCCATAATTGATTGCACACGTTTAACGTAAAAGCTGTCCCAGTTATGAACCGCTGCCGTGAGCTGTGCTGTTGGACCGTAATCGCTCATATCTGAATGGTAAGCAATGGCATAAACACCTGCATCTTCAGCTGCTTGTACTGCTGCTGGAGAATCCGTATGAAAAGTAATAACATCGGCTTTTTGGTCGATCAAGCTGTTTGCTGCTTCACGTTCTTTTGCAGGGTCAAACCAAGTATTTACCCATACTACTTTTACTTTTAGGTCAGGTTTTACTGAACGAGCACCTAGTGTAAATGCATTAATACCACGCACTACTTCAGGAATAGGGAACGCACCGATATAACCTAAGGTGTTTGATTTAGTCATGTAACCTGCAACCACACCTGTTAAGTATCTTGCTTCATAAATACGGTCGAAATAAGTGCCGACATTTTTAGCACGTTTATAACCCGTTGCATGTTCAAAGCGAACATTTGGGAAACGTTTAGCTACTTTAAGTGTTGGGTTCATGTAACCAAAAGAAGTGGTAAAAATTAATTTATGACCACTTTGTGCAAGTTGTGTGATCACTCGTTCAGCATCCGGCCCTTCTGCAACATTTTCGATAAACGTTGTTTTAATTTTATCGCCAAATACTTTTTCTAGGTTAAGCCGTGCTTGGTCATGTGTGTAGGTCCAACCTGCTTCTCCCGTTGAGCTCACGTAAACAAACCCTATTTTTAATGGCTCTTCGGCGTGGCTAAATGCAGAGAAACCCAAGGTCAGGGTTAAACACAACATTTTGAAAATCTTTTTCATATTTATTCTCCATATATCGATTTTTTGTTTTGCATTAAAAACTGCTTAATGACGTTCCATATCAAATACCATTTTTTGAACACGAATCAAGGTTGGTACATAGTATGCAGAGCAAGAAACTGACCAAGTGGTCAAATGCATTTAAAATTTTTTAATGTTCTACAATTAATAATGCTAAGGACCTATAAACAAAGGCTCAGTTAGTAAAGGGAGGTTTACGTGATTCAGTTTTTACTTAATAACGAAATGATTGAACTGAAATCGTTTGCGCCAAGTCTGAGCATTTTAGACTGGTTACGCACCAATATGGGGAGAGCAGGAAGCAAAGAGGGATGCGCTTCAGGAGATTGTGGTGCCTGTACGGTAGTGGTTGGCGATCTCATTAATGGCCAATGGCAATACAAAAGCATTAATGCTTGTTTAATGCTGGTGGGCAACTTACATGGTAAGCATCTAATCACGGTGGAAGCGCTCACGACTAAAGTCGATCCCACGCTAGAAGATTTACATCCAGTACAACGTGCGATGGTCGAGTGCCATGGTTCTCAATGTGGATTCTGTACGCCCGGTTTTATTATGAGTTTGTTTGCTTTGTACATGAACCATAATCAATACCCAGGTAAAGAAGCGGTTATTCAAGCGCTAGGTGGTAACTTATGTCGTTGTACTGGTTATCAACCTATTTTAAAAGCCGCAGAAAAGTGCTTTAGCTATCCAAAGCAGGCTGCACAAAATATTTCACACCAAGATCATCGTTTTAGCCAACAGGTGAGCGTATTAACAGAAACGCTTAAAAAAACCCTGTTAGCAAATCAAATTCCAATGTTAGAAGAGGGTGATCAACATTTTTATTTACCACAGAATTTATCACAGTTGTGTGCCTTAAAAGCATCACATCCTCAGGCTCAATTTGTAGCTGGTGCAACGGATTTATCGGTAGAGTTCAGTCAGCGCCTTAGTTATAACAATAAACTTATCTCAGTACGTTACTGTCCTGAATTAATGCAGTTTAATGAAGATCAGCAAGGTTTACATATTGGGGCTGCATTACCTTATAGCGAATTTTTAGAGCGGTTTTGTGAAATTTACCCAGAATCCCATGAACTGTTTGAACGCCTAGGATCATTACAAATTAGAAATGCAGGTTCGCTAGGTGGCAGTATTGCTAATGCTTCACCCATTGGCGATCCTGCTCCGCTATTTATTGCGCTCAACGCTAACATTGAGTTACAGAGTTGTCGTGGACAACGTGTGATTGCATTGGCCGACTTCTTTATGGATTATCGCAAAACACAATTAGCTGATGATGAGGTGATCGTTGCAATCCATATTCCTAAGCGTGAGACTACATTGCAATTAAGCTGTCATAAAATATCGAAACGTATAGAAGATGATATCTCCGCTGTATGTTTAGTTTTAAGTTATCAATTGGATAACGATAAAATGCACAATGTTAGATGTGCAATGGGTGGCATGGCTGCAACGCCAGCACTGGCTAAAAATGTTGCCAAAGCACTAAATGGTCAAATCTTAAATCTAGAAAATCTACAGCATGCTGCGCAGCAGATAGATGTCGATTTCCAGCCGTTATCCGACGTCCGTGCTTCTTCTACTTACCGTCTTCAAGTTAGTAAAAATCTCTTTGACCGTATTTGGTTTCAAGCATTAGGTAAAATTCAATTAAAACAAAATACGCAAATTAGCAGCGCCATTCAAACAAGGATCCATCATGAGGCACTTTAAAACAGATAAACCAAGTGGCCTTGCAAAGAATGCGATTGGCCAATCTTTTGCGCATGAAAGTGCACTTAAACAGGTCACTGGCAAGGCCATTTATATTGATGATAAACCCGAAGCAATAAACAGTTTGCATGCCTACCCTGTGTTATCAACAATTACCTGTGGCCATATTGTTTCCATCGATACACGCGATGCGTTGTCAGTAACAGGTGTGGTGGATATTTATAGCGCCAAGGATATACCGGGTAAAAATGATGTCAGTCCTGTATTTAGTGGCGATATATTATTGGCACATGACAAAATTGAATATCATAGTCAGCCTATTTTATTGGTAGTCGCAAGCAGTTATCAAATAGCTCGCACTGCTGCTAGAAAAGTGAAAATTGAATATCAAGAGACAGCGGCTGTGCTTGATATTAAACAAGCGATGGCTGAGCAACATTGGGTGCGCCCTCCACATGCATTACATCGAGGTGAGCCAAAACAAGCGATTAATGACGCCAAGCACCAAATTAATGGTGAACTCTACGTGGGTGGGCAAGAGCATTTTTATTTAGAAGGGCAAGTGAGCACTGCCACGCCAACGGAAGATGGTGGCATGTTTATTGAATCGTCAAGCCAACATCCCTCTGAAGTGCAGCACTTAGTCGCAAAAATTCTTAATAAACCATTTAATTATGTCACCGTAGAAATGCGTCGTATGGGTGGTGGTTTTGGAGGAAAAGAAACGCAGGCTGCACCTTGGGCATGTCTGGCTGCTCTGGCCGCTTTTTATACGGGTAAAAGTGTTAAAATTCGTTTAGCACGAGGCGATGATTTTAAAGTAACGGGCAAACGTCATCCATTTTACAACACCTATCAAGTAGGGTTTGATGATGATGGACTTATCACCGGTGTTGATATCGATATCAATGGTTACTGTGGTTACTCCGCAGATTTATCCGATGCAATTGTAGACCGTGCATTGTTTCACGCTGACAATGCTTATTATTATCCTGCCGCACATATTAATGGTAACCGTTGTAAAACGAACACCGTTAGTAATACCGCATTCCGAGGTTTTGGTGGTCCGCAGGGCATGATTGTCGCAGAACAAATTGTTGATGATATTGCTTACTACCTTGGTAAAGACCCATTACAGATTCGTAAGCTTAACCTGTATACGCCTGGTCGTGATATCACTCCTTATAAACAAAAAGTAGAGCAATTTATTCTTCAGGATATGATTGCAAAAATGGAAGTAGAGGCCGATTACTGGGCTCGTAAAGCCAGTATTGAAAGCTTTAATCGACATTCTCCAATCATTAAAAAAGGGTTGTCATTAACACCAGTTAAATTTGGTATTTCCTTTACCGTACAGCATTTAAACCAAGCCGGTGCACTAGTGATTATTTATGCCGATGGTTCCGTTCATGTTAACCATGGCGGTACGGAAATGGGGCAGGGTTTACACACCAAAATAGCACAAATAGTGGCACAGGCTTTCTCCATCGATATGCAACATGTATTAGTCAATGCAACACGTACCGATAAAGTGCCCAACACCTCGCCCACCGCTGCATCAAGTGGAACCGACCTAAACGGTATGGCGGCATTAAACGCAGCGAATACGATCAAAGAAAGATTGTTCGCCTTTGCTAGCGAGCACTTTGCAGTAAAAGCCGACAGTTTACAGTTAGTGAATAATCAGTTGATCCATGAAAAAGGGCAAATCAGCTTTCCAGAATTAATTAATCTTGCTTATTTAAACCGTATTTCACTTTCTAGCACTGGCTTTTATGCCACCCCTGAAATCTATTACGACCGTGAAAAAGCAGAAGGTAATCCTTTCTTTTATTACGCTTATGGAATTGCATTGAGTGAAGTAGAAGTCGATGTGTTAACTGGAGAAAACTCAGTCACACGAGTCGATATTTTGCACGATGTCGGTAACTCGATTAATCCAGCATTAGATATTGGACAGATTGAAGGTGGCTTTATTCAAGGTATGGGATGGTTAACCACTGAAGACTTAAGTTGGAATGATAAAGGTCAGTTGGCCAGTAACGCACCTGCCACTTATAAAATTCCAGCGATAGGCGATACACCTGCAGAATTTAATGTCACGCTTTACGATTCACAAAACCCAGCGACAACCGTGTTTAAATCTAAAGCCGTCGGCGAACCTCCTTTTATGTTAGGAATTAGCGTGTGGAGTGCGTTGCGAAATGCCGTCGCCAGTATCACTGATTATCAATTTGCACCAAGCTTAAACACGCCAGCAACAGCTGAATGTATTTTAGGTGCTGTGCAAGTGGCGCAAGAGTGGTTGCAAGATCACAAAGAAAAGGGCAGTAAACAAGGCCAACAAGGAGTTGATGATGCTTAATATTTCAATGCAAGGTTTGCATACACATAGTTGGTTACAAGCTGCCACTGAACTTGAGCAGGGTAGCGAAACCTACGTCATTATTACGCTATTAGGTGCGGCAGGTTCAACACCGCGTGCCAGTGGCACTAAAATGGTGGTGAGTGAAAATAATATCTACGTGACTATTGGTGGTGGGCATTTAGAGTTTAAAGCGATTAAACATGCTCGACAATTGATAACACAGGGAGAAACCTGTCAGGAAGTAGAAAACTTTCAACTAGGGGCCAGTCTCGGACAGTGCTGTGGTGGCCAAGTGTTAGTATTATTTGAAGTCTTTGCTAGCGACAATATGCACTTAGATATCTATGGTGCAGGTCATGTAGCACAAGCCTTGATACCTATGCTAGGTCAGCTGCCAATACGCGTACGTTGGATTGATAGCCGCGCAGATCTATTTCCAGAGCATATACCAAGCAACGTCAAAAAAGTGGTTGATGAAGCCCCTGTGGATCAAGTTAACAATGCAGTAAAAAACACTGCTTCTTTAATCTTAACGCATAACCATCAATTAGATTTTTCGTTAACGCAAGCCATTATCAAACGTGCCGATTCATTATGGTTAGGGGTAATTGGTTCAGAGACTAAAGCGAAGAAGTTTCAATACCGTTTATCGCAAAGAGGCTTCACTGACGCTCAAGTCCAAACTATGGTTTGTCCTGTTGGCCTAAAAGAAGTATCAGGTAAATTACCAATGGAAGTTGCCATTTCAATAGCAGGGCAGTTGGTTGAGTTATACCAAAGTGTGCAAGTAGGGTTACCGAAGCAACAAGGAAAAGAATGGAAAACACTACAAAGTAACCTAGTGCAATTAAGCGCATTACAAAGTAATAAAAGTAAGGTGGGGTGATTTTTTCGTGCTGTTCGATATAACTCGTCTGCGCTCGTCCAGTCATTAACCTTAATGGTAGGCTTTGGTATTCTGCCCTTGTGACGCCTTACGTTCCTTTTATTAGCCAAAGGAACCTGTGTCAATGGGTTTATAAAAAGTACCAGTAAAGGACCTTGTCGTAGTTCGAAAACCAAAGGGATCAATATAGCGGTCAGTAATGCGTTTTTAGCCAGACAAGGTTTGATCTCATTAAAGGACTTGTGGATTAATATTCACTATTCATCATAAGATGAACCGCCCAGTGCGAAGCCGCATACAGGGTGGTGTAGGGGCTGGAGGTTAGATACCTCCGGCTACCCGATTAGCTTTTACATACGCTATAGTCAAAATCTTCGGGTACTTCGTGCGGCATTTGGTCAACTTGAAAGTAGCCCCAAATAGAAAACAATATTAAGAAGGTTGGTATTAATAGATGAAATACCGATTTTAAATTACCTTTCCAGCCTCTTAGGATTTTCGTGGGCTTGTACACTTTCATTCCCTTGGGGGGAAACTGTTTATGAATAATACCTTTATAGCCAATTGGAACAGTAACAATACCAATCATGAAAGCACCGAAGAGCGGTATACCTACAAATAACGAATACCACATAACTGAAATTCCAGAGTAACCGAACGGTGTGTGACAATGAACAGTATCTACATACCAATTAAGAAAAGGTAGATACCACTTTTCATTAATTATTAGGCACAGCACACCGAGCAAAAGAAATAAAAATATCCTTTTGTATTTTTCCGGTTTTGAGAACTCTTCTGCGTATTCGATAACTCTCTCCTTGAGTAAAAGC
>NZ_JALAAC010000007.1:0-197282 GCF_037546855.1 Vibrio sp. 1-Bac 57 | reverse complement strand
CGAGAACTTGTTAGACACTCCTGCCTCGGTTTGTGCCCCGAAGCGACTTAAAAAGGTATGGTTTATTACTCAATACCCTCAAGAGTAGCCATATCAGTTTACCAAAATATTTAGATTACATAATCATTAGACTTGGGTGCTTAAAAAGTGGCAAACAAGAAACTTTCATTAAGTGTTACTTATCGAGTAAATGAGTTACAGCATCAGCCCACCATGTTAATGCAGGCCCCATCGTTTTTTGTTTTGCCATGACACGTTCAACTTGAACTGGCCAAGGCTTATGGTCAAAACTTAGGTTCATACGTACCATATCACCATTCTTTTCATATTTTTCTGCGATAAAGGCAGGTATGTAACTCCATCCTAAACCTTCTTTCACCATAGTGTTTATTGCATGAAATGAACTTCCCCACCATATATGTGAAGATATCATAGGCGAGTGCATTGAACTTTTTCCATCAAGTCCTTTAATCAATAATTGACGGTAAGGCATCAAATCAGAAACCGTGACTTTATCTAAGCTTGCCAATGGATGATTTGGATTTACAACACCATTAAAAGGTAAGCTGCCGACATAACATAAATCGACTTCTTGTGGAAAATCACCATTCGAAAACATTAACCCTAAATCGGCTTGATCAGAATGAATCATTGTTAATACATCGGATGCTGAAACGGTTAAAAGATCTAATAAAGTACTAGGAAAGTGCATTACAAAGGTATTCATCAGATCCGTGATTAAAGAGAGCAATGCATCATCGACGGCAATTCTTATCTGAGTTTCATGAGATAGATTTAATGAATCATTCACGGAATCAAGTTCATAAGTTTGCTGTAGGATGGACTCAGCAAATGGCAATAATCTTTTCCCATGAGGAGTTAAAGAAGGTTTACGACTAGTACGATCAAATAACGTCGTATTAAGCTCTATTTCAAGATTTCCTATGCCCTGGCTGACAGCAGACTGGACTTTACCCAACTTGCGAGCGCATGCCGAAAATGAACCTGATTTTTCAGTTTCTACAAACATTCTCAATTGTTCCAGATTATACATATCACTTTCCCTGATAGTAACTAACTACATTCCTTCATAATAAATGATTACTATACACATCAACACCCACAAAAAAAAATGAAATTAAACATGAATACGAGAGAACGCATTATCCACAGCATATTATTTGAAGTGATTGCTTTATGCTTTATGATTTCTGCTACTAGATTATTTACCGATATGGAATTTTCTTCAGCGACAGGTTTAGCAATTAGCTTGTCATTAATTGCTATGTGCTGGAATTATATATACAACTTAGGTTTTGACCATAAATTTGGCAGTGAGCGTATTAACCGTTCATTTAAAATGCGAATATTCCATGCATTAATTTTTGAGTTAGGTTTGACTGTTCTCACAGTTCCTTTAATGATGTGGGTGCTACAGTTAGATTTCTGGACAGTATTTATTATGGATATAGGCCTTGTACTTTTCTTCTTAGTGTACGCGATCATTTTTAATTGGTGTTATGACCTAATTCGTGCACGGATTACATATATTATTCATTACAGTAAAATAAATACGAGTAGAAGCTAAGATTTCTACTCGATCGAAAGTACTTCGCTACTGATTTAGAGAAAAATCAGTATTATTTCTAACTCGCAATGAGCCCCAAAGGGCCTTAGAAAACTAAGTCGAAACGCCCCCATGGTGAGTTACAGACCTACAAATAGTTAACCAATTTCATTAATCATTTCAGTTATATTGTATTACTCACAACATCATTATGGATTAATCCAAGAGTTGCCAGATGAATACTGCATTCCTCCAAAGCTTGCTGGGTTGTAAGGCATAAGCTAGAAAGGCATAGCAATCAAGCTTGGCTTATCTTTACCTGGTGCAACAAGGAGGTAAACAATCAACGCTAATTAAATCGATAACCCATGAAGTTGTTAGGAAGTTAAGTTACTTATATCCCCATTTACAAAAACGTCTTTTAAAATTATTTTGCGTCTTTTAGGTTACTAGGGCGTCTTACTAATATAACTTATTAAGAGGCTACTCCTATGAATATATCATTCATTATTTTAAGCGTACTTTTCTTCGGATTTTACGTGCTACTGGCAAGATTCAAAAAACAGAAACAATCCTTCAATTTTAGAGTGTTAAGCGCACTGGCAGCAGGCTTGTTATTCGGCGGTGTTATTCAAGCCGTATTTGGCGTAGACAATGTGGCAACATCAGGCTTTGCTGAGCTCATATCTCTATTTGGTAAAGGGTATATCAAGCTACTTCAAATGGTGGTGATCCCATTAGTATTTGTTGCCATGATTTCCTCAATTATGAACGTGGATGGTGACGGAGCCTTATCCAAGATAGCCCCTAAAATTATCGGTATATTGATAGTCACCGTGGCTATTTCCGCGGTAGTGGGCATCGCAAGCATATACCTGTTTGGTATTGATGCGAATGCATTAGTGAACATAGTGGGCACCAACAGTGCTATTGAAGCACGAGGCGACTCTCTACTTGCTACACAGAATGCAATGGCAAGTACCGGGCTTTCTGGTCTAGCACTGTCGATTATTCCTGCCAACATATTTGAAATGCTCACGGGGTCGCAGCGTACATCGACACTCTCAACTGTATTGTTTGGCATGTTCCTCGGTTACAGCATTTTACAAGTAAAGAAACGTCAGCCTGAAAAAGCAGCGCCCTTTGTCGCTTTCATTAACTCAGCGAAGGAAGTTGTATTGTCTATGGTGCGTGAAATTCTTAAGCTGACGCCCTATGGTGTGTTTGCGTTAATGACCTCGTTTATGATGACCAACGACTTATTTGCACTCGCTGAAATGGGCCGATTTTTAATGGCAAGCTATACAGCTATTGGTGTCATGTTTGTGATTCATTTTATATTGGTGTCGGTATTTGGCTTATCGCCTATCACTTTCATGAAAAAAATATGGCCTGTGCTTGTGTTTGGTTTCGGCTCTCGTTCAAGTATGGCGGCTATACCGTTAAATGTTGATACGCAAACCCAACGCCTAGGTGTTGATGAAGAAACGGCGAATATGTCGGCGACCTTTGGAACCAGTATTGGTCAAAATGGATGTGCCGGCATTTACCCTGCAATGCTAGCCATTATGGCGGCACAAGTGATGGGTGTTCCTGTCGATATTAGCTTTATTTTGCAACTTATCGTGGTTATTGCTATTGCTTCGTTTGGTATAGCGGGCGTCGGTGGTGGCGCTACCTTTGCAGCAGTTGCAGTACTCACCATCATGGGCTTAGATATTACCATTGTCGCAATTCTTGTTTCAATAGAAGCCTTGATTGATATGGCGCGTACAGCCCTTAATATTTCAGGATCAATGCTGTCGGGTGTACTTACCTCAAAGCAAAATGGGACCTTAGATCTCGAGCAATACGCTACGACCAACACTTCCAATAAAAGTGATGAAATTGCCGTGCAGGGGTGAACCAACATTTATTCAATAGAGAGTTGTGCATG
The DNA here is from genome assembly GCF_037546855.1 of Vibrio sp. 1-Bac 57. Taxonomy (NCBI): domain Bacteria; kingdom Pseudomonadati; phylum Pseudomonadota; class Gammaproteobacteria; order Vibrionales; family Vibrionaceae; genus Vibrio; species Vibrio sp. 1-Bac 57. The sequence goes on along the minus strand of NZ_JALAAC010000007.1, from coordinate 193,779 downwards.
GTTAATGTACGCCCTCTATTGCCTATCTCAGTTAATGTATTTTGTTAGGAAAGAGTGATGAAAATAGTTGTGATTGGCGGAAACGCTGCGGGAATGAGTTTTGCCGCAAAATATAAAAGAAACAAGCCTTTAGATGACGTAGTAGTGATAGAGAAACGTGATTACCTCTCTTTTGGTGCCTGCGGGTTGCCTTATTTCGTGGGTGGCATGTTTGATGATAGCGAGCGAATGATTTCTCGTACCCCTGAGCAGGCGATAGCGTCAGGGTTAGATGTGCACATGAACACCGAAATGTTATCGGTTAATCGACTCGAAAAGAAGGTTCTGATCCGACAACAAGGTATTGAAAGTGCCATTGATTACGATCGCTTGATCATTGCCACAGGTGCGCGTCCAATAATGCCAAATTTTGGCGAATACAATGATGAATTTGTGTATACGTTAACTAGCCAAGAAGATGGCATAGCAGTTAAAAGCGCGTTAAAAGATAGCAGTAAACAACGTATCGCTGTCATTGGTGCAGGTTTCATCGGGTTAGAGGTATTTGATGCCGCCCATGGGCTTGGTAAACACGTCACTATTATTGAGCGTGAACAACAGATAATGAGCCAGCAATTCAGCCCTGAAATGGTTGATGTTGTTGAACAGGCAATTCGCACCTCAGGCGCTGATTTAAAAACAAATACAAGCGTGTTGGCGATTCGAGACGCAGATCATGGTGGTTACATCATTCAAACAAATAAGGGAGATGTTGAAGCCGATATCGTGATTTTATCACTCGGATTCAAACCTAATACTGACAAGTTCGATCTACCTAAAGCCGCTAATGGCGCATTGTTAGTCGATGAATATGGCGCGACAGAAGATGCACATATCTTTGCGGTGGGTGACTGTGCGGTTGTGAATCACTTAACACTGGGTAAAGCGGTTTATCTGCCTTTGGCAACAACGGCCAATAAACAGGCACGGTTGATGGCAGATTACTTGTCCGGAAAAGAGACGCACATGATGGGCTTTCTAGGTTCGTCATCACTGAAAGTGCTTGATTATGAACTGGCCCGAACCGGCATGTCAGAGCAAATGGCACATGACCACGATATACATGTGAGTATGTCAGTAATAGACGATAAAAATCAAACCGATTACTACCCAGGTCAAGAGGATATTAAAGTGAAATTGACCTATCAGCCAGGCACTAAAGTGCTTTGGGGTGGCGAAATAATAGGTAAAAAAGGCGCTGTCAGTCGCATTAATGCCCTAGCGGTTGCTATTACCGCTAAATTTACAACTGAGCAACTGAGCTATTTAGATTTTGCCTATGCTCCTCCCTTTTCGCGTACATGGGATGCCTTGAATGTGGCAGGTAATGTCGCTAAATAAAGTTTGTTAATTTAAATAAGAGAATAATCATGGTACAAAAAATGACTAAAAACATCAAAACGCTCACTAAAGAGGCATATCAAACCGTAGAAGACATCTCAATTGAGCAAGCAAAAGCGCTACTTAACGATGATGCTTATGTTTTTGTTGATGTGCGAGAAGCCGATGAAAGACGAAAACTCGGCGTTATCCCGGGCACTTTTACTTGCCCAAGAGGCATGCTTGAATTTCTGATTGACCCAGAATTCCCTGCGCATAATCCGGTGTTCGCACAAGATAAAACCTTTATTTTTTTATTGTGCTGGTGGGTTGCGCTCACTCTATGCCGCAAAATTAGCAGCAGAGATGGGTATCGGCTCAGTAAAGAACCTAGCAGATGGATTTGTAGCTTGGAAAGAGTTCTCAGGAGAAATTCAACCGGAAGTTGGATGAAAATAAGAGTGTGATTTACCTTTAAGTTACAGCTGATGTTCACTATGATTGGCAATTAAGTGGACATCAGTAATTTGAGGAATACCAATGTTAGCAGAATGGTCAGTACATAAAGATCAATTGAAAAATTATATTATAAAGCAAACAGGTGATCTCGATCTTGTTGATGATATTTTGCAAGATGTGTATATCAAAGCCAGTCAAAAAATCGAACAACTTGAAACAAAAGATAAATTACAGAATTGGCTGTACCGTATTACACATAATACTATTATGGATTTTTACCGCTCACAACCCAATCATGATGAGCTGCTTGAGGACTACGTTGAAGAAGAGATCTCTTCTGAAATCGTGAATTTGCAATCCATGGCCCAATGTTTACGCCCAATGTTTGACTGTTTACCAGAAAAATATCGCCAACCCATGATTCTATCTGAGCTTGATGGATTAACCCAACAGGCGGTAGCAGATCAACTTGGGTTGTCATTATCTGCCACAAAAAGTCGAGTCCAGCGTGGTAAGGTAAAGTTAAAAGATATTTTAACGGATTGCTGCAACATAGAAGCAGGTGCTGAAGGTATCGTTGATTTTCATCCTAAGCCAACGTGCGCAGATTTTGCTAAGAAAAACAGCGGTGAATGAAGCTAGTCTGAATGGTTACTACTGGCAGTGAGGTGGTTTCGTCAATACGATTACATTCAACTACGTGCTTATACTAATCCTCCTATAAATACGTGCTTATACTAATCCACCTATAAAATAGTTAATGAATGCGCCTTGATCTTAACTATTTTCCCTATGAAAAGCTGAGCATTGTTTTAAACGAAATGCTTTATTTATGCGAATGAGAGCGAAGTTGCGACAGCTACATTGTCTCTTTCCTCTGACCCACCTTTTTCCTATTTAAATTTATTTTAAAAAAATAGGCGATCTTTGCGTCTTTTTTAGTTTTCCTGCGTCTTAACTACGTGAATCAAAACTTTCGTGGATAATACAAATGAGCAACCAAGCAACCTATTTTAAAATCAATACGCCCGATAATCAGTTACTGTTAGACTTTTTAGCAAGCGATCATGTGCAAGATACCTTACAAGACATTCGCCGTGGTGTTGAACGCGAAATGGTTAGAGTGACAGCGAGTGACGAGCTTTCTCGTCGCCCACATCCCAAATCTTTAGGCTCTGCATTAACTCACCCGTACATTACCACTGACTTTTCGGAAGCGCAGTTAGAGTTAGTGACCGCTGCAGTGACAGATAGAAATGAAATGTTCAAATCATTAGCATCGCTACATCACTTTGTTGCTTCAAACCTAGATGAAGGAGAGTTGATGTGGTCGGCGAGCATGCCACCAGTCCTACCTAGCGACCACGATATTGCTATCGCAAATTACGGTACATCAAATGCGGGTATGATGAAGACTCGCTATCGTGAAGGATTAGCAAATCGTTATGGAAAAAGAATGCAGCTAATTTCAGGCATTCATTATAACTTTTCGCTACCAGGTAGTTTCTGGCAGGCACTGCATACACAAACAGATAGTAAGTTACCGTTAGAAGACTTTATTTCTGAACGGTATTTTCAATTGATACGTAATGTGCTTCGTAATGGTTGGATTATTCCCTATCTATTTGGTGCTTCACCCGCACTCGACAAAAGTTACCTACAAGAAAAACGGCATGCATTGGATAAATGGGACGACAGTACAAACTACTTACCTTGGGCTACCTCATTACGTTTGAGTAATATGGGTTATGGTAACAACGAGCAATCACGTTTTCCGATGAGTTTTAATAACAAACAAGATTACCTAACCGGTCTTTGTAACGCGCTGACGCAGCCAAGTGAGCAATATACCCATTTGACTAAACACCAACAGCTAAATGACGCTGTACTTCAGCTTGAAAATGAATTGTATGGTTCAGTTCGTCCAAAAATTGTTCATGCACATATGCGCCCTTTGGTTGCCATGTGCAACGAGGGTGTGCAGTACATAGAATTACGTAGTTTAGATAATAATCCTTTATTGCCTTTAGGTATCGATGAGCAACAGAGCCAATTTCTTGATCTATTTTTACTTCATAGCGCACTAACACCAAGCCCTGATATGAGTGAACAGGAAAGTACGCTTATTATGGAAAGACAAGAGTTAATCGCGACGCAGGGAAGAAAACCTGGGTTAATGCTACCAACAATGGATGGTGACGTTTCAATAAGTGATTTAGCTCAACCACTCATGAGCATGTTAACTAAAATGGCAAAAAGTATGGATAGTTCATCTCGTCAAGGTGGCTATGAGCTAGCGGTAATACATGAACAAGCAAAGTTTTACGACAGTTCATTAACGCCATCAGCAAAGGTTTTATCACTCATGAAGCAACAGAAAGTAGGCTTTACGGTATTTGCTAAAAGACTTTCTGCAAAACATATGCAAAAGCATTTAGCGAATCCCCTATCAGCGAATGAAATGGCTAAGTTTACATTGCTTGTCAGCGAATCCTTATGTGAACAAGAACAGCTAGAGTTAGCGCAAGAAATGAGCTTTGACGATTATTTAACACAAAAAAGTTTGATTGATTGCGTTTTACCAACGCAAAGTAATCGCTCACAGTCAGACACACTTATTACAGAAAAATATAGAGCAGCTAAATAATTATGAATATTCTATTTAAGTTAAAAGGTTACCTAAAAATGTTTGGCCGGCACTACCTGATTGCTATTGTGGCATTACAAATCGTTGCCTTGGTCAATTTAGTGCCTTCATGGTTGATCGGCAAAATTGTCGACGGCATTAGTGAAGGAACATTCGATACTCAAACAATGATCATACACATCGTCGGAATTATTGTTTCGGGCGCTGTAATGTATGGCCTACGCTTTGTATGGCAAAGCCAACTCTATGGTGCTTCTATTGCGATCACGCGGGTGATTCGAAGTGAGTTATTTCAAAAGTTTTTACAATTATCACCGTCATTCTATGATCGCCGTAGCACCGGTGATCTGATGGCGCATGCGACCAATGACCTAAACGCAGTCGAAGAAACTATGGGCATGGGGGTGATGACCTTAGTAGACTCTTTTATAGCAGGCATGACAGTCATTTTAGGCATGATTTTTGTTGTTAGCGGTGAACTGACTGCTGTCGCCCTGCTTCCTTTTCCATTATTGGTACTGATCACTCGCCGTTATGGTATGAAGCTGCATAATGCGTTTGCCACAGCACAATCTGCGTTTTCTGATTTAACGGAAGAAACACGAGAAACAGTCTCAGGCATTCGTGCGGTTCGTTCGCTCGGCATTTCTGGCCGTCAAGAAAAGCGTTTTGAAAAAACACTAGATGACACAGTAGAAGCAAACATCCGTGTTGCCAAAGTAGATGCGGCATTCACGCCAACTATACAACTGGTATATGGGTTGTCTTTTGTCATCTCAATAGGTTACGGAGCATGGTTAATTGAACAGGGCAATATTACCGTTGGATTGTTCACTACATTCACACTATACCTTGCTCAATTACTTGGCCCATTTTTGCAGTTTGGTTGGCAATTTAACGTATTCCAACGCGGTAATACATCATGGCTTCGTCTAGAACAATTATTTGCTGAAAATATTGAAGTGATCGAAGGCGAAAAAACCTTACCAAAAGATGCGCCTGCAAACATGTCTTTCGACATTCATCATTTCGCCTATCCAAAAGCCAATCGCAGCGTGCTTAACAATATTAAATTTGAATTACCCTCGGGTGGATTAGTTGGCATTACAGGTCCTACTGGTAGTGGAAAAAGCACACTTTTGCACTTGGCTTTACGTCAATTTCAACTTGAGAAGCCATCAAGCATTTACCTTTCAGGTATGCCAAGTGATAGCCTCACCTTTGACGCATTGCGCAGTAAATTGGCTTGGGTACCTCAAAAACCACATCTATTTTCCGGCACTATCGCAGAGAACATTGCCTTGGCTAAACCCAATGCATCACAACATGAAATTGAGCATGTCGCAGAGATGGCAGGTATTCGAGCAGAAATTCAAGCGATGCCAGAAGGGTTTGATACCCCTCTTAGAGAAGGAGGGAATAATCTATCAGGTGGCCAAAAACAGCGTTTAACACTGGCTAGAGCATTGTTGTCGAGCGCTGATATTCTATTATTGGATGACCCATTCAGTGCGCTAGATATGAAAACAGAGGTACAAGTTCGTCGAAACCTAAAGGCGCACTATGCCCATAAAACCATGCTACTAGTCACGCAACGCCTAACAAATCTTATCGAAGCAGATCATATCTTAGTATTAAATGATGGACAGATAGAGGAGCGAGGCTCTCATCATGAGTTGGTCAAGAATCAAGGTTGGTATGCCAAGGTTTATCAGCGTCAAAGTCAGTTAGGGGGCAAAGACCTGTTATTAAACAATGTGTCGCAGGATGAACCGCAGACTACTTACAATGAATCAGAATCTGAGGTAAGTCACCATGAATAAGCCAACATCAATGAAAAAACAGACACTTTATCGTCGTTTACTGACCTTCTCATTGCCACACAAAGCCGGTTTTGGCTTTGCATTTTTGATGTTAGCGCTTGCGGTGAGTGCTGAAATGGCGATTCCGTGGTTGACTAAAATAGTGATCGATGAGGTTATTGTGCCTCAGCAGTTTGAATGGCCACAACTACTCACACTGATCGGCCTTGTCATGCTTTTTTATGTGCTGGGTGCTGTGTTTGGCTATTTACAAGCAGTTGCCTTTAAACACGGTGCACTGCTAGTGGTCAAAGATGTACGTGAGCAGTTATTTCGCCATGTGTTGAATTTCCCTATTGCGACCTTTGACAAATTATCGACCGGCAAGTTGGTTTCGTATATTACTAACGACACTGAATCACTGCGAAATATGTACGTATCGACCATTCCAACCGTGATTCAAGGCGCATTACGCATCATTGCAATCTTCATCGCAATGGCTTTGTTGGACTGGCGTTTGATGCTTCTCAGCCTAGTATTGATCCCTATTTTGCTAATAACCATGCACCTGTATCGCAAAATTTCGATGTCAGTGTTTGATGGTATTCGAGTACAAGTGAGTAACATTAATGGACAAATAAATGAATCGCTACAAGGTATGGCTTTGATCCAGGCGTTTCGTCAAGAAAAGGCATTCCACGCTAAGTTTGAGAAAGATAATCAAAGCTGGTTTAACTTCCGTAGCAAGTCAGTTGCGATTGATAGCCTAATGTTATTACCACTGACACGCTTGATTGCGACGTTGACAGCAGCAGGTATTGTTGCCTGGTTTGCAGAGGCATCACTATCGACGGTTGTTGAAATTGGTACGTTATATGCATTTTTGAATTACGTTGAACGTTTCTTTGACCCCTTTCGTCAGTTATCCATGGAGTTACACAAATTACAGGTTGCCACTGTCTCTTCGACACGTATTTTTGAATTGCTAGATGATGAGTCTGAAATACATCATCAAGTGATGCCAACAGTAAAAATTAACGACAGTCATGATATTGAATTTCGTCATGTCACCATGGGCTATGAAGCAGATAAACCAGTACTTAACGATGTCAGTTTTACAGCAAAAGGCGGTGAATTTACCGCGATTGTGGGTCATACCGGCAGCGGAAAAAGTTCGGTGATCAATCTATTGATGCGCTTTTATCAACAACAGCAGGGCGACATTCTCATTGGTGGTCAACCCCTGCATAAACTACCTGAATCACAACTGCGTCAATTGTTCGCTTTGGTATCACAAGATCCCACCCTCTTTAGTGGATCAATCATTGATAATATTAATTTATCTCATGATGTTCTCAATGTAGGAAAAGTGAGCACTAATATAGTAGAAAATAGCCGTGATAAAGCGATTAGCGCAGCCGAAATGGTGAAAGCAGATCACTTTATTACCCGCTTACCTGATGGATTTGATCACCAGCAAAATAATGGTGGTGCATCACTCTCAGTAGGTGAAAGACAACTATTAGCATTAGCGCGTGCGATTTCACACGATCCGAAAATATTCTTACTCGATGAAGCCACTGCAAACATCGACAGTGAATCAGAAGAAACCGTCAAACAAGCGCTTGAGAATATCCAAGACGGTAGCACTGTGATCTCCGTTGCGCATCGTTTATCAACTATTCAACACGCAGACCAAATCTTAGTCATGAACAGTGGGAAAGTGGTACAAAGCGGTACACACCTCGCGCTAATCAAACAAGATGGCGACTATCGAGACTTATACCTTGCACAAAAAGAGCAAGAAGAAAATGAACATAAAAACAGCATGTTAGGCTTGGCTTCGGCAAGCGCAACGTCATAATTCAAATTTTAGGAATGATAACATCATGAAAAAAAACACCATCAACATCGATAATAAGGTTCACAACAAAAAACAACTCGTACCTCAACAAGTTATCGAAGATATCTTAGAGTGGGAAATCATGCACGGCGTCGCATTTCGTCAGGCTGATAATACCGCAAGGCATGTACCATTTAGCATCGCGCCGATGACAATAGAACGCCCAGTATATGAACATTTGCGTGCGGTGACTCCCTTGATTGCTAAGCTGGTCAGTCATGTTTCAGAAGACCATAGCTTCTTACAAGACTCTCTTAGCGACATGGCAAAAGCAGATCCATTCTTTGGACGCTTAATGGAATTACACTTACAAGCCCACGGTACTTCAGAGCAGCCTAAACAACCTGCTCGTCAGCCATTATTATTGATGCGTACCGATTTTATGGACGATCGACAACATGGCGCAAAGGTGATTGAGTTTAATGGCATTGCAGCAGGAATGGGGCCATTTGGCCAACGTGCTACCGAACTCCATCAATTTGTAAAAAATCAGTGGAATGATGTTTACCATGAGTGGATAGAAGATGATTCAGCACTCGTTGCAGAAAATCAAGGGTTGGAGCAATTGGCTATCGGCATTACGACCGCGAGCAATAAAGTGAAAGCCCACTTTGCTGAGCTTGATATGCAAAACAGTGATCAAAAACCGACGTTCCTGATGATTGTGCAAAAAGGCGAAGACAATGTTTATGATCAACACCTTTTGGAAGTGGCTTTACAAAAATTGGGCGTAAAAACTGTACGACGCACCTTCGAGCAGTTAAGCACCCAGCTATCAAGTGGTAATAACCAGCGTTTGATCCTTGAAGGTGTTGGCGCTATTGATAGCGTTTATCTACGTGCGGGTTATCAGTATTCAGACTATTGGGCGCCAGAACTCAACGAGGATATTTGCTGTCAAGCACTAAGCCAAACGCGTTTATTCATTGAAAAACATTATGTCGCAATGAACGCCACTATCAGCCAACAACTTGCAACCAGTAAATCGATGCAGATGCTACTCACGATGATGCCAGAAGAAGATTACGCTCGCTGGGGTTTAACCATTGAAGAATCAAAATTAGTTAAAAGTGTGTTAGCCGAGATGAAACCAATTTCTACGCAAACTATTGCATGGTTTAATAATACTGCCGATAAGCAACAGTGGGTGCTGAAAAACCAAGGTGAAGGAGGTGGGCATTGTATTTTTGGTAACGAAATCACAAACACATTAGCCAGTTTGAAACCCGAAGAATACAATGCATGGGCCCTGATGCAACGCCTATATCCGCATGAACGTGATACGCCAACCATTGCAGTTCGTGATGGAAAACAAAGATTGGTGGATGATCTTGTTAGCGAAATTGGATTATTTACAGCGCATTATCAAGGCCAACCAGTGACAGATCAAAACGGCTATGCAGGCTATCTTATTCGTAGCAAACCAGCGAGTGAAAATGAAGGCGGAATACACAGTGGGCAAGGAATATTAGACTCTTTAGTATTGATTAACTAAGCATCGGTTTGTGCTATCGCTCACCAACGATAACTGGAAAATAGTTATTAGTGGGTGAGTGTGTCGTCGAATGTTTTCTAACTCGTTTAGTGCCCCAAACCGAGCTAGAAAGCTGAGTCGAAAACGCCCCCAAAGTGAGCTAGAGCGCCAACTTGCTAGGGCCAACATTACGTTTCAGAAAATTTAAAATTAATACTCTGTATATTTCTCAATAATAACACCTCAATATCTAGACTATATTCTTTCAATTAAGTGTCCTGTTTGATTAAACCAGTACAGTAGGTATGTACTTTTTATTTCCTACGCTAAAGTTGCTATCCATTTTTAGCAGACTCAAATTTATAGTTTACATTGCTCACTGCACGGCTTTAATTCAAGGTTACGGCACCATGAGATTAACCTCTATCATTTTTCTCATGTCAATCACGCTAGAAATTAAATGAAGGCTCCCCACCAATATCATGCCCCCCTTTCAACTCAATAATTGACCTGAATAGGAACACGACCACCAGAAAATGGCAGCCATTTGATATAAGCTCGAACTATCTATTGTTTAAAATCTAATAAAAATTTATAAATAAAATTACTCCGTTCCTCCTACCGTTCTCCAGTAAAAACAATCTCAATATAAGAGATAAGTTTATTGTTATTAACATTATTTTAAATATAAGTATTAACTCTCATTTTTTTAAAAATAGAAGTGCACAAATCAGAAATTACTTTAAATTAAACAATCGAATCGATTGCGCAAACGTTTCGACTACATCAAATTACCTTTTGATATAAGTAACGGTAATTACTATTAATCAGTAATAAGGAGAATGATATGAAAACGATAATGGACAAGCATATTTTAGTTGCTGCAGATTTTGCTGGCTTCCCATTGAAAGAAGCGGTAGTTAAACACCTTAAAGAAAAGGGGTGGCATGTCACCGATATTGGAGTTAAATCAGAAACTGAAGAAGATCCCGAAATGTTCCATCGAATTGGATTAAAAACCGGTGCTAAAATTTCAGAAGGCGAATTTGAAAGAGCTTTATTATTTTGCGGTACCGGCATGGGGATCCATATTGCAGCCAGTAAATGTCCAGGTGTTTTTTCGGGTGTTGTAGAAAGTGTACCTGCAGCCTTAAGAGCGATTACAGGGAATGGTGTAAATGTACTGGCTATGGGAGCTTTCTATGTAGCCCCTAAGATGGGCATAGATATAGTTGATGCTTATCTAGGTAACAACCTTGGAGATGGGTATGAGTGGTGGCCTAACTTTTATGAGTTTCACAAATTAGCATGTGATGAACTCGAAAGTTTTAATTATGAGGAATTCAAAGAAAATGGGTTTGAGGTTAAAAAACAGGGAGATTATCCTTTAGAACTTAAGCAGAACCCAAATACCATATAATAGAAATACAAATAATCTGCAGAGAAAATAAAGCGAGACCTACATTCTAAATGATCAATTACACAACTATAATCACGCTTGCAGTTATGGACCCTTTAAGTCTTTCTAGTCGTTATGCCTTTACCCAGTTAAGTCCATTTAACGGGGTAAAGACAATCAATTAAAATGCGTCATTCATCATCTTTTTATACGTTTCGCTATCATCATACATTTGATGAAATACTTGGTACTTAGCGTCATAAAAACGTTTAATTTTAGTTGATTGAGGCGTAATAATTCTTCCAATTCGACTCATGTTGGCCATTGCGTCAGGAATATCATCATAAAACTTTGCCGCAACAGATCCTAACATAGCAGAGCCAAGTAATACCGCTTCACTTTCTTCAGCCAATAACATTAAACATCCTGTTGCATTTGCGTGTTCTTGTAAGAAAATAGAGTTTTTAGTCCCACCACCCACAGCCATAATAGTATCTATTTCATATCCTGATTGATTCATTACTTCGATAATATGTCTTGTCCCTAAGGCAATCGCTTGGATAACAGCTAAATATGAAAGGGCCATATCATCAATCGTTTTTGACATTTTCAAACCAACGATAGAACCGGTTAAATTAGGGTTTGCACGAGGAGAGCGATTACCATGAAAATAAGGGAGTACATGAATATCTTTTGTTAAATAGGCGATATTATAATTACTTCCAGCTAATTTTAATAAGTGCGTATTGAGTAATTCGTAAATACTACTATCTTCTTCAAGCGCCTTTTTATGCAATGTATTATATAAAGGATGAGAGGTTATAAAGTGGTCAATCAATGCGCCTGTTGTAGATTGTCCGCCTTCATTTAACCAATAATTTGGTATCATGGCACTATAATATGCTCCCCAAACACCATCAATAAAACGAGCCGACTCTGATACTGCCATGTGACAAGAAGAGGTACCTCCAATTAACGCTAAACGGCGATTAAAATCAACTTTTTCACCCTTTACGCCGACTGCTCCTATTACCCCTATTCCCCCAGCATGTGCATCAATAATAGATACACCGACTTTTGTACCTTTTAACAATCCGAGTTGTTTTGCCGCTTTAAGTGTTAATCCATCTTCAATATTCTCACCCATTGGTCGAATTATATTGCCGATACTTCTTGCATTATCTTCAAGTAATTCACTTAACCCTATCTGTGCAAAGAAATCATCGTCCCACCTTTGTTCATGTCCAATATATGTCCATTTACAGACAGTAGAACATAAAGACCGATGATTACTCGATGTTGCTTTCCATGTTAAAAAATCAGGTAGGTCAAAAAAATACTTAGCCTTGCTCCATATATTTGATTGATTTTCTTTCAACCACAATAATTTTGGTGTCTGCATTTCTGGAGAGATACGACTGCCTACATAGTTAAGGACATCATGTTTTGTTGCATTAATACGCTCTGCTTGACTTATTGCACGATGGTCCATCCACATAATAACGTTTTGTTCACTTCTTCCGGTTGGGCTGACTGATAAAGGCAAACCATCCTCATCCAATACAACCAGAGAACAAGTCGCATCAAAACCAATCCCCTTCACTTGAACTATATCTATATCCGCTTTTATTACCGCTTCTTTCACGGCTTTACAAACACAATCCCAAATGTCATCTGAAGATTGCTCTACGAACAGATCCAAAGGTTTAAATGTTTTTGTTTCATACACAGCATCTGCTAGTTTCTTTCCAAAAATATCAAAAACACCCGCTCTAGCACTTCCGCTACCTACATCAACACCAATAAAATATGTTGTCACTTTATTATCTCCATTAGGCCTTTTGTCTTTTAAGAGCGATGAACAAAATAATAATCCCTCCCCAAAGCGCCATTGTTAAATAACTACTTATACCCAATAAATTCATTCCACTTTCTAATACCTGTAAAACAATCAGCGCCAGGCCAATTCCGATAACTCGCCCAAATCCTCCATCAGGGTTAATACCTCCAAGTACTGAGGCTAAAATCGCAGTTAAAAGATAAGACTCACCGTAACCCGCTTTTGCTGAGTTAAATTTAGCCATCATGATTAATGCTGCGACCCAGCATAAAATAGAAGAAATAGCGTAAACATACATGAGTGATTTTTTTGTATTAACACCCGAATAAAAGGTAGCCTCTTCATTTGAACCGAGTAAAAAAATGGTTTGTCCGAGTACAGTATGCTCAAGTACTAACCACAATATAAAACCAATCACCAACAGTAATAAAAGGGGAATAGGGATGCCGATCACAGCTCCACTTGCCAGCACGAGTAAGCCATCAGGAAAACCCGAAATAACACTACCGCCTGAAAGCAAAATATTGAAGCCATTAATGAGCGTCATACTCCCAAGTGTTGCTAAAATAGGAGAGACGCCAATGTAGGCAATTAATATACCGTTAAATAAACCAATGATAAGCGCTGCAACGAATCCCGCGACAAGAGCCAGTAATAATACTGTGCTACTTTCAGGGGCAAGTACAATAATATTTGCCATCACTAAAGCACTTGCATTTGTTGTTGCGATGATAGAGAGGTTGATCCCCCCTGTTAACATGCAAATCGCCATCGCGAATGCAAATACACCTAATAACGGTATTTGTGAAGCTATAGATTGTAAGTTTGATAGTGAATAAAAAACCTCGCCATTTGCAACTAACATGAATGCTAATGAGCCAAAGAGTAATACAAGTAAATAACGAGCACTAGCATCTTTAGGCAACCTTAATGTATCGAGTAGTTGATTCATTACGCCTCCCTCAATTTTTGTTTTTTATTATTTAATGCGGTCATACTGATGCTGAAAACAATAATCGCTCCAGTTAAAACAGTGTGCCAGTATGATGGGATACTTAATAAGGTTAAACCGTTCTTCAAAACTGCTAACAAGGCGACACCCAATATAACTCCGAATAATGACCCCTTTCCGCCAGTCATACTGACTCCACCAAGGACGACTGCAGCAAGTACAGTTAACTCAAAACCCATTAATGAGTTTGGTGCAACCGATTGAGAAATTTGCATTTGAACAATAGAAGCAATACCTGCTAACGCGCCCATATAGCCATAAACTAATAGGTTAATTGTAAAAAGATTAATACCGATACGACTAGCAGCATCAGCATTACCGCCTACGGCATAAATCTGTCGCCCTAAACGGACTTTAGTCATGAAAATTGAAGTTGTAACGATAACAACTAGGAAGGTAATAATAGGTAACGACAAACTATAATCGTATCCATCAGTACCAATAAAAGGAAATATATGCACACCGTTCATGAACCAATCAGGAAAACCATACAGCCATTCCCCATTACTAAAATACATTAATAAACCAAAATATAGATTTAATGTTGAAATAGTAATAATGATTGAAGGTACCTTTAACTTATAAACAAATACAGCATTGATTAACCCCAACACTACGCCAACAGCAGCAGCGATCAAAAAGGCAATGAAAAAGTTGCCACCTAAACTTAAGATATAAGTTGCAGAAACATATTGCGCAATAGCAGCCGTAGCGGGGAAAGAAATATCAATACCGCCCGCGATTAAAACAACAAATAACCCACAAGCCATAATACCTAGTACAGCAGTACTTTCTGACATGTCAAAAATATTGCCCAAGGTAAGAAACCCTTCAGTTGTCACTGTCAGGCCAATAAATAAGATGACAATAATTGCAGCCAAATTGAACTCATGGCTTTTTATAATTTTATTCCATAAAAGATTACGCATTTACAGCCTCCATTATTTCAATTTCTGAAGATGACTCAGGATAAAACTCATGGGTGATCTCTCCTGATTTCATCACTAAGACTCGATGGCTGTTATAAAAAACTTCAGGTATCTCATCACTGACCATAATGATAGCAATACCCGTTTTCGCAAGATCTTGAATAATTTTATAAATACTTTCTTTGTTGGCAATATCAACACCGACTGTCGGTGAGTCTAGGATCAAAATTTCAGGCTCTGCAGCAATCCACTTAGCAATTGATATACGTTGAGCATTTCCCCCCGATAAACTCGTCATCGGTAGCGTTGAATCAGATACTTTAATCGATAATGATGAAATAAGTCTTTCAACTATTTTACCTGCTTTAATATAATCAAAGAGACCACTCTTCTTTTTAAGTTTGGGTAAAATAGAGACCGTAGTATTACTTTGAATGCTTTGCTCCATTATGAGCCCTGTTGACATTCTGTCTTCAGATACATAACCAATACCATTTTTAATCGCATCTCGATTAGATTGAAGTGAAACACTTTTATCATTCACTCGAATTTCCCCACTATCTATTGAGACCATACCAAATAATGCTAAGCATAATTCTGTCCGACCAGAGCCTAACAACCCTGTAAGTGAAACAATTTCCCCTGCATGTACTTTTAAATTGATATTGTTAAATTGGCCTTTTTTATTCAAATTAACCGCTTCAAATTTAATGACCCCGCCTGCACTATACTTTCCTATTGGCATATGATTGAAGCGTTGCCCTGTCATTAAAAAACCAAGTTCATTGCTGTCAACATCTTGAGCTGGATAAGTACCAATTGTTTTACCGTCACGGATCACTGTAATGCGGTCTGATATTTCCATGACTTCATCAAGTTTATGGCTGACAAAAACGACAGTAATACCTTTACTTTTAAGGTCTTTAACAACTTTAATTAAGTTATTTACTTCTGTGCGTGTTAATGAGGCCGTCGGTTCATCCATGATCACTAATTTTGCATCAGAAGCCATCGCTCGACATATTGCAACCAGTTGACACTCTGCAATAGATAGCTTCTCTACTAACTTTGTTAACGGTAATGAAACACCCACTTTATGCATGGCCTTTAATGCAATGGTGTCCATATTTTTTTTACTCACGAGACCTTTAGTCCATGCTAGGTGATTTTGAATTGCAATATTTTCAGCAACAGATAAGTTTGGAAAAAGAGATAAATCTTGATAAATAACTTGAATCCCATTCTCTATTGAAAGTTGAGGGTTTAATTTTGTATATGATTTGCCGTTAAGAATGATTTCAGATCCAGGCTCTGGATTGTGCACACCAGAAATAATTTTAAATAAAGTACTTTTCCCACAGCCATTTTTGCCCGCAAGACAATGCACTTCACCCTTATTGAAAGTTAAATTGATATTCTTCAATGCCTTTACTTGGCCAAAAAATTTAGACGTATTTTTTAAGCTAATAAATTCATCACTTAGCATTACTGTATCCTATTATTAAAGGTTTAAATAAAGAGCACCGTAAGATGCTCTGTTATATTTTTAGCTTTAGAAGCCTAATTTATCTGCATTGTCTTTATCTACGACTAGGATTTTATTAAAATTAATCACACGATTTTCCATGTCAATTTTTGCTGCACCCAACTTATCTAGCGTGACGCCATCAGCAACTTTTTTTCCATCTAGGATCATCTTAGCCACTTCCACTAACGCATAACCAGCATCTGCAGGATTCCATAAGAAACCTTTGTCTATTTCACCTCTTTTAAAATATGGAGATGCTTGTTTCGGCATTGTGACACCCACAATCGTCATTTTGTTTTTAGCGCGTTTCTTTTTAACAGCTTCTCCTCCACCAATTGGACCTAATGAGCCAAAAGAGACAATCCCGGTCATATCAGGATGTGCTTTCATTAAATTATTTGTTGCTGCGTAAGAGTCTTCTATGCTGTCTGACACTGGCATACGTGATGAAACTTCGTACATATCTGGGTATTCAGATTTTTGGTAAGCAAGTGCGACATCAGCCCAATTGTTATGTAAAGGGACCGTTAGCGAGCCCACATACATGATATAACCACCTTTTTTGCCCATACCTTCAGCTAAGGCATCCATCGTTGTTTTGGCATAAGAGGTATTATCAATCGTTTCAATATCCCAATCTGCATTATGACCACTTGGTGCTTCGTGTGTTAAAACAACAATCCCTTTTTCTCTGGCTTTTTTAAAAACGGGTTCAAGTACTTTTACATCATTTGGAACGACTGTGATTGCATCAACACCTTTAGCAATAAGATCCTCGATTATCTTAACCTGCTGAGCGGGATCAACCGAAGATCCACCTAACTGATAAGCATTAACTGATAAATCCTTAGCAGCTTGCTCTACTCCTTTATTCATATGATTAAACCAAGGGATCCCAGTAATTTTAACTACATTAACAATTTCATAGTCTTTCGCTTGAATACCCGATGTTGCAAATACAAGGCTTAATGCAGCAATTTTAATAAATTTACTTTTCATTGTTAGTCATCCTTTTTTATATAAGTGAACGCTTTATTTAATTACGAGAATGATTTTAATCTCTTTAATCAAATTAAATTTACTTAGTAGATGAGTAATGGGATCTGCGACCAACAATGTTAAAAAAATGTACAAATAAAATCCAATTAAATAACAATTCATTAACATTTATTCAACAAAATAAATAAATGGTGCATATAAACGACAATACAAAATATAAAACTCAATCCCCCCTACTTCTGTTAACATAAAAACACACATTATTTAACATTTAATTAACATTAAAAGGGGTAAAACGAGGCATAGAAATAAATTGAATAAAATCGGGGAAAAATAAATATACAAATGCGATGAATATCACATGGATAATGGATTATATAATCTTCAAAAATTTAAAAAGCTGTGAAGAAAGGTAAAAGTGGTGACACCAGATGTTCTCTACATCAATTAGTGGAGCCAAAGCCAGTGCGAATTTATATAGTTTAGTGATGACTTGCCGAGCAAATGATATTAATCCTTACTACTATTTCCAGTGACTATTTGCAGCGTTATGAGCCAATAACACTAAAACAAGCGTGGTTAATACAATTAAGGGAGCGATTAGGTATAAATAGAACCTGTATTGCATTAGCAAATAAAACAGTTAGAACGGCTTGGGCTATTTTGAGATATGAAACTAAATACCAACAAAAATTATTAGTAACATAATAAAAAATTAAAACACGTTAATTCAGAAAAATAGCTTTACCCAATTTTACAACAATGATGAAGCATAAACGGTAAGACCAACCTATTAAAACCTGCCTAGCTCGGGAGCCATAATAGACTGTCAAAGCGATGAGGATAATAGGTGCGTAAACATCTTAGGCTAGAGGGTAGCTCTCTCAATAAAAAGCCGTAAATACGAACGCATCTTATCTGTTTATGAAAATTAATCGTTGTAAAACAGGTGGAATCCATATGCGAGCTAGAAATGGATATCATGGGTCATAATTTAAAAGTCCACTATGAGCCTAAAGCAGACATTAATAAATTGGCGATTGGGCTCGTTTCGGGGGACAACACGCCTTATAAATTTTTATATAAAGTGTTTAATATACTTTTACTGAGCACATGTTTTTGGTTCTGGCATAGACTTAGGTCGAAAGGCCGCACAGCCACAATAACTTTCTCTTCATTTCTTGGCTCATATAACTTCTACATCGTATAAAAAGAAGTATATGATCACATCAGGAAATGATCTTCAACGTGCTCCTTTTCCTAGTGCAGATCAATAGAGTTAACTCTCAAAAAATGCCTTCAAATAGATAAGTCTAAAACTTCAAATTTAAAGTACGGCTTCGTAATCTTGCCCTTCCCTTAGGGACGAAAGCGACTTACTAATAATGTCCGATTTGCCGGAACAGCTGACGTTACAAATTTTAAAATAGCAGATAAATCCTAGGGCGGTTTGTGCCCCTTTGCGAGTTAGAAACGACAGAACAGCGACCAATATGCTTCTGATACAATGAACAGACCTAATATACAATACAAAATATAATCGCCGATTATTCGCTTTTGAATGTAATAACCCTGCACTATGTGTTCGGCTAATAGCTGAATTATTAAAAAAGCCGAGGTTTTATGAACATAATAAAAAAGCGTTGCGACACTATTGTGGCTGGTTAGATGGAATGGGGTTAACCCCAGATAATAAATAGAGAATGGAAAAGTAAGAACCACAATTTTATTGTTAACTCCCTTCCTCATTTAAAGCTTTCACCAATCCCATTATTTATTCAAGTTACTTTTATCAAACTGCAAGTCACATAACCTCTTATATAAAGTCGAACTGGTTAATAGTGAGTGATGATCGCCCGTGTCAACAATTCTGCCTTTATCCATCACCACAATTAAGTCTGCATCGATCACGGTAGATAAGCGATGCGCAATAATCAGTGTAGTTCTATTGGCCATTAGCTCATTCAGTGCCGCTTGCACATGGCTTTCACTCTGTGCATCTAACGCGCTGGTGGCTTCATCTAATAATAAAACATTAGGGTCTTTTAAAATCGCTCTTGCTAAGGCAATACGTTGTTTTTGTCCGCCTGATAACCGCACGCCCTGCTCACCTAAGAAACTTGCGTAACCCTGTGGTAGCTCATTAATAAATTCATCAGCATGAGCGCGTTTTGCGGCTTCGATGACTTGTGCATCCGTTGCTTGTGGATTGCCGTAACGTATATTATGCCAAACGTCAGAACTAAATAAGATCGGCTGTTGCGGTACCATTCCCATCGCATCACGTAAGTCGGTTAATGCCAGTTGAGTAATATCCGTATCATTAAACTTTATTTGACCATGTTGCGGGTCATAAAATCGTTGTAACAATTCAAACAGTGTTGTTTTCCCCGCGCCAGAAGGCCCTACTAACGCGACTGTTTTTCCTGTTGGGATCACTAAATTAATATCATGTAGCGCGGCAATATCTGGTCGAGAAGGATAAGAAAAATTGACCTGTTCAAAAGTAATTGCTGATGATGATTGTGCTTTCATCACACTAGTTCGGTTAGGTTGTTTTATATCACTTTCTACTTTTAATAAGTCGAGTAAGCGCGTTGCTGAACCCGCGGCACGTTGAAGTTCACCATAAACCTCTGCGATGGTGGCCACCGACGTCGCAACTATAATGGCGTAAAAAACAAAGGCGCCTAATTCACCGCCTGTCATTTTACCTGAAAGTACATCCATGCCACCAATCCACAACATACTGCTGATAGCCGCGAAGGTTAAAAAGATCACAATGGCAATTAAAAACGAACGCTGTTTCACTCTACGTTTTGCGACCACAAAGGCTTTTTCAACTTCATTACCAAAAGCGACTTGCTCTCTGGCTTCATGCGTATAACTCTGCACCACTTTAATGTTTTGAATGATCTCGCCAGCATAGGTACCAATATCTGCAATTGCCCCCTGTGACGTTTCAGCTAAGGCTCTCACTTTTCGACCGTAAACGAGCATCGGTATTAAAATAAAAGGCACGGCGACAATAACCACTAAAGACAATTTTAAGTTGGTGACAAATAACATGATCAATCCGCCAATCAACAGAAATAAACTGCGTAACGACATGGAAAATGAAGAACCGATAATGGATTGTAATAATGCAGTGTCAGTGGTTAAGCGTGACATTAGTTCGCCACTTCTATTTTCTTCAAAGTAACTGGGATGTAAAGTGACAATGCGATTGAAAACCGCCTTTCTAATATCGGCACTCACCCGTTCACCTAACCATGACATTAAATAAAAGCGACTGAACGTCCCTACCGCTAATAAACCAACCAGAAAAACCAAGCCTAAAATAGTTGCTTGTAACTGTTGCTCAGAGCCTGCAATAAACCCATTGTCTATAACAGATTTCACTGCTTGCCCTAAAGACAAATTAATAATGGCCGTCACTAATAAAGCAAGCAGTGCCAATGAAAGCATTAGCTTATAAGGTTTTATAAAGGAAAATATAGGTAATAAGCTATTGAAGGCTTTAAGCTTTTCTTTTGGATTAGACTTGTTTTGTAAATGGGTCTCTTCGGTTGAAGTATTATTCACAATATACTCAATATGTTAGGAGATGATATTTGTATCACTCATTAAGAATCAGGCGTTAATAATGATGCGGATAGAGAAGTAATTCAAGAACATAAATGTAAAAACAAAAAATCCCATGACTAGTTGAGTCATAGGATTTTTTGTTTGCTTTTGATTATTTGCTTTGAGTTATGTCATTTAAGGTTTAATTTATTATGACTGTTTGACTGTCCTATGAGCTAAAGCTAGCGGATACCCTCGCTGCTGTGTGTAACACTCTGAACGCTCCGTTACTTGTTGATCAGTAATAGAGCGAGTCACAGGAAACAAACGTGACCCCACTAAGCTTTTATCAACAAAACCCAATTCTGCCAATTTTTCAGTTAACGCATCGGCACTCGTTAATACAGATGACGCTTTCACTATCTCACAACGTGCATAATTATCATCTTCAAAAGATACACCAGCGGCACGCAGGGAAGCATCCTCACCGGGTATTTGTTGCGCTCCAAATAGCGGCTTACCTTCTACACTCGCTTCTTTAAAAGCAGGAATATATCGAGCCAAGTGTGCAATTGCGCGTTGCCCGCGTTCTGCAACCTCTTGGGCTAACCAACCTTTGTCTATTTTACGAATAAACTGCGCATCTAACTGAGGTTGAGAGCTATTGTCAGCACTAGCAACAAGGCCATTATCAAATAATGTAATTTGTTCAGTCATGCCATGTAACTGTACTAAATTTTCAGCATAAGGCGTAAATTGTGCCATGCCCTCGGGCGTACCACGTTGACCATGAAAAACAACTTCAGGCCATAAACCTCCGGTACCCTGCCACTTGGTGACATAGGCAGCTTTAAACTCGACTAAACGTTGACGATGAAAACCAGCTAAATCATCAATTTCACCGGTTTTAAAGCCCGCTGCATTAATTAAATAATCAAACTTCTGTTGGCTATTATGACCACTTTCATCACAACTTAACTGCCATTTTTTATCAACAGTTTGTTCGATTTTTGTGATTTTAGCATTTAGATGCACCTGACAATGGGCATTCTTTTCTAAAGAGAGCGCAGCTGTGGCGCCTAAGCGAAATACATTCCAACCAAATTCTTGAACTAAAACAACAGGAAATTTTAATAAAGACAGATCAACATGCTTAGCAAATGGAATCATCCATTGCTCTGCCGTGCTAGGTACTGGATGCTCATCTAGTAACGCTAACTGTTGTAATTCTTCCAACTCAAACAGTTGATAATAGTCGCTCGCTTTGCCAAGCACTTGATTATCAGCATCTTCATCAATTAGATCTTGGTATTCACTTTGTAATCGCTTTAGACGAGGTAAAAGTTCCATCGGTTGCCCTGGATCTTGTTCAGGGATCGCAATCACTGTTGGGCGATAGTCAACCGAATCAGGATATAAGCGCAGTGCTTCTATAGACTCTTTTAATAACGTTACACATTGTTCTTCTGAAATTTCCCTATATAAATTGCCACCAGCATGAAGATGACAAATAGGAGGTCCATTTACTAAACTCGTCCCTTTTTCAAATAAATCAACTTGTAAGCCTATTTCACTTAAATAAAGTGCAATTGAAGCTCCAGCAATACCGCCACCGATAATGGCAATTTTTTTATCTGACATTTCGTTCTTAGTCATTTTAAAACCGTTTATATTTACGTTTAATTCATGCCATATGTAAAAGCAATATGGCTAGATTTTATCAAAAATTAACTGAAGCTTTATTTACTCTGTTAATTCATATTGATTAACATCTGAGAAAGTAGCAATGATGTCCGCAAAGTCATCAAAACTGATATCTGGATTGTGCTCGTTGATATCTTCGCCATAGTTATAACCATAACTTAAACCAATGCTCTGCATGTTGGCTGCATTGGCAGCTAAAATATCATTTTTAGAATCACCAACCATCACACACTGGTCAACGGTAACACCTAACTTTTCGCAGCTGTAATGCAAAGGAAGCGGATCAGGTTTACGTTTTTCTAAGGTATCGCCGCCAATTAAAAGCTCAAATAAACCATTTAATTCTAAACCATCAAGGATTGGTTGAATAAAATCAAAGGGTTTATTGGTTACAATGGCAAGCTGATAGCCTTTAGCTTTTAATATTTTTAATGTTGAACGTACATGTGGATAAGTTACCGTATCTATACATAAGTTCTGAGCATAAAACTCAAGAAAAATCGCCAAAGCTTTTGCCAGCAATTCAGGATCAAGGTCAGGGTCAATGTGTGATTGTCCAGAAAGGCCTCTTTGCACTAGAATACTTGCACCATTACCTACCCAAGAACGAATAATAGTTGGTGAAATAGGTTCGCGACCAATACTTGTTAACATATGATTGATAGCTAATGCGAGATCCGGTGCGCTGTCAATTAACGTACCATCTAAATCAAAAAGAATTGCTTTTTTACCTGTAAATTTCAAGAGTCACTCCTAAGTGCTGCTATTTTTATTTATTATTTTATTTGGTTTTGCAGTGTGTTTGAACGATATTAGTTTGTTATTAATTACGCGATTCAAGCTTATCGTTTAAACATAACCATCAGTTAATTAAACTGTATTAAGGTAATATGAAGGTCAATAAGCAGGCCAATTAAATTCAGCCACCTCAATTAACCCATCAAGGATTAACCAATCAACGATCAACGATCAACCCGCCACAATAACGATAAGCTAATAAAGTCAGTCGTTTAACATCCACGGGGTTATACGCACCACAGAAAGTTTAAGTTCATTTATTTCTTTAATTTTTGAAAAATCATCTTTGCTAAGCAATAGGTCACCATTAGCAGCAAATTTAACATCGCTACTTTCAACATCGCTACTGAGTGAAGTCTTTATGGATGCGGGAATTGGATCTAAAAACTGAAGGCGTAAACCAGCAAACGTTGGTAAAAAATGCTTCCCTATCATGCCTGCATTTTTCTTTATCACCCCTTCTAACTGTTCATCAATAGCAGCGAGTTTTTGTTCGTTTAAATTAAATAATTCACTCTCTTTTGCCATCACGGTGATTTGTAAGTCACAACTAGATAATGTTTTATTATCATCAATATCAACTTCTAACATCCCACCGTCTTTGCGATGTTTATCAGAGTAGAAAGGCAATAAACGTCCTGCTGATTCAAACAAAATAGGCTCTCGAACATTCTCAACTACCATCTCTGCATTAGCAATCTTACATAGCGCTTTACTCTCTCTATCGATTAAATAAAAGGCGGTAGTGACATAGGGGTAATCAAGTTTATACATCGTTTTCATGTAGCTAAAAAACACTGAATAATTAAGCTTAATGGTTGAAGCTTGACTCAATGAAGTCAAGCTAGACAATAAAATGGCGAGTACTAAACGTCGCATAATACCTTCCTTCTTTGTATTGGAGTTAAGCTTCAAAGCCGCCGTTTTTAGGTCCAGAATGATGATTATCATCGTCATTCTTATTGTTGTCGTTTGAACCTTCAGTTGCTTCTGTTACTGAGATGCTAACACCGCATACTTGACGATAAACAATCCCCATCACGTTGATAGAAAAAGGAATAACGAATAATAAACCAATGCCTGATGTCAAAATACCAATCATAAAAAGAACACAAAATATAATTAATAGTTGGGTAAATTGAGCAATGTTTTTATGAACCAACTTAAATGAGAGTTTTAAAGCCATCACTGGTGATACTTTTTTCTCGGCAATCAAAGGATAAACCAAGCAGAAAGACATTTTTAAATACAGCAACACAATAACAGATAACACAAAACCAACACTGCCAAAGACTTGCCCTAAGAACATGCTAGCGCCATTGGTCATCAAATTGATGATCATCGCGGCTAACGATAATTTAAAGATGATATTAAAATAATTAAACAAGTGAAAAGATTTTGTTTTTAATCCCACTGAATGGTGAACTCCCATCATCAGCATACCGGTCATCAAAGGAGGCACGACAATTAATGCAAAAATAAAGAAAAGTATCATGGTTTTAGGATCATCAAGTGACGTTGCTTGATCAAGAAATACGCTAAGTAAAGCAAATGAAACCAACATGATAAATAGACAAGCGGTTAATAGAGGAAAGAAATGTTTACGCGTAATTTTAAGGGCATCCAGCAACAATTTTTTCAGATCAAATCGATACCCTTCGGTCAGTGATTTTTTAATATCACCACCTAATACAAAATATTTTGAATTCATAACACACTAACTTCCCTAAATTGAATAACAGCTGCTTAACAGCGGATCATTGTAGGGAGTTCTGTTAGCTTTTCAAGTACATTCAAAGCTAAACAAGATTAATTAAAACTCATTGCTTAACAAGTTTTTAAACACGCCTTCTTTACTATGCTTGGTGCTTAATGAGCTTTGATTTTAAAAAGTACTTAACGACAAAATCAAGACACGACACAGAGTTTATGAAGGAAAAAACTGAGCTATTTTATTATCATTTTTTAAGGTTTTTTGTTTCAGTTCGAGCCTTCGTGGTTACCTTCGTAGCTAACTCGCTTTTGATTTTAAAACAATTAACCACGAAGCCGCTGCGCTGCACAGAGAACACGAAGAACAGATTAAAAAAGGGATTTAAAAGTGCGGATCTACGTAAAAGTTAAATTTTTACTTATTAACAAGTTATAGGTTTCATGGTTTGATTTATCCTTCTTAGCTCTTCGTGCCTTCGTGGTTAATCAGCTTTTGATTTTAAAGCAATTAACCACGAAGCCGCTGCGCTGCACAGAGAACACGAAGAAAAGATTAAAAATGAGGATCAAGCTAAAAAATAAATTTTAATCACTTATTAAAGGGATAAAGGGTAAAGGGTTTATGGTTTGATTCCATCTTCTCCAACCTTCGTGCCTTCGTGGTTAACTCGCTTTTGATTTTAAAGCAATTAACCACGAAGCCGCTGCGCTGCACAGAGAGCACGAAGAAAAGATCAAAAATAAGGATCAAGCTAAAAAGTAAATTTTAATCACTTATTAACGGGTTAAAGGATTATGGTTTGATTCATCCTTCTGCACTCTTCGTGCCTTCGTGGTTAACTCGCTTGTGATTTTAAAGCAATTAACCACGAAGCCGCTGCGCTGCACAGAGAACACGAAGAACACGAAGAACAGATTAAAAAAGGGATTTAAAAGTGCGGATCTACGTAAAAGTTAAATTTTTACTTATTAACAAGTTATAGGTTTCATGGTTTGATTTATCCTTCTTAGCTCTTCGTGCCTTCGTGGTTAATCAGCTTTTGATTTTAAAACAATTAACCACGAAGCCGCTCCGCTGCCCAGAGAACACGAAGAAAGGCTTCAAAAAGGGATTTAAAAGTACGGATCTACGTAAAAGTTAAATTTTTACTTATTAACAAGTTATAGGTTTCATGGTTTGATTTATCCTTCTTAACTCTTCGTGCCTTCGTGGTTAATCAGCTTTTGATTTTAAAGCGATTAGCCACGAAGCCGCTGCGCTGCACAGAGAGCACGAAGAAAAGATTAAAAATGAAGATCAAGCTAAAAAGTAAATTTTAATCACTTATTAACGGGTTATGGTTTGATTCATCCTTCTGCACTCTTCGTGCCTTCGTGGTTAACTCGCTTGTGATTTTAAAGCAATTAACCTCGAAACCGTTCCGCTGTACAGAGAACACGAAGAAAAGATTAAAAATGAGGATCAAGCTAAAAAATAAATTTTAATCGCTTATTACAAGGTAAGGGAATCATCGTTTGATTCATCCTTCTCCACCCTTCGTGTCTTCGTGGTTAATTGCTTTTGAATTTGCACTTAAAAAACCAGATGGAACAATACAAACATTAACCTTTGATTGCTTATTAACGAGTTAAGAATGTTGACTCGCCCTTATCCACCCTTCAAAGCTTCAAAGCTTCAAAGCTTCAGGTTATTTCGCTTTTGGTCACTATAAAACCAGTGATTAGTTTTATGCTAATAGGTTTTTAACCAATTCAGGCACTAATTGAGTCGCCTTACCTTCTAGTATGGTATCGAAATGACTATGCTCATTACGTTCTAGGTTAACCTCAATAGAATCAGCTCCTGCACTTTTAGCTTCTTCAACAAATCCCGCTGCTGGATAAACAGTGCCGGAAGTACCAATCGCTATAAATAAATCGGCTTGCGCAAGATGATGATAAATAATATCTAGACCTATGGGCATTTCGCCGAACCAAACAATATGAGGCCTTAAAGGTAACGGGTATTGACAACAGGTACAAAAATCATCACTGGTTAAATCCGTTTTCCAAGGAATGACTTGATTGGTTTTAGCACAACGTACTTTTAATAATTCACCATGCATATGAATAACGCTCTTTGAGCCTGCTTGTTCATGTAAATCATCTATATTTTGAGTGACAAGTAGAAACTCTCCTTCAAATTTTTGTTCCAATTCCGCTAACGCATAATGTGCAGCATTAGGTTTATTTTCTCCTAAACAAAAACTATGGCGTCGTTTATTATAAAAATCTAATACCAATTCAGGATCGCGTTGATAACCATCCAAAGTCGCGACATCTTCAAGTTTATATTTTTCCCACAAACCATCCTTTGCACGAAACGTTTCAATACCTGACTCAGCAGAAATGCCTGCTCCTGTTAACACTACTATTTTTTTATATTTACTCACTACTTTAAACCCCAATCAAAAACATAACCCCAACAGCATAAAGCTGAGCTCTATTTATTAATGCCTTATTCACGAAAACCTCAATGCAATCTTAATATTGACAATATGACTTTTGATAAACGAAATTAAAGTATCAAAAAAGTCATTGTTAATTGTAATGTTATATCAGAAAAAGTTTGTGGTTCAGTTCATATTCCAACCGAATTTGAGGCAAAAAAAAAGCCGCTAAGCGACTTTCTTTAAAAGGGAATAAATTATTTTTTAGGCTTATCTGAAAGACTCGTTTCTACTAACTCTTTCAATTTCTGACCCGCTTTAAAAGTAACAACTCGTCGGGCCTCTATAGGTATGTCCTCACCAGTTTTAGGATTACGACCTGGCCGTTCTCCTTTATCCTTTAGCTCAAATCCACCAAAGCCTGATATTTTAACTGGTGAACCAGCTTCAAGAGTTGATTTTATTTCTTCGAAAAAAGATTCTACAAACTCTTTAGCTTCTCGTTTGCTTAATCCGATTTCTTCCGATAAATGTGCCGCTATCTCAGCTTTTGTCAGTGCCATAAATTAATCTCTCAACGATGCATGAAATTCCGTAGAAACCGCTTCAACTATTGAATTAACACTATCAGCAATCTCCTGTTCTTCCAAAGTACGTGTCGCGTCTTGTAATATTAAGCCTATTGCTAAGCTTTTCTTACCGTCTTCAACACCCAATCCTTTGTATACGTCAAACAAGTTTATGCTAACTAGCTGAGATCCGCCAATTTTTTCTATAAATTTGAGGACCTTACCTGCATTTACTTGATCATCGACCACAAAAGCGAGATCTCGGTTGTTTGCAGGGAACTTAGAAATGTCTCCAGCTTGAGGTAATTGACGGGTTAAAATAGCATCAATTTCTATTTCAAATACAATGGCTTGGCCGTTTAAAGCAAAGGTTTTTTTCAAACTTGGGTGCAAAGTACCTATGTATCCGACTTTAATACCATTACGGTAAATAGTTGCAGATTGACCAGGATGTAAAGCACTGTGTTTCTCTGCTTTAAATTCAAAACTTGTATCATCAACAGCTAAATCCAGTACGGCTTCCAAATCTGCTTTAAGATCAAAGAAATCAGCAACACGCGTTTCAATCGCCCAGTGCTCGTCATTAACGTTACCAATGATCACACCTGAAAGCATTGCTTGTTGGCGAATACCATTTTCAGCTTGCTCATCCTTGATAAAACGTAAACCAGTTTCAAATAAACGCACACGATTTTGTTGACGCTTTTGGTTTTTAGACACGCTATCTAACAAACCGGTCCATAAACTAACGCGCATTGCTGACATATCTTTAGAGATAGGATGTGGCAAAATCAATGCATCCGCTTCAGGATGTAATTTAAGTTGCTTATCAGGGTCAACAAAACTGTAAGTGATCGCTTCTTGGTATTCACGGTTCACTAATACATCACGGATTTTAGATAATTTTAAACGTGATTCATTATGAGCAGGCATAGTTAATGCTGCTTGTGGTGCAATATTAGGAATATTATTGTAGCCGTATACACGTGCTACTTCTTCAATTAAATCTTCTTCAATTTCCATATCAAAACGGTAGCTCGGTGCAAGTGCAGACCAACCTTCTGCCGTTTCAGATACTACACAACCTAATTGCGTTAAGATTTGTAGAACACGTTCAGAATCAATTGAAATACCAATTAAACGATCTAACTTACTACGGCGTAACTCAATAGTAGCTTGTGTTGGTAGAGTCGCTTCGTTTACTGCTTCGGTAATTGGGCCAACTTGACCACCACAAATATCAACTAATAATTGTGTTGCTCGCTCCATTGCAGTTGCCTGAAGTAATGGATCAACACCACGTTCATAACGATGAGAAGCGTCTGTATGTAAACCGTAGCTACGCGCACGACCCGCAATCGCTAATGGTGCAAAGAAAGCACTTTCTAAGAAGATATCTGTTGAACCTTCCTGAACGCCAGAATCTTGACCGCCAAAAATACCGGCCATTGCTAGTGCTTTAGATTGATCTGCAATCACTAATGTATCTGCATTTAACTTAACTTCTTTACCATCTAATAAAGTTAACTTTTCATCTTGATTAGCAAGGCGAACTTCAATGCCTCCATCTAATTTAGATAGGTCAAAGGCATGCATTGGATGACCAAACTCAAGTAACACATATTGTGTAATATCAACTACAGCATCAACACTTCGCACACCACAACGGCGTAGTTTTTCAACCATCCATAAAGGAGTTGTTGCATTTTGGTTAATACCTTTGATCACTCGACCAAGGTAACGAGGACATGCTTCAGGTGCTTGCAGGTTAATAGCGACTTGGTCATCGATAGAAACAGCTACATTTTCCCACGTTGGTTGAGTTGCATGTGTACTGTTTAATACTGCAACTTCACGGGCAAGACCTGCAATACCTAAACAATCAGCACGGTTAGCGGTTAAATCAACGTCAATAATCACATCATCAAGTTGTAAGTATTCACGAACACACTGACCGATAGGCGCATCTAATGGCAATTCAATAATGCCCTCAGCGCTTTCTGCCATGCCTAATTCAGACTCGCTACACAACATGCCAAATGAAGGTTGACCGCGTAGTTTTGCTTTTTTAATTTTAAAGTCACCCGGTAAAACGGCACCTACAACAGCAACCGCTACTTTTAATCCTAGGCGACAGTTTTTAGCTCCACAAACAATATCAATTAACTCATCTGAGCCGATATTAATTTTGGTAACTTGTAATTTGTCTGCATCAGGGTGTTGGCCACATTCAACCACTTCACCCACGACTACTTTACTAAATTCACCTGCAACGGGCTCTACGTCATCAACCTCAAGACCGGCCATAGTAATTTGATGCGTTAATTCATCACGTGTAATTTCTGGGTTAACCCACTCGCGTAACCAAGCTTCACTAAATTTCATTATTATTAACCCTTATTTGAATTGCTTGAGGAAACGAAGATCGTTTTCAAAGAATGAACGTAAATCATTTACGTCGTAACGCAGCATTGTTAAACGCTCAATACCCATACCAAAGGCAAAACCAGAATATTTCTCAGGGTCAACACCCATTGATTTTAATACTGTTGGGTGCACCATGCCGCAGCCTAATACTTCTAACCAACCATTTTTACCTTTCACATCTACTTCAGCAGAAGGTTCTGTAAATGGGAAGTAAGATGGACGGAAACGCACTTCTAAATCTTGCTCGAAGAAGTTATGTAGGAAGTCGTGTAAAATACCTTTAAGTTGCGTAAAGCTGACATTTTCAGCAATCATCAACCCTTCAACCTGATGGAACATTGGCGTATGTGTTTGGTCGTAATCATTACGGTAAACACGTCCCGGTGAAATAATACGTACCGGTGGCTCTTGGTTCTCCATGGTACGGATTTGTACACCCGATGTTTGTGTACGCAATACTAAGTCTGGATTAAAGTAAAAAGTATCGTGGTCAGCACGTGCAGGATGATGCGGCGGAATATTTAGGGCATCGAAATTGTGGTAACCGTCTTCAATTTCAGGACCGTCTTTCACTTCAAAACCTAATTCGCTAAAGAACTCAACAATACGTTCAGTTGTGCGCGTAACAGGATGCACATTACCTTGTTTAGCACCACGGCCAGGTAAAGTCACATCAATGGTTTCAGAAGCTAATTTGTCATTTAAAATCGCTTCTTCCATCCCTTTTTTACGTTCAACTAATACTGCTTGAATCGCTTGTTTTGCTTTATTAATTAATTGACCTGCCGCTGGCTTTTCAGCAGGAGGTAATTTGCCTAAGCCTTTCATTTGCTCAGTCATTAGGCCTTTTTTGCCCAGATACTGTAAACGAATCTCTTCTAATTCATTAGTATCTGCGGCGCTTTCGATCTGTTGTTGCGCATTAGCAACGATTTCATCTAGATGCTGCATTTAATTTACTCTACTTTAGTACAAGTGATAAAAAATATGGATGTAATTTTACGCAGATCAAATAGATATGGCTAGTGCTGAGGAGGATTTGCAGAGGATAAAACACTGGAAATGAGTATTTATTTCACTCAAAACCAGTGCAACATAAAAGCAGGATGAACTAAGCGTTACAACACAGTCCAAGTTTGTGTTAATAATAATTTACCTTGATCAAATATTTGTCCGGTAAATTTATCACCTTGATTCACTTTTCCGACACCTTTTGGTGTTCCCGTCATCAAAATATCGTTTGTTTCAAAAGACATAAATTCATTAACTGCTTGTACAATCTGTAACGGCTTATAAATCATTAATTCGTAATTCGCTTGTTGTATCACCTGATCATTAATCGACAAGACCAAGCTCAGTGAGTCGACTTGATGCTCAAAACTGACAAACTCTGAAAACACGGCTGACGCGTCAAAAGCTTTAGATCTTTCCCAGGGTAAAGATTTGCTTTTAAGCACGCTTTGTACTTCTCGCTTGGTGAGATCTAACCCAATACCAACGCCTATAAACTGATTATTCTCAACAATAAATGAAATTTCAGCCTCATAATGAATTGCGTCAACGGCATGTGTTTTTATATCAGCAGCGATAGCAGAGTTAGGTTTAACAAAAATAACCGGCTCAGTAGGCACTTCATTATTCAGTTCCGCAATATGCTCAACATAATTACGGCCAATACAAACCACTTTCGAAGGAGTAATTGTTTTTCCATTTAATAATACTGATTGCATGGGTGATCCTTATATATAAAAACTAATTTCTTCGTTCAACTAAGCGTTGCTAATCTAAATATTGATAAGTTAAGTATTCCTAAGCTAAGTATTTTCAAACTAGGCATTCTCAAACTAGGTATTCTTAAACCAAGCGTTACCAAACCGAGCATGACCAATTGAATTAGGTTTAACTACAAATAGGTTATCTTTTCGCACCTTTAAATAGCGTGAAGTAGTTTTCAGTAGTAACTTTAGCAAGCTCTTCAAATGTCACCCCTTTTAATTCAGCAACAAATTGTGCAACGTCGTAGGTGTAAGCTGGTTCATTTTCTTCCCCTCGATGTGGAACTGGTGCTAAATAAGGAGAATCCGTTTCTACCAATAAACGTTCCAAGGGTACCGCTTTTATTACTGCCTGCAATTCTTTTGCATTCTTAAAGGTCACAATGCCCGAGACAGAAATATAAAAACCCATTTCCATCGCGGCTTCTGCCATTTCGATTGATTCAGTAAAACAATGTAAAACGCCACCTACTTGCTCAGCGCCTTCTTCGCGAAGAATGTCTAAGGTTTCTTGTCGGGCACCACGAGTATGAATAATTAAAGGTTTATTGAGTTGTTTAGCCACTCTAATTTGTTTACGAAATGCATCGATTTGCCATTCTTTTGTTTCCGGAGAATAGAAAAAATCTAAACCAGTTTCCCCTATTGCAACCACATTCTCTGCACTTGCATATTCTAGCAATAAGGCTTCATCCATCACCGCTTCTTCGTATAACGGATGTACGCCACAGGTGCTAGAGACTTGTTTAAAAGGTGCAATCATTGCAGCCATTGCGGGGTAATCCTGTAACGTCACGCAAACACTCAATAAATGAGTAATGCCTTTTGCCTGTGCTTTTTCAATAACCTCAGCAATATCGGTATGTTTTTCTCCATATTTTAATCGATCAAGATGACAATGAGAGTCTACTAACATACAGTAATTTCCTTAAATTCATTTTTAATTTTTATTAATAACGCATTAATCAATAATTCTTTTTTAAGCGCCGAATGCCCCGTTAATAGGCTGCGTGTTTTTAATATTTCGTCGCTTAATAAACGTAAACTTTTTAACGACAATTGAGTTTGCCAAATTTGCAATTGCGGTAAAGCAAAGTAATAAATAGCATCAGGGTCAAGCTGATTACCGTTCAATTTTAATTTATGCAGATCGTGTAACAAATGAAATAATAATAATAGATTTTGCTCAACATCCTTCGCTAATAATTGTGCAAAGGAAAACAAATTAATAGGCTCATATAAAAGAGAAAATAACCCTTCAATACATTGCCGACGAGTATCAAGAGATGCATCTTCTTGCAACGCTTTCAAGTGGTTGAGCAAGGCTAATGGACTATTTTGAAACCAGCGTAATACGCCAACATCACTAACTTGAAAACCAAATTGATACAACCAATCAATTAAGGTTTGATCATCGGGACTGTGTAAATGTGTTTGTTGCAGACGGCTTAATAAGGTCGGCATCAATTGATGATATGTTCGTGTTAATAAAATTAAATAACTATCACCTTGCGGCTCTTCAAGAGTTTTCAACAATGCATTAGCAGCCGCTTCGGTTAATTGGTCGGCACCTTTAATTAACACCACTTTATTATTACCAAGTTGTGGACGCTCATTCAATTTATCTGTTAATAAGCGAATTTGATCAATACCGATTGATTTATTTTTTTCAGCTTCCAATAGATTAAAATCAAGATGATTATTAGCACTAAAGAGCTGGCAGGAGTGACATTCAAAGCAGGCGTCATCATGTTGTTTATTACTGCATAATAAATACTGGGCTAATTGTCGTGCTAATTTATATTTACCAATACCACTACTGCCAGTAAACAGCAGACCGTGCGCAAAACGCCCTTGACGATAGGCATCCTGTAAATGCGCATAGAAAGGGGTTAACCAAGGCGTATTCACATTTTCAAAAATATTACTTTCCGGCATTTTTATAAACTCGCTAACCATGCGTCAAGCTGTCGATTAATATCAATTTCAACCTGCTCAAATGTTTGACTTGCATCGATACATACCGCATTTTTTTCTTCGTTAACCAGTTGCTGAAAAACAGCACGTGAACGATTAAAGAAATCAATGGCTAAACGCTCAATACGATCTAATTCACCTCGGCCACGGGCTCTTGCGAGTCCCAACTCAGGTTCAATATCTAAAAATAGAGTGAAGTCCGCTTTAAAATCACCTAACGCAACCTGCTTAATATCATTGATCAGGTTTGTATTGATACCACGTCCACCACCTTGATAGGCAAGTGAAGACCAATTATGGCGATCACCAATCACCACATGACCAGCTGTTAAAGCGGGTTTTATTTTATGCTCAACCAGTTGTACTCGTGCCGCGTACATGATCAGTAATTCCGCTTTATCAGCTAATTGTTCGTCTGCTACATCCATTTTGACTATATCACGCATTTTTTCAGCTAATACAGTTCCACCAGGTTCTCGCGTAAAAGCGAGTTGTTGTTCAGCAAGCCCCTTTGATAATAACCACTTTTTAATGTATTGAATGGCCGTCGTTTTACCTGCTCCTTCTAAGCCTTCAATAACAATAAATTTACCCGCTAATTTTTCTAATACAGACATGCTACTTTCCTCGGATATATTTATTAACGGCATTATTATGCTCTCTCAAATTTTTAGAAAAATAAGAGGTCCCGTCGCCTTTGCTGACAAAATATAAGTAACGCGTTTTCGCAGGATGTAAAGCTGCATACATTGCTTCTTCACTCGGCATTGCAATTGGCGTCGGTGGCAAACCGTTAATGGTATACGTATTGTAAGCTGTTTTTTCCTGCAAATCTTTCTTACGGATACGCCCGTCGTAGCGTTCTCCCATGCCATAGATAACCGTCGGATCGGTTTGTAAACGCATACCAATACGTAAACGGTTAACAAACACTGATGCTATTTTATCTCTATCGTTTGCAAGCCCACTCTCTTTTTCAATAATAGAGGCCATGATCAGCGCTTCATAGGGTGTTTTATAGGGTAAATTTTTGTCTCTTTCTGGCCATAATTTATCTAATACCATTTGTTGATGCAAATAGGCTTTTTTAACAATGCTAAAAGCGCTCATATCAGCGGTGTAATGATAGGTCTCTGGGAATAATAACCCCTCTAGCTTTGTTGCTTTACTATCTAATTTAGTTAACAACGTTTGCTCAGATTCTTGTAATGGTTGAATATGTTGTGCATTTTGCAATATCACTAACCAGTCTTTATAGGTACTGCCTTCAACAAATGTTAATTTAAATTGAAACTCACGTCCGGTAGTTAAAATGGTTAAAATCTCTGCTAATGATGCACCTTTAGGTAACTCATAGGTGCCTGATTTTATTTTAGTTAACTCAGGCTTCAATTTAGAAACTACTTTCCACCATCGATCAGAATCTAATAAATCTTGTTCAATTAGCTGCGGCGCAAGATGTGCAAAATAACGCCCTTCGGACAAGGTAAATAACTGTGTTTGTTGTACTCTTGGTACATGTAAATATTTATCTATCTGTTGCTGCGCCCATAAAAAAGCAATGCTCAGACAAATACTGATAAATATTAAAGCTAAGATAATTTTTTTGACCATTAGTAACCACTTCCTTGCTTAAGCTTAATTTGTAAATCAGTTACCTGCTGCAACTGTTGTTGAGAATATGTTATATCTTCATATTGCTTCACTGGCACAATCCCCATTAACGCATTAGTTAATAGCATACAAGACGCTTGTTTAACTTGTTCGACGGTCAATTCAGCTTCAGTCACATCAATATCGATATGTTGCATAATACGCTGACGCATCACTCCAGCTACGCCACAATAATCTAATTTAGGCGTCAACCACTGCCCATTTAGGTGAATAAAAAGATTCGCACTGCAGGCCTCAATAACATGCCCAAACTCATCACATACTAAGCCTTCTACTGCATTTAATGAGCTTAGTTCTTGTTTGATAAAGACTTGTTCTAATCTCGCTAATGACTTTAACCCAGCTAATTGTTTATTTCGCCCCAATTGACTTTGGCATTGCACAATGTCAATTCCCTGTGTTTGCCATTCAAAATAATGCACTGGGAATGGTGATAAGCTAATGATGCGCATCGGTTGCTCACAACCTTCAGCACTATAGCCCCGACCACCACTACCGCGAGTTAATATGATTTTTAACACATAATTTGCTTCTGCTTTCACCGTAGTTGCACAGCTAAGCACCTCACTTTGAAGTTGCAACCAATCGATAGCAGGAAAAAATAAACGCGAGGCGCCTAGCTGTAAACGTTGTAGATGAAGTTGCCAATCAACAACCTTGCCATATTCGACTTTTATGGTGGAAAACAAACCG
Organism: Vibrio sp. 1-Bac 57; assembly: GCF_037546855.1. Taxonomy (NCBI): domain Bacteria; kingdom Pseudomonadati; phylum Pseudomonadota; class Gammaproteobacteria; order Vibrionales; family Vibrionaceae; genus Vibrio; species Vibrio sp. 1-Bac 57. Next base: position 157,102 of record NZ_JALAAC010000007.1, on the reverse strand, counting down.
TCCCCATAGCCTAAACCGCGATCACTTGCATCGATTGAGTTATGTTGTTCACCGTTAATAAACATCAGCTTACTGCCACCTATTTTAAAGTAATTGCTAATACAGGGTTAAACAAAGCTAATAAGAAAGCACTTGTGCTCAATACAAGTCACTTGTACTGAAAATAAGCGACTTTAGCGATGTAAAATTTAGACATAAAAAAACCCGAGTCAATATCGGGTTTTCATTTTATAGGTAATGCGTAAAACTAGATACGTTTAAAGATTAACGTACCATTTGTTCCACCAAATCCAAATGAATTCGATAGTGCATACTCTATATTCGAAGGACGCGCTTTACCATCTGTTACGTAATCTAAATCACAACCTTCACTTGGGTTTTTAAGATTGATAGTAGGTGGAGCGACTTGATCTTTAATTGCAAGTACACTGAAAATAGCTTCAATTGCACCAGCAGCGCCTAATAAATGCCCAGTCATGGATTTAGTAGAACTCATCATTACTGATTTTGCATCTTCTCCCCATATACCTTTAACAGCTTGTGTTTCAGCAATATCACCAGCAGGTGTTGAAGTGCCATGTGCATTAATATATTGAATATCTGCAGCGTTAATACCCGCGTCTTTAATCGCATTTTTCATTGCTAACGCAGCGCCTGCACCACTTTCTGGTGGTGAAGTCATGTGATAAGCATCACCACTCATACCAAAACCAACAAACTCAGCATAAATTTTTGCACCGCGTGCTTTTGCGTGTTCGTATTCTTCAATCACTAACACACCAGCGCCGTCACCTAATACAAAACCGTCACGAGACTCATCCCACGGGCGACTTGCAGTTTCTGGCGAATCGTTACGTGTCGATAATGCACGTGCGGCACCAAAACCACCCATGCCCATTTCAGTCGATGCTTTTTCAGCGCCGCCTACAATCATTACATCTGCATCACCATATTGGATCATGCGAGCACCTAAACCGATACTATGCGTACCCGTTGTGCAGGCCGTTGTCACCGCAATGTTCGGACCTTTCAGTCCATTATTAATAGAAACATGACCTGAAATCATATTAATAATTGTCGCTGGGACAAAAAATGGACTAATTTTACGAGGGCCACTTTTTGCAAAATTATCTTTGTTTTGTTCAATGATACCAAGACCACCAATACCAGAACCAATAGCAACACCAATGCGTTCAGCGTTATCATCATTAATGATTAAACCTGAATCCTTGATTGCTTGATCAGCAGCTGCTACACCGTATTGAATAAATAGGTCCATCTTACGTGCTTCTTTCTTTGGCATGTATTCTTCGACATTAAAGTCTCGAATTAAACCAGCGAATTTAGTAGAAAACTTCTCTGTATCAAAGTGCTCAATATTTGAGATCCCACTTTGACCAGCTTGAATGGCCTGCCACGATTGCTCTACTGTATTACCTACTGGCGATATCATACCTAAACCGGTTACTACAACTCGACGCTTTGACACTAGACTCTCCTAAATGAGGCTTTAAAAACAATAACTAAAAACTTTAAATAAAATACTTAGGTATTGCTAAAGAAAATGATTGGATTCAAACTATAAAAAACAAAAGGCGGTCAGAAGACCGCCTTTAGAAATTAACTACACTTTAAAGTGAAGAATTAACCGTTGTTAACAACGTAATCAATAGCAGATTGAACAGTCGTGATTTTCTCTGCTTCGTCATCTGGGATCTCTGTATCGAATTCTTCTTCAAGAGCCATTACAAGCTCAACTGTGTCTAGTGAATCAGCACCAAGATCGTCAACGAAAGAAGCTTCGTTTTTAACTTCGTCAAGTTGAACACCTAATTGTTCAACGATGATGTTTTTTACGCGTTCTTCGATATTGCTCATTTTTTATCTTCCTTTGTAATTACGCTTTTGCGTTAAGTTGCGGTAGTTTATTCTATCGCGTTTAATATTCAAGTATTCTATCACTGGTTAGACCAGTATTTTACGACTTTAATCAATAAATTATAGAATATCTATCTTTTTCAGGTTAATTTGATAACTCAACAAGTCAAAAATTAGACCATGTACATGCCGCCATTAACGTGAATTGTTTCACCATTAATGTAAGCCGCACCTTCAGAGGCTAAAAATACAACAGTTGCAGCAATCTCTTTCGGATCACCTAAACGACCAGCTGGTACGTTTGCTAAAGTATTGGCACGTTGCTCTTCGTTTAATGCTTTAGTCATATCTGTTTCAATGAAACCAGGTGCTACTGTATTAACAGTAATGCCACGGCTTGCCACTTCACGAGCTAATGATTTAGTAAAGCCAATTACGCCCGCTTTCGCTGCTGCATAGTTAGTTTGACCAGCATTACCCATCGTACCGACTACAGAGCCTACATTAATAATGCGACCAGCACGCTTTTTCATCATAGGACGAAGCGCCGCTTTGCTCAATTTAAAGATAGGCGTTAAGTTAGTACCAATGATGTCATCCCACTCTGCATCTTTCATACGCATCAATAGGTTGTCACGAGTGATACCTGCATTATTCACTAACACATCAACAGTACCAAACTCTTTCTTAATGTCAGCAAATAATGCTTCAATAGACTCGTTTTCTGTGACGTTCAAGACAAAACCTTTACCCGCATCACCTAAATATTCACTGATTGCAGCTGCGCCACTTTCACTCGTCGCGGTTCCTAATACAGTTGCACCTAATGCAACAAAACTTTCGGCAATAGCACGACCGATACCACGGCTTGCACCAGTGACTAAAACAACTTGATCTTGCATACTCATTCTTATTCTCCTTTAACTGCAGCTAATGCAGCGTCTAAACTTGCTGAATCATTGATAGCTTGCGCAGCAACACCTTTTTCAATACGACGAACCAAACCACTTAACACTTTGCCAGGGCCTGCTTCCACTTGAAGATTAATGCCTTGGGCGGCCATTTTCACTACAATATCAGTCCAGCGTACAGGACAATATAGTTGGCGCACTAACGCATCTTTGATTTTGTTAGCTTCAGTTTCAATCGCGACATCAACATTATTAATCACTGAAATTTTCGGTGTATTAAATGTAATAGAACGCAGTGCAACGGCTAATTCATCGGCAGCAGGTTTCATCAATGCACAGTGAGAGGGTACAGAAACAGGTAATGGTAATGCGCGTTTAGCACCTGCTTCCTTACACAATATACCGGCACGCTCTACTGCATCTTTGTTACCAGCGATAACAACTTGTCCTGGTGAGTTAAAATTGACAGGAGAAACAACTTCGCCTTGCGCAGCTTGTTCACAAGCCGCTTTTATTTCTGCATCACCTAAACCGATGATCGCATACATTGCACCAACACCAGCTGGTACAGCTTGTTGCATTAATTGACCACGTAACTCAACTAATTTAAGGGCATCATTAAAATCAATCACACCAGCACACACTAATGCAGAATATTCACCTAAACTATGGCCAGCAATTGTTGTTGGTAACTCACCGCCAACTTCTGCCCATACACGCCAAATTGCTACAGATGCAGCCAATAATGCTGGTTGTGTTTTATCTGTTTGGTTTAACAACTCAGCAGGACCTTCTTGGGTTAATGCCCACAGGTCATAACCCAACGTTGCACTTGCTTCTTTAAACGTATCAACAACAACAGGATAGGTTGCCGCTAAATCAGCCAACATGCCCACACTTTGTGAGCCTTGACCAGGAAAGGCGAATGTAAAGTTTGTCATCTTTATTCCTAAATTTTGTATTAACAATTTTTAAAATGAAACTTGGAAGTTAATAGTGTTAGTAACTAGTAAAGTTAATTACATAACAACCAATGCACTACCCCAAGTAAAACCACCACCAAATGCTTCTAATAACACTAAATGGCCTGGTTTAATTTTGCCACTTCTTACCCCTTCATCCAAAGCAAGTGGTACAGATGCTGCAGAAGTGTTGCCTTGCTTATCAAGTGCTAAAATAACTTGATCCATAGACATCTCTAATTTTTTTGCCGTTGCTGCGATAATACGAAGGTTCGCTTGATGCGGTACTAACCAGTCTAGTTTTTCTTTTTCAATATTATTAGCGGCTAAAGTATCAACAACCACTTGGCTTAGTTTTTTAACTGCTACTTTAAATACTTCATTGCCCGCCATCGTTAAATATGAATTACTCAATAATGCATTTTTATCGCGGCCAACATTTGGCAGTTTGAGTAAATCACCAAAACGACCATCGGCATTGATATGAGTCGATAAAATACCAGGTTCTTCCGTTGCTGTTAGCACGGCTGCACCGGCACCATCACCAAATAGAATAATAGTACTGCGATCTTCTGGATCACAAGTACTCGCCAATGTATCTGCACCAATCACGAGCACGTTTTTGGCACCGCCGGCTTTAATGAAATTATCTGCAACGCTTAAGGCATAAGTAAATCCAGCACAGGCAGCTGCAACGTCAAAGGCTGGTATATCATAGATACCTAATAAATTTTGCACTTCACAAGCTGCTGAAGGGAATGCATTATGGTTACTTGTGGTTGCCACAATAATTAAATCTAAATCCGACGCACTCATACCAGCCGCCTCTAACGCTAGATCACTAGCTTTCTTGCCCATGAAAGCGATTGTTTCTTGCTCATTAGCAATGCGACGTTCTTTAATGCCAGTACGTACAGTGATCCATTCATCACTGGTATCAACCATTTTTTCTAAATCCTGGTTGGTGCGCACTGCTGTTGGTAAATAACTACCCGTACCTATAATTTTGCTATTCATGTGATAAACAATCTCGCTCTGCTAGGACAGATTCCAACCTTGCGCTAATACAAGCAGGTATCTGCCATTGAATTTCTTTAATGGCTTGTTCTATTGCATAGAAAAATGCACTTTCATTTGCACTTCCATGACTTTTTACAACAATGCCACGTAATCCGATTAAACTTGCTCCATTATACAGATCTGGATGCAAATTTTTTAATTGGTTTTTTATTATTGGATTCAATACTTTACCCAATAAACGGCTATACCAAGTTGAATTTATCGCTTGCTGTAATCGTGCAAAAAAAACACGTCCCATGCCTTCATAACTTTTAAGCGCTATATTACCACTGAACCCATCCGTCACAACGACATCTGCACGTCCGTCGAATAGTTCATTGGCTTCGATATAACCGATGTAATTAATAAACTCAGTAGCAGACAACATCTCTGCACATTGTTTAATCGTTTCATTACCTTTATTGCTTTCGCGTCCAACATTTAGTAATGAAACCGATGGAGCATTTAATTGCTCAACTTGTTCACAAAGTACGCTGCCCATCAATGCAAAATTAAACAGAGTATCACACCCACATTGCAAATTTGCACCTAAATCCATTAAGTAACTGTGACCACCACGATTATTTGGTAGTGCAGAGACTAAAGCGGGTCTTGAAATACCCTCTAATGTTTTTAAGGTATGCTTAGCTAGTAACATTAATGCGCCAGTATTACCTGCGCTGACACAAGCATCTGCCTCTCCGTTAGCCACTAATTGTAACGCAACGAGCATTGAAGATTGAGATCGATGACGTAAAACAGAAACAGGATCATCTTCCATTGATATGGTTTCTGGTGCGTGTACAAACTTTATTCTATTGTGATTAAGTAGCTGATATTTTTTTAATAGAGGAGTTATTTGTTGGGCATCACCAACGATAGTAATGAACAAATTTGGGTGTAACTGTAGGGATTTGGTACTTGCAGATAAAGAAATATGGGGGCCAAAATCACCCCCCATGGCATCAAGCGCAATGGTAAAGTTACGCAAAGTAATAACTTACTTTTCGATTACTTTTTTGCCTTTGTAGAAGCCGTCAGCAGTAACGTGATGACGACGGTGAGTTTCACCAGAAGTACTATCAACAGTTAAAGTAGGTGCACTTAGTGCATCATGTGAACGACGCATACCGCGTTTTGAAGGAGTCTTACGACTTTTTTGTACTGCCATTTTAAAAATTCCTGCTAGTTACTTGAGCTTTAGCTTCGCTAGAGCATCAAATGGGTTAGGACGTTCTTGCTCTTCCTCAATTTCGCCAAAGCTACTTTCGTAGTTGCCATATTTACATTCTGCTATTGCATGTTTTGCAATTTGCGGAAGTGTTAATAACAGCTCATCTTCAACTATTTGATGAAGGTTTACCTCCCCATTTTCATCGTAATAAATGGGTTCATAAACGTCTGGTAAATTATTTTCCTGTTCTTTATTAAGAACGGGACAATACGTAAATTCAGCTTCACACTGATAAGTCATAGGCTCATTGCACCGTTGACAAGTGAGTTCTACTGCGACACTTGCTTTACCTTTGAATATTCTCAGCTTTTGCTGGTCCACATCAAACGAAAAAGCAGTATCGATATCAGAGTGAATACTGTTTGTTGACTCTCCTAATCTGCTTAATAAAGACTTATCGAGGCTAGCAACTAGCTCCAGTCTATTATTAGCAGCGCGAACAGAATCAACGCTAATCGGTAGTTTAACCTTTTGCATGGTCGCGAATAATATAGATAGAGTTCAATATAGTCAAAGAAAAAGCGTTATTTTTCTTAAGTTTTTATTCAGCTATCGCTTTATTCTTTCACAGTCCTTAAAATAAACTCATTTTTCCACTTAAGTAAGGTTTATTATGCCACAGAAGCTAGTGTTAGCATCGACTTCACCGTTTAGAAAAGAGCTATTAACAAAGCTACATCTAGACTTTTCAACAGCTAACCCACACGTAAACGAAGAGGAATTACCTGGAGAAACGGCAATCCAATTAGTAGAAAGATTGGCGATAGCAAAGGCTCAAGCAGTTGTTAGCGAATTTCCAGACGCCTTAATCATAGGTTCAGATCAAGTGTGTTTAAACGACGGTAAAATCTTAGGTAAACCCGGTAACTTTGAAAATGCATTTAAACAATTAAAAGCAGCCAGTGGTCAACACGTTACTTTTTATACTGGATTAGCGGTAGTTAATAGCAAAACGGGACAAGTACACTCTTTAGTTGAACCTTTCGACGTCTATTTTCGTGATTTATCAGATGCAATGATCACTAATTACCTTAACAAAGAGCAACCTTATAATTGTGCAGGAAGTTTCAAAAGTGAAGGTTTTGGTATTAGCTTATTTAGTCGATTTGAAGGGAAAGATCCAAATAGTTTAATTGGGCTTCCACTTATCTCTTTGATTGAGTTATTAGAAAAAGAAGGGTTTTCCGTGCTTTAAGCAAGATGTTGGCACTTACTACTGCATTAGCTAGTCGCAAAGTACCTTAGCAAAATACCTTAGCAAAGTTGCGTAGCAGAGTTCGTAGTAACAGCACAGTAAAATGTACCTCAGCAATATTCTAATAACGTCGGGCAGGATCTGGTTAATAGGCCAACTCCTGCCCCTAATAATAGATGATCTACATAATGTATAATTCACTTCCTATCACAGTCGTCGCCGACCAGACATTTTCTAGTGCACTAAGCCCTTTAATAAAAAAATTAGAAATGAGGATAAACTTTCAAGCTTTAAAGGCAAATTGGTATGAAGATGAAAGGATTATTTTGTCCATTAATTTTATGCTAGTAAAGACAATAGAAGAAAAACAGCTGACAACAGAACATTGGGTGGTCGATACTGGCATTGCTTATCAACACCAAGGTAATAACCTAAATACACAAGCCTTGATTGCCATTGCAGACTTAGTAAAAATAAATAAAGGTATTGAACAAGCAATAAAAAATCGACTAATACAGGTTGCAAATGCCATTGCCAAACAGCATCAACTAACACCATTCGCTTAGTATTGAAACAGTGTGATAGTTACCCAGCTTAGAAATGTTATAAACTTTACATAGGATTTACATAGCAGTATAAGATAGAGAAATGTTGCAAATGATAATGTCTTTATCAAAATGCTGTTTAATTGCTCAACCTAAAAAACTTCCTCATTAAAAGTATTAAATAATGCTACTAAATAAATATACTACTTACTCATTACTTATCTTGATATGGATCCCTGCATTGATGTTAGATTCTACATTGATACAAGATACTAACTTTGATAATAAGTTGTTTACATCAATCATAATTATGAGTTTATGGGCTTTTCTTTTTATTAAAGTCAATACATCACTAAAAAAACTAATGATCATCATGGTGCCTTTATCATGGCTTGGCGAGCTGATCTGTTGTCTATGGCTTGATATGTATAATTATAGGAATGATGGCATTCCCCTATACGTGCCCTTTGGTCATGCTGTAATTTATATCACCGGTTTATTAATCAGTAACGTAAAATTAATCCAGAAAAATGAACACAAAATTAAAATGGTCTTAGTGCCCTTTTTCATTCTATTATTTTTGACCGTATCGATAGTGCTCACCGACACCCTAAGCGCCTGTTTAGCGCTATTGTTTTTTTATCTGCTGCAGCGCAAAAACTACGCTATTTTATATCTAATAATGAGTCTATTGGTCTTATATCTAGAAATTATCGGTACGCAGCTTGGCACCTGGTATTGGCATTCGAACTGGTGGTTATTCACAACCATTAATCCACCTGTAGGGGCTATCGTTATTTATATTGCTGGTGATATATTATTAAAAAAGCTAACCACCTTGCGCGGTAATAAAATGTCAAAAACAGCCACAAAAGCAGAGTGATAGTTGATACAAAGTAAAAATAGGCTTTTTAACATTTATCTGTCAATCAACGAAATGGACAAATGGGAGGGATATTTAGACGAATGGTCGCTACGAACACCAATTCATTGTTTATAATTCACTTGAATTTACAAATATCAATCAGCAAAATGAAGCAACAAAAATCAGTCAGTAAAAATTAAACGCTATAACAACCAGTTCCACTTTTAAGGAAGCAAAATGACATTATCACAAACACCAGTAAAATCTCTGTCTCTTTATCATTACGATGCTTGCCCATATTGTGCAATGACACGCAAAGCGATACAAAAATTAGGGTTGGATATAGAGCACAGAAATATCCAACAGCAAACTCAACATCGTAATGATTTAATTCAAGGTGGCGGTAAAAAACAAGTACCATGTTTACGCATCGAGCATGCTAGCGGTGAAACACAATGGTTATATGAATCCAATGACATCATTAATTTTATATCGCAATAATGACTGTTGTCATCGCTCGTTCAAGTATGCGCAATAAAATAATTGCTTAACAATATATCAGCGTATTTATTCAGCCATCTTCCAAGTTAATCATTTAGTTTGGAAGTTGACTTAACTAAATACATATTTTTATCTGCTTTATGGATCAGGGAGTCAGGAGAACAAAAATTAGTGGGTCCGGTCTGAGCATAACCAATGCTCATGGTTAGTTTATCCAAATTTTCATGTACTTCATTAGCTAAACGTAATCCAAAGGTTTGCTCTACTTGTTGTTCAACACAATTAGGGAAAATAATGCAAAATTCATCTCCACCGTATCTAAATGCTTGATCCTCTACACGCGTCATTTTTTTTATGGCTTTTGCCACTGCAAGTAAAATTTCATTACCTTTTTGATGCCCTTGTGCATCATTAATCTGTTTAAAATCATTAATATCAATGTACACCAAGGTGACTGGTTGTGAATGTCGCTCCGCTATTTGTAATGTACTGGTGAGAATACCATTCAAGTCCCGTACATTGAGTAAACCAGTTAAAGGATCTTTCCTTGCTTGCTCCTTCAAGTCTTTAACAACTTCTTCACGTTTAGCTTCGTATACGTAAACCATTGCCCAAATTGCAGCAAGCGTAAACCCTACATTCCCCATAACAATCCAGTGTACTTCGGTATTACTCGCCCACACTAATTGCCCTAGCGCTGCTAAGCCGCCAGAAACACTAAAAAAGGTGATCACTGTTCCTGCTTTTAGCCCTAACAGTAGATAAGAGAGAATGGGAAAAATAAACAGCCATGAGAATAGCCCGACCATAAAATTAGTGATCATAATTCCATATATGACCAGGAAGTAAAAAGTACATAAATAGACAAAAGACCATCTCTGTAAATATTGTATTGTATTACTAATAACTAATATCCAACTCCAAAAGCTCGCAATAATTGCTTCCATAATTGAAAAAAGATGAAACCCTGCGAGCCAATTAGTCACAGCAAAAAAACTTGCTGCAAAAATGGTTACAACGAGTAAAACCCGTAGTGTAGTGCGACGATATCCATATTCTTCAGTTTCCATCATTAATTTTCCATTCTTGGATTCAACTAAAAAGTGTCAGTCCATTTTGATCACTTATAAGTATGACTTATTATTTTAAGTATAATGGTGATTTTTACTGCTGCAGTCTACTTTTATGTTAATGAGAGGTTATGCACTGCCTACTTGTTCATCTTCATCTATATTAATGAGGTGTATCACATTTTATTAGTGCCAATTAGAAAAAAAGAAATGAGCATTAATTATGTAGAACTAGATAATTGATACTCGTTACCATTGAAGAAACAAAATCTACAAGACATGAAGCGACCAGATTCTGGCTATAAATATAAACAGCCATAAGTGTTTATCCCACAGATAGAAGTTGCTCATGTAATTTGGACACTTGATCGCGTAACTGTGCTGCCTTCTCAAACTCTAATGCTTTAGCAAAAGCGAACATTTCTTTCTCAAGTTTGGCAATCTCTTTTAAGATATCTTGCTCTGTACGCAGTGGTTTCTTAGATTGATATAAAACCCCATTCTCAGCTACGTTAAGCGGTGTAATATTACTTCTAGGTTGCGGTTTTTGCCCTAATTGCATTACATCAGTTACTTCTTTTGACAGACCTTTAGGTTCAATACCATTGGCTTTATTAAAATCATCCTGCAATATTCGTCTATCTTCTGTGACTTTAATGGCTTTACGCATCGACTCAGTAATTCTATCCGCATATAAAATAGCTCGCCCCTCTAAATTACGTGCAGCCCTACCCATAGTTTGAATTAACGAACGCTCCGAACGTAAAAATCCTTCTTTATCCGCATCTAAAATAGCCACTAAAGAAACTTCAGGAATATCCAAACCTTCGCGCAATAAGTTGATACCAATTAATACGTCGAATATACCTAAACGTAAATCGCGTATGATTTCAACTCGTTCCACCGTATCAACATCTGAATGTAAATAACGCACTTTAATACCATGTTCATTCAGGTATTCTGTTAAGTCCTCTGCCATACGTTTTGTTAAGGTGGTGACTAATACACGCTCACTTTTTGCAACGCGAATATTAATTTCAGATAACAGGTCATCTACCTGTGTAGTTACCGGACGGACTTCGATGATTGGATCTAATAATCCTGTGGGGCGTATCACCTGTCTAATAATATCTCCCTGTGATTTATTAATCTCATAATCACTTGGAGTCGCCGACACATAAATAGTTTGTGGTGCTAACTTTTCAAACTCTTCAAACATTAACGGACGGTTATCTAACGCAGAAGGTAAACGAAAACCATAATTGACCAAATTTTCTTTACGTGACCGATCACCTTTATACATAGCACCAATTTGTGGAACCGTAACGTGGCTTTCATCAATTATCAATAACCCATCATTAGGTAGGTAATCAAACAAAGTAGGTGGAGCTTCCCCTACTCCACGGCTGGATAAATAACGAGAATAATTCTCAATACCCGAACAATAACCGAGTTCATTCATCATTTCTAAATCATATAAAGTACGTTGCGAAATCCGTTGCTCTTCAATAAGTTTATTTTCAGCTAAAAACGTTTTCTTTCTATCCTGTAACTCTTCTTTAATACCATCTATCGCCTTTAGGATTTGCTCTTTGGGTGTTACATAGTGTGTTTTAGGGAAGATAGTGGTACGTGAGAGTTTTTCTATTTGCTGACCCGTCAATGGGTCGAAAATGCTAATCGCTTCTACTTCGTCATCAAATAATTCCACACGAATAGCTTCTTTTTCAGAGTCTGCAGGGAAAATATCAACGACTTCACCACGGACACGAAAGGTGCCTCGGCTTAACTCTGTTTCATTGCGTGTATATTGAATATCGACTAAACGCTGTAAAATATCTCTGCTAGAAATCATTTCACCGACACTAATATGCAACATCATTTTAAGATACAATTGTGGGTCACCCAAACCGTAAATAGCAGAAACGGAAGCTACTAAGACAACATCATCACGCTCTAATAAGGCTTTTGTTGCCGATAAACGCATCTGTTCAATATGAGCATTAACAGCGGCATCTTTTTCTATGAAGGAGTCTGAACTTGGGACATAAGCTTCTGGCTGGTAGTAATCGTAATATGAAACAAAATATTCAACAGCGTTGTTTGGAAAGAAAGCTTTCATCTCACCGTACAATTGTGCGGCAAGCGTTTTATTAGGCGCTAAAATAAGAGTTGGTTTATTTAATTGAGCAATGGTGTTTGCCAAGGTAAAGGTTTTGCCTGAGCCAGTCACCCCTAATAAGGTTTGATATGCCAATCCTGACTCAATGCCATCAACTAACTTAGCAATCGCCTGTGGTTGATCTCCTGCAGGAGAGAATGGACAAACTAACTCGAATGCTTTACTCATAAATCCTCGTTATTGATTTTAATTCAAAAGTTAATCTTATCATTATACCGATCACCACTAAAATGAACATTTTTTAGCTATCGATAAAAAACATAAATATCAGTAATGCCTGAAAACAGGGATTACGATTAAATTATTCGACAAACATAATATTTACAAGGCTAAAAATAACAATAAATGACCTTATTTGGCATTTTAAGTCATTGCTAATTTTTCAAAAGTTCAATATTCATGCGAAACAAAAGCACTCTTTATAATAAACACAACGCTGATCGCCTGTTTAATAAACAGGCAATGTAAATTCTGTAATCCGTATTTTTGTCAATTAAAATAAATGTCTTTTTTAACAAATAATGCACAGAAAATGATTGACAAGGCATAAATCAAAAGCGAGTTTATAGGCAAGGGACAAAACCTTAAAAAAACCACTTGACGATTATAACCAATTGAAAAATATAGGTTTAATTTCATGCTCAAAAATACTTCGATTTAATCAAACCCAAGGTATAGCAAGGCTTTCAGCACGATCTTCATTAACTTCCCACAGACTTATCCACAGAAAAAGTGGATAACCATCGCTAGCCTAGAGTTTATCAGTGTTACAGAAAGATTAAGATAATATGACAGAGATCTCATTAGTAAATAATTTAGGTAGTTCGATCATATTTTATACAAAAAAGTACATTTATAAAAAAATAAGGTGTTGCAGCAAGCCGTACCTAAAATGATGGTATATAGTAAAAAATGTAACACTTTGTTAACTTAACTGATTCAATAAAACCAACCCTGTTCAAAATTAAACCAAATAGAATATTTATTAATACGATTCAATAATAGGTTTGATATGATGCATTATTATTTTTCTTCTAAGGATCTTTGAATGCTTAACACTTATAGCAAATTAGTTGCCATGCTTACCCTCTTATTTACATTAGCCAGTTGTGCCTCTTTGCCGACCGATATCAATATTAACCCAGAGCTTGATCTTGAAAAAAATGCTTATACTTTTAAGCAATCGGATACTTGGCAAATAGCTAGCCAAGACTTACGAGTTGCACGTCATTTAATTGAGATTATTGATGGGGACAATGTCGCACAACTTATCAATGAGCAACAATCATTACGTTTACTGGTTGAAAAAAGTTTAACCCAAGCTTGGATAAACAATAAATTAAAAGTAAATAAAAGCAGTGAGCACCAAGCTAATATTAAATTAATCAAAGCCCTAGCTACGGTGACTGAATCAACATTAAGCTATGATGTAGACTCACAAATGGTAATAAAAATAGAACTTAATTATCAAGGTAAAAATTTCGTTAAATTATTCCGCAGCAACAAACAGTGGGATGCGGCTTTTTCTACCAGTGCGGCAGGTATCACAGAACAACTTAATGTACAGATATCACAATTATTAAATCAAATTATTCAAGATCCAGAACTAAATAGTAAATTACAACAGTTTTAGTCACCCCAATAGCAACATTGTAAATACAGTAAGTTAATTTTTAGTAAGCAAAATATAATAAAGGAAATGATATGAAGTACATCACCGCACTGATTTTATTAGTGAGCAGCCACTTCGCCTTAGCGGCCGAAAATCCAGTCGTTATTATTGATACTAATAAAGGTCAAATTAGCGTCGAGTTATATCCCGAGCAGGCTCCTCTTAGCGTTGCTAACTTTTTAAGTTATGTACAACAAGACGGCTTTAAGGGCACTATTTTTCACCGCGTTATCAAAGATTTCATGATCCAAGGCGGCGGTTTTTTAAAAGATGGTAATCCTTTACAGACACTGCCAGCGATTAGAAATGAATCAGGCAATGGTTTAAGTAATGAACGAGGAACCATTGCAATGGCAAGAACAGGCGCGCCTCATTCGGCAACACGTCAATTCTTCATTAATCACAAAGATAATACTTTTTTGGATATGCGAGGTAGTCAATGGGGTTATGCGGTATTTGGTAAAGTGAGCAAAGGATTAGATGTTGTTGATGCCATCGCATCAGTGCAAACCGCAGCGGCAGATAAGCCTGTACAAGCGGTTATTATCAATAGCATCACATTAGTTAAACCAGCCGCTAAAGAGTAAAGCAGCTCAGTGAAAGCATTTAGTTTAATTTGAACTGAATTTGGTTTGGGTGAGTAAGTCAGGCTAGATTGAAAGCAACATTAATGGTTAATGTTAGGATTAATGTCAGGCTTAATACCTAACTTAAAATGATGTTTAGCTAAAAGTAATAAAATGCGACTACTATTAATAAGTCGCTAATAAGTCGCATTTTATTTACTTGATTGGCTATTTATTTTTTGGCAATGTCACATTAACTTCTAATACCGACATATCATCATCCGCTTTATCATTAAATTCACATTTAACATCATGCGATGAAATATCCATATACTTGCGGATAACTGCAACTAATTCTTTTTGCAACTCAGGCATATATGAAGGTACATCAAAACTTGAATGCTCATGGGCTACAATTATCTGTAAGCGATCTTTTGCTAATTTCGCTGTACCCTTTTTAGGCTTATCTTTTCTAAAATATTGTAATAATCCCATCTTAACCCCCAAATATACGGCTTAAAAAGCCTTTTTTCTCAACTGTTACAAAACGTAAATCACGCTGTATACCTAAAAGACGATCAACAGCATCTTGATAAGCTTTGCCTGCATCACTTTCTTGGTTTAAGATCACTGGTTCACCTAAGTTAGATGCACTTAACACATCCTTAGACTCAGGGATCACACCTAATAAATCAATACCTAATAGGTCATCAATATCTTCGATACTGAGCATCTCTTCGCGTTCAACACGCTCTGGAGAATAACGCGTAATTAACAAATGAACTTTAACAGGCTCCATTTGTTTTTCTGAACGGTATGACTTACTGGACAACATCCCCGTAATTCGGTCAGAATCGCGCACCGATGATACTTCAGGATTAGTGGTAACGATTGCTTCATCTGCAAAGTATAAAGCCATCATTGCGCCCTGCTCGATACCAGCCGGAGAATCACAAATAATATATTCAAAACCATCTGCTTTTAAGTCTTCAATAACCTGTGCAACCCCTTCTTGAGATAACGCATCTTTATTACGTGTTTGCGATGCAGGTAAAATGAATAAGGTATCAACACGTTTATCTTTTACTAAAGCTTGCTGTAGATTAGCTTCGCCATTAATCACATTGATAAGATCATAAACTACTCGTCGCTCACATCCCATGATCAAGTCTAAATTTCTTAGGCCAATATCAAAATCGATAACCACCGTTTTAGCACCTGTTTTGGCTAAACCGGTGCCGATAGCAGCACTACTCGTTGTTTTGCCAACGCCACCTTTACCTGAAGTGACAACAATTACCTTTGCCATATAACTTTCCTTCCTAATTTTAAATTTTATTTAAACTTGAAAAAACCATGTTTTGATCTTCTAAAGAGATTGAGCAAGAGGTTGACCACATATCTTCAGGCAAGGTATCACTTAATTTGTAAACACCTGCAATTGACACTAACTCAGGTTGCAAAACCGTACAGAATACAACCGCATCGGTATCTCCCATCGCTCCAGCTAATGCTTTACCTCTTAAGGTGCCATATATATGAATATTGCCATCGGCAATGACTTCTGCACCGGCTCCCACATCACCACGAATAACTAAATCACATTCTTTTGCATAAATTTGCTGACCTGACCGAACGCGGCCAACATGTATTTTTGTTTTTACTTCGCTGACGGTATAGTCTTGCTCGGTAGGTAAAACATCAGCAACTTCTTTATTATCTTCCATGGGCTCTGGCACAGGAGAAGTATTTACAACCTGCCTCTTAGAACCATGTAAAACCGCAATTGAATGTTCACTCGCTTGTTGTTTTTGCTGTTCTGACACTTTGCCAGTTATACCTGTCAAGATAAAACCATGCTCTTCCACGATATTTCGTAATTGTAAAAAATCGATAGCTAACGATGTTTCAACAATATTGACCACCATCGGGGTCAGAGCAAAAAATTCAGGCGCCATTAACCGTTTTCTATTTAATTCATCGGCTAGGTCTGAAAGTGTTTCATTATCAAGATTGACTACTAACAAGGTAAAATTTAACGATTTTAACGTCATAATTGTCCTTTCTTATTAAATCTTTATTATTTGACATAAAATTCAGCGGATTTCTATAAAAAATAAACGCTTATGCATGTTATAGTTTGCATCAACATTAGGCAAGTAAAGGGCTAGATAAGTATTATGTTATGTGCTGTATATAAAAGTATCCGTAAACCACAAACCTACATTTTTGTAGCAAAACGAGATGACTTTTCACAAGTCCCGACTGCTTTGTTAGAACAATTTGGTCCACCAAAATTAGTGACCGTGTTAAATATCACTGAAACCACCAAAATGGCGATGGCTGAAGCACCTAAGGTGATCAAAGAAGTGGCCAGATCAGGTTTTTATTTACAACTTCCACCACCTCCAGTTGATCATTTAAAGGATCATAAAAAACGTCAACAACAAAAACGGGGAATAGCGGAATGAATGTAATAAAGCAATTTTCAAATAAAATGGGGTACTTACTCAAAACGATATCTGTTTTCACCCTGTGTAGTTTCTCAGCAAGTAGTTTTGCCGTTGCAAAAGATGACATTTCCTTTATTAAATATGTTGAAAATCTTAAAGTGGAAGCCGCCGAGTTAGGGATCGATCAAACAATCATTAACAATGCTTTTGAAAAAGTAGAATTTTTGCAACGTAGTGTTTCATCTGACAAGCAACAACCTGAATTTAAGATGACCTTGGATACTTATATTCCTCGTGCGGTGCCGGATTGGAAAATAAAACAAGCACGACAAGCCTATGCTGATAACTATCATCTTTTACAAAAGATTGGTAAAGAATATGGCGTTCAACCACGGTTCATTGTCGCGTTATGGGGCATTGAAACAAATTTTGGCCGTTTGACTGGGCGTCATTACGTGATCTCTTCATTAACGACAATGGCTTATGAAGGTCGTCGTGAAGCATTATTTAAAAAACAATTATTTGCGGCCTTAACGATTTTAGAGCAAGGACATATTAGCCAAGATAAATTTATTGGTTCATGGGCGGGGGCAATGGGACAAGTTCAATTTATGCCTACCTCTTATTTGAATTATGCCGTTGATTACGATGGTGATGGTAAAAAGGACATATGGAATACACCAGGCGATGTTTTTGCTTCTGCGGCAAATTATTTAAAAACAGAAGGTTGGAATAACCAGCAAACATGGGGACGACAAGTTAAGTTACCTGCTGATTTTGATACTGAATTAGCAGGCATTAAACAAACAAAATCATTAGCAGAGTGGCAAGCTTTAGGCGTCCGCCGTTACGAGGGAACTGACTTGCCAAATGTTGATTTACAGGCATCAATTGTTATTCCTGACGATCAAAATGGACGTGTTTACTTAGCTTATAATAACTACAAAGTGCTAATGCATTGGAACCGTTCTTATTACTTTGCGACAGCGGTAAGTTATTTATCAGAACGTATTCTTTCACCACGCATCGTCGTTGAATAGAATTTAAGTAGCGCTCTTATAAGTAGAGGCTATAAATAAGTAATAAGTAATAAAATGGGTAATAAGCATTACCCATCGCAAAAAATAATAGTCGATTAAAAAGGTAAGTAGAAAACAAATGGAAAAATTTTGGGAAACAAAAACACTATCACAAATGTCACAAAACGAATGGGAATCACTTTGTGATGGTTGTGGTAAATGTTGTCTTAATAAAATAATCGATGATGAAACAGAAGAACTGCATTTCACTAATGTTGCTTGTCATTTATTACATACTAAAACTTGCCAATGTAAAAAATATGAAAAGCGTTTAAAACTGGTCCCTGACTGCGTCAAAATTTCATTGGATGATATAGAACAATTTCACTGGTTACCTGCAAGTTGTGCCTATAAATTATTAATAGAAGAAAAACCATTACCAGTATGGCATCCTTTGTTAACAGGTAGTCAATCAGCAATGCATAAAGGTGGTCACTCTATTCGTGGAAAAATTATTTCAGAAACACAAGTTGATCCTGATAATTTAGAAGACTATATCGCCATTTGGCCTGCAGAATAAATACCCAACTAAACACCGGCATTAAAAATAATAAATTATATAACAGAGGTTACTATGACAGACATCATTTTTTATCATAATCCACGTTGCTCAAAAAGCCGAGAAACATTAGCGTTAGTCGATAATGAACAAAACAATATTGAAATAATAAAGTATTTAGAAACGCCCCCTACTGTTGAGACAATCCAGACTTTGATCACGCAATTAGGTTTTGATTCAGCTCGCCAATTAATGCGCACTAAAGAAACGTTATATAAAGAGTTAGATCTTGCAAATGAAGATAATGAATCAGCATTAATTACTGCGATGCAAGCTAATCCAAAATTAATTGAGCGACCAATAGTAGTGGCTAACGGTAAAGCGGCGATAGGTCGTCCACCTGAATCTGTTTTAGCCATTTTATAGTGATATTAACAACAGCAAAAAATATAAGGCTTTAGATGAACACCGTACATTTTCAACGTCTTGCACAATGTGGATATTTTGGTTTATTGATTTTGGTTCCAATTTGGCATCTTTATCTATCGCCTCCCACTCTGGATATTAATCCCTGGTTAGTGATGCTGATTTGGTTGATTCCATTGCTGTTTCCTTTAAAAGGGATTGTTCAAGGTAATCCTTATACTTATGCTTGGAGTGGATTCATTGCCCTGATTTATGTCATGCATGCATGTGTCATTATAATGATCGATGAACAAGAAAGATGGCTAGCAGTAGTTGAGCTAGTATTAGCGAGTTTATTTTTGGCAGGGAATATCTATTTTGCTAAATATAAAGGACAAGAGTTAGGGTTAAGTATTCGTAAAAAGAAAGCTAAAAAGTAACCTACTTCTTACTCCTCACCCGCACACTACAACTCTCCTGATACTTCGAGCAGCGGATAAAAAAACAAGCCATTATTATAGATTAATAATGGCTTTATCGACTAACACCTTATTTGTAACGCTTAATTCCAAGGTTTAATTTCAAGGCTTCAACTATTGACTCATTTTAGCGTTTTGAATGATTAATTGCTGCTCTTTAAAATGCATATATTCAGCCTTTGAAACCATACCATCAGCATCAGAGTCCATGTTATTAAAGACGGCTTCATTTTTAGCTGCGACTTGTTCAGCAGAGGCTGCTTTAAGCTTGTTACCTTTAGATTTGTCACCTTTAAACTTTATCAACTTTTCTGAGCTATCCTCTACTTTATTAGCCGCTTTATCCGTTTCAGTAGAAAAATTGCCTTTAAATTTTTTTAACTTTTCAGCATTTTTGTGTACTACTTTATCGGCTTTTTTGTCTATTACTATTGCTGAGCTATCTATTATTGAATTATCTATTACTGAGCTATCTATTACTGAACTATTGGTTTCAGTATCAGTGGCAAAAGCACCTGCTGTCATCAACACACCACAGACCAACACAACGAATTTTTTCATGTTTATGTTTCCTTGCAATATAATATGAGGAAATTCATACCAGAGAAATCAATCAGTGAAAAGTGACTTCGAGTTATGAACTGAATTCAGACAGTTATAATCCTTTTCATACTAAGTTTCATTAATTTATATCAAAATTTACTCATCTAAGTGAAAAATTTACAAAAAGACAATAATTTTTTAAGCATTCACTTATAAGCGCAACACTTCTTTAACAAAGGGGATAGTCAGTTTCCGTTTTGCTTCTAGGGAAGCATTGTCTAATTGATCTAAAGTATTCAGCAACATACACATTTCACGAGAAAGTCGGTTTAACAAAAAGCGCCCGACATCGATGGGTAAACGCATGCCTTTTAACTGTGCTCGTAATTGTAAAGCACCCAGTTTTTCCTCATCATTGAGTGATTGCAAATGATGACAAGCCCCCCACTCTAAGCGAGAGACTAAATCTACCAATTCAATGCCAATTTGTTTTGGTAAATCACTTGCAGCTATCACTAAATTAGCACCAGGTGTGCGGTTATCTTTATTGTCTAACCAGCGATTATAAAAATCGAATAACGCTTTTTCCCATTCTTTATTACCTGCAATTGCATCCACATTATCAATACAAACTAAAGTGATATTTTCCATATTTTCAAAAATATCTAAGGTCATACTGCGATGGTGATGTAATGGGATATAAGCAACACTATCACCACGTTCATCAACTTCAGAACATAATGCATGCAACAAATGGGAGCGCCCACTACCGGATTCTCCCCACATATAGAGTATCGGCTCACCGATACCTACCACATTATTCTTAAGGAGCGTTAACAGCTCAGCATTTTGTCCTGGATAAAAGCTTGCAAAGGTTTCATCGTCAGGAAACTTTAACGCTAATAAAGGGTATTGAAATCTTAATTCATCTTGAGGCATTAAGTACTCTACGGTTGCCAATTATAGTGAAATGGAGAAACAGTCGAACCATTACTCTCTAACTGTGAATGTGCATTTAAGGCATTTTGTAAACTATTTAAGCCACCTTTTAATGTCACTGATATTTGTACTTGCTGTTCACTAATATTAATAACTTCAAACGTATCCACTGCATTTAATTCTTCAAGCAATGCGTTTAAACGCATTAAATGCGCCAATGAATGAATATTATTAATACTTAAAACCTGTGTTGCTTTCTGGCCTTTATTTTCTAAAATAGCAAATCGTTGTGCGTAATAATCTGCAATTTGATTGAGCATCGCCTGCATAACAGCTGTCTTATCACCAGTATTAGTTTGCTTAATCACAACTTGATTATTCTTATTTTTAGCCAGATGCTGTACTAACTCCCAACTTAATTGCCATTGTTGATTGTTTGCTTTGTTCAAATTAGCAACTACAAAATACTCGGCGTCATAACGTTGAGAAGCATCCGCCACGGTTTGATAAAAACGACCGCTGATATCTGAGGCTGAAACAGCTAATGCATCATCTAAATCGATTAATGGAAATTGTGTATCGATTCCACGTTCTAATTGAGCCTGTTGCAGTCCGCTAGCTACTGCTTCATCTTGCAGGCTCTTTATCATGTCTTCAGAAGTTAAACGTTTATTTTCATCTACTAACCAAATTAATGGCTTAGGACGAGTATCACCCCAGATAGGCTGGTGCATTGCAATCAGTGCACTATTAATTTTTCGCTTATCAAACAGGGCATAGTAGAAGCGTTTTTTATTTAATTCTTGATAACCAAATTGGGCTAATAAATCATCTAAGTGCTTAGTCAGTAATTTACTATCATCCAGTTTATTAATGTTTACATTACCTGATACTTTTATTAATACTTGCTTAAGTGCTTGTTCACTTAATTGTGTTTCCGTTGCACCTTGTGCTGGGACGACACCTTGGTATGGGCTTATTTCAGGTAACGCCATACTATGCATTGAAAAAAGCATACTTATTATTACGCAGAAACGTACCAAGACATTCATTTTCATCTACTTATACAACCATTTCATTTATTACTATGCAACGGATCATAAGCAGATCTTCTACTAATGCAAGTATCCGGTAGTAAATATGTAAAAAGGAAGAAATATTAAACAATATTTCCTTAATTTAGGGGCACTTCCACCTAACTTTCATCAAAATAGACAATTCTTTTCAGAAATAATTCGACCCGTGTCATATAGATGTTAAAATGCCGACAATTTTTTACCTTAACTTTCTAAAGCGATTATCGCTTTTAACTTCTATTTTGTGGGGAATACAAGTGAGCAACCAAAAAAACTCTTTAAGCTATAAAGACGCTGGTGTCGATATTGACGCAGGCACAGCATTAGTTGAACGTATTAAAGGTGTAGCAAAACGCACTAAACGTCCTGAAGTAATGGGCGGACTAGGTGGTTTTGGCGCTTTATGTCAACTACCAACGGGTTATAAAGAGCCATTATTAGTTGCAGGTACTGATGGTGTGGGCACTAAATTGCGCTTAGCAATTGATCTTAAAAAACATGACACTGTCGGTATTGACCTTGTTGCAATGTGTGTAAATGACTTAATCGTTCAAGGTGCTGAGCCATTATTTTTCTTAGACTACTACGCAACAGGTAAATTAGATGTTGATGTAGCAGCGGACGTAGTAACAGGTATAGGTGAAGGTTGTTTACAATCTAACTGTTCATTAATCGGTGGTGAAACTGCTGAAATGCCAGGTATGTATGAAGGCGATGACTACGATATCGCTGGTTTCTGTGTGGGTGTAGTTGAAAAATCAGAAGTGATTGACGGCACTAAAGTTGCTGCTGGAGATGCACTTATTGCTGTCGCATCAAGTGGTCCTCACTCAAATGGTTATTCATTAGTACGTAAAATTTTAGAAGTATCAAAAGCCGACACCAGTGCACCATTTGGTGATTCAACATTAGGTGATACGTTATTAACACCCACTAAAATTTACGTTAAATCAACTTTAGAGTTAATCAAAAACTGCCCTGTTCATGCTATTTCGCATATTACTGGTGGCGGTTTTTGGGAAAATATCCCACGTGTATTACCTGCTGGTAGTAAAGCGGTTGTTGACGGTAAGAGCTGGGAATGGCCTGCTATCTTCAACTGGTTACAAGAAAATGGTAACGTTGAAACGGAAGAGATGTACCGCACGTTCAATTGTGGTGTCGGCCTAATGATTGTTGTTCCTGACGCTGAAAAAGAAAAAGCGGTTGAGATCTTAAATGCGCAGGGTGAAAACGCTTGGGTATTAGGTCATATCGAAGATGCAGCTGAAGGTGAATCTCAAGTAGAGATTAAATAATAGTATGAGCAGCAAAAAAATAGTGGTACTTATCTCTGGTAGCGGTAGTAATTTACAAGCACTCATGGATAAGTTGCATAAACAGCAAATAAATAACCAGCACGTTGAAATTGTTGCAGTGATCAGCAATAAAGCAGATGCCTATGGTTTAGAGCGTGCTCGAGAAGCGAATATTCCGGCTATCTTAGTCGCTAGTAAAGGTGTTTCATCGCGTGATCAATACGACGCACTACTGGCCGCTGAATTAGAACAGTTACAACCTGATCTTATTTTGTTAGCTGGATTTATGCGTATTTTAACGTCTGATTTTGTTAATCAATATCAGGGCAAGATGCTCAATATTCATCCTTCTTTGTTGCCAAAATATCCTGGTGTTAATACACATCAACGTGCTATTGATGCAGGTGATGAGGCTCACGGCGCAACGGTACACTTTGTGACGCCAGAGTTAGACAGTGGCCCTACAGTATTACAGGCAAAAGTACCTGTTTTTGCTGAAGATACTGCACAGGACTTAGCGGATCGCGTATTGACCCAAGAGCATCAAATATATGCCCTTGCTGCTTCTTGGTTTGTTGGTGATCGTTTAAAAATGCAAGATCAATTTGCTTATTTAGATGGTAAACAACTAGAGCAATTTGGTTACGCTGCTGATTAAGTAAATAGTTAATTAATAATCTTTAGTAGTGGCAATCATTAATGCCTCTACCATCTATCAAAAAACCGAAGCTTGCTTCGGTTTTTTCTTATTAGAAATGCTCACCAACTAACTCTTCACTTAATTAGACATGGATACAAGCCACTGAATGAGTTGAGGTGCCTTTCAGTAAAGGTTTCTCGAGACTGCATGCCACTGTTGCGATCGGACACCGTGTACGAAATACGCATCCAGAAGGTGGTGATATAGGCGACGGTAAATCCCCTTCCAACATTTGAATCACCTTAGTGCGTTCTATTTTAGGATCAGGAATAGGTACCGCAGACATCAACGCTTTAGTATAAGGATGCTGAGGATTTTTAAATAATGAGGCAGATTCTGCCAACTCGACTTCATTACCAAGATACATCACCAATACTCGGTCAGAGATATGTTTTACCACTGAAAGATCATGTGCAATAAAAACTAGACTCAGTCTTAACTCTTGCTGTAATTCTTTTAATAAATTTACTACTTGCGCTTGAATGGAAACATCTAATGCTGAAACGGGTTCATCACAAATAATCATTTTAGGTTTCAGTATAAGTGCACGCGCTATACCAATTCGTTGACATTGACCTCCAGAAAACTCATGTGGATAACGGTTAACCAAATTCGGCAGAAGCCCTACTTTATCCATCATCTCTTTAACTTCTAATTTCACCTCTTGTTTACTTAGTTTTGGGTAAAAAGTTTGCAATGGTTCAGCAATAATATCACCAATATTCATACGTGGATTAAGTGATGCTAATGGATCTTGGAAAATCATTTGAATATCTTTACGAGTCTCACGACGCTGAACGGCTTGCATTTTAGTTAAATCTTGACCTAACCACATCACCTCACCTTCAGTCGCCGCAACTAAACCAATAATCGCACGAGCAAACGTTGACTTTCCACAGCCGGACTCACCTACAACGCCGAGGGTTTCACCTTCAAATAAACGCACATTAATACCATCAACGGCTTTTAATTTTTCGGGTTTAGCCCAGGGCCATAAGGATTTAGAGTCGATGTCAAAATATACTTTTAGGTTATTAACATCCAGTAAGAGTTTTTTTTTCATTTTTATTTGCTCGTTCATTTCGCCCAACTCTCCCAATCAGAAAAACAAGCACGTTGCCGATCGCCTGCAAATGTTATTAATGGCGGTGCTGTTTGCATGCACTCTTGAGTGACACGGTGGCAACGCTCTTGATACGGGCAACCCACAGGTAATCGTAATAAATTAGGTGGATTACCTGGAATAGTAGGTAAAACGTCATCCTCAGCATCTAAACGCGGAATAGCTTTCAACAATCCTTCAGTATAAGGGTGGCTTGGTCGATAAAAAATATCATCAACAGCACCATACTCCATGGTGCGTCCTGCATACATCACCAACACTTTATCGCAACTACCAGCCACCACTCCAAGGTCATGAGTGATCATAATGATTGCAGTATTAAACTCTTTTTTTAGCTCATTGAGTAAATCCATTATTTGCGCCTGTACCGTTACATCCAATGCGGTCGTCGGTTCATCGGCAATTAATAATTTAGGACGACATAATAATGCCATTGCAATCATAACGCGCTGTCGCATTCCACCTGAAAATTCATGTGGATACATTTTAATACGCGCTCTCGCTTCTGGGATTTTAACCGCTTCTAACATACGCACTGATTCTTCAAAGGCCTCACTTTTACTCATGCCTTTATGCAGAATCAATACTTCCATCAGTTGCTCACTCACCCTCATATAAGGATTAAGAGACGTCATTGGATCTTGGAAAATCATCGCAATTTGCTCAGCTCTGATTTTATTTAATGCAGCTTCTGGTAAGTTAAGAATCTCATTACCTTCAAACTTTGCACTGCCTTTAATTAGGCCATTTTTCGCCAGCAGCCCCATAATAGCAAATACTGTTTGCGATTTGCCTGAGCCTGATTCGCCCACAATACCTAAGGTTTCACCGGGTTCCAATGAGAAGTTTAAATCGTTTACTGCGGTGACCGTGCCATCTTGAGTGCTAAACTCAACACGTAAGTCTTTGACATCTAATAAACTCATTTTTATGTCCAATAATAGTTATTTGTAGAGTGAACCGATAACGTTTATTACTATCGGCCCGTACCTATTTGTTATTGCTTTACACTATCTGTCTTTAGGGTCTAAAGCATCACGTAAACCATCACCCACATAATTAAAGCAAAATAAGGTCACGATCATAAAACAAGCAGGGAAAATCAACTGCCAAATCGCCACTTCCATCGTTTGTGACCCCTCTTGCAACAAAGCGCCCCAACTGGTCATCGGTTCTTGTACACCAAGACCTAGAAAAGATAAAAATGATTCAGTTAAGATCATGCTAGGAATTAATAATGTTGAGTACACCGCTACAATCCCTAATACATTAGGTACAATATGACGGGTGATAATTTTCCAATTACTAACCCCACTAACGTGCGCCGCTTCAATGAACTCTTTACTGCGTAAACTCAATGTTTGGCCACGTACAATACGTGCCATATCCAACCAAGCAATCGCGCCGATAGCGACAAATATTAATACAATATTTCGTCCAAAAAAGGTCACTAATACAATCACTAAGAACATAAATGGTACGGCATATAAAATCTCTAATATGCGCATCATAATGCGGTCTGTTCTACCACCTATATAACCCGATGTCGCGCCATAAAGCGTTCCAATCAATACCGCAACTAAGGCGCCTAACACTCCCACCATTAGCGATATTCGACCACCGATTAAGGTGCGAACATAAAGGTCTCTGCCTAAACTATCTGTACCGAAAAGATGCAAAGCAGAAGGAGCTTCATGCAATGCATACCAATCGGTATCATCGTAAGTAAACTCCGCAAACATAGGTAAAAAGATAACGGCTAACACCATTATTGTTAATATCACTAAACTGATCATGGCCGCTTTGTTGCGCATAAAGCGAATTTGCGCATCTTTCCATAAACTACGTCCTTCAATTTCTAAGTTTTCTGAGAATTTTTCTATCGCGTCTAGATTTTCTTTTTTTGTTAACATCATTTCTGTCCCAATCAATAGCGAATTTTAGGATCAATCGCCGCGAGTAAAATATCAACAACGGTATTGAATATAATGAATAAAAAGCCAATTAAAATGGTTACGCCCATCACTAGCGAGTAATCACGATTAAATGCGGCATTAACAAATAATTTACCAATACCCGGTAAACCAAAGATGGTTTCTATCACCACAGATCCGGTGATAATCCCAACAAAAGCAGGCCCCATATAAGAAACCACAGGTAACATAGCGGGTTTTAATGCATGCTTAAGTACGATATAGGTGTAACTTAAACCTTTGGCTCTAGCGGTACGAATGAAGTTACTATTTAAAGTTTCAATCATACTGCCGCGTGTTATTCGAGCAAAAGTGGCCACGTAAAGTAACGACATACCGATCACCGGTAAAAACATATATTGAAAAGAGCCATCTAACCAACCGCCCGCGGGAAACCAGCCGAGATAGATAGAAAAAACATAAATGAGGGCAGGTGCAAGTACAAATGAGGGCATCACTACCCCGATCATGGCCGTGGACATGATCGTATAATCTATCCAAGTATTTTGCTTCAACGCAGCTATCGTCCCGACCCCGACGCCCATTATTAATGTAAATACAAAAGCAGCTGCACCGACTTTTGCTGAAACAGGCAGTGCACTAGCCACTAATTCATTGACGGTAAAATCTTTATATTTAAAAGAAGGACCAAAATCACCTTGTAACACATTAGTTAAGTAGGTCGTATACTGCTCAAATACAGATTTATCTAATCCATATTTAGCATTAATGTTTTCCATCACCTCAGGTGGGAGCGGGCGCTCCGTAGAAAAAGGATTACCCGGTGCAAAGCGCATTAAGAAAAAAGAGATAGTGATCAACACCAGCAGTGTAGGGATCGCTTCTAATATTCTTTTAGCGATGAATTTAAACATAAACGCACTCTTTCTGTGTATTAAATGACAATTAATAAATACATCAGACGATATGCTGTAGTGCTATATCGGCTGATGTGTATTATCAATTAATGAATTTACTGTTTGATATAAAGGTCTTTTGAAAAGATCTTATCTTCAGCATTATTAGTAGGGAAACCACCAACATGAGGATTAACCAAACGCGCTTTAACATATTGATAAATAGGCGCAATCGGCATATCTTTGGCTAAAAGAACTTCCGCTTCTGCATATAAAGCATTACGTTCTTGGTCATCTGTAGATAATAGTGCTTTGTTCATGATTTGATCGTACTCAGCACTCTTGTATTTAGGATCGTTTGAGCTGTTATTACTCTGCATTAAAGAAAGAAATGAGGATGCTTCATTGTAATCACCACACCACCCAGCACGCGTCACATCGAAATCACCCTGGCGACGTGTATCAAGGTACGTTTTCCATTCTTGATTTTCTAACTGCACATCGACACCCAATGATTTTTTCCACATTGATTGAATCGCAGCAGCAATTTTTTTATGGTTTTCAGATGTGTTGTATAGCAGTGTGAATTTAAGTGGGTTTTGTTTGTTAAATCCCGCTTCTGATAACAGATCTTTTGCTTCTTGAACACGTTGCTTTTGAGTAAGTTTTCCATAGGCAGGCATTTGCGGATGAAATCCAGCAACAATTTCAGGCGTTAAGAAATAAGCCGGTTTTTGCCCCTGCCCAAGTAAAAACTTGGTGATCACATTGCGATCAATCGCATAGGAAAGTGCTTTACGAACGCGCACATCGTTAAAAGGTGCCTTAGCATTATTAAAACCATAATAGTAAGAACATAAATTACCAGGAATCGACACTGATTCCGCATGATCTTTTGCTAGACGTTTATAATGTTCATTAGGCAGTTCATTGGTGATATCAATCTCGCCAGAGAGAAAGCGATTCATTTCAGACACTTGATTTTCGATCGGTAAAAATGTCACTTTAGTTAACACCGTATGTGCATTATCCCAATAGTAGTTATTTGGTACTAATTCAATACGTTCATTAACCACCCAATTGGCAATAGTAAACGCCCCATTACCAACAAAGTTTTCCGGCTTAGTCCATTTATCTCCAAACTTTTCAATGCTTGCTTTATGCACGGGTTTAACCGTGGTGTGGCCCATCATTTTAACAAAATAAGGCACCGCTGTAGTTAACGTCACTTGCAAGGTATAAGGGTCAATCGCTTTTACACCTAGTGTTTCTTTATCAGCTGTTCCTTCGATAATTTCTTTGGCATTGACCATATTAGTCATTTCTAAATACCATGCATAAGGTGAAGCCGTAGCAGGATCAACGACACGTTTAAAGCTATATACAAAATCTTCAGCAGTCACAGGGTCACCATTTGACCATTTAGCATCTTTGCGCAAATGAAACGTAAATAATTTGTTATCGGTCGTTTCCCATGATAAAGCGACACCAGGAATAGTATTTCCCTGTGAATCTTGATTAACCAGACCTTCTAACAGATCACGAATAACATGTGATTCAGGCACACCTTCAGTTTTATGTGGGTCTAATGAAGCTACTTCGGTGCCATTGCCACGTACTAGTTCTTGTACTTTAGCCAACTGGGTACCCGCAGGCACATCCGCAGCAAAGGCAGAAAAAGAAGTACTTGCCAACGTTAAGCCAACACTTAATAAAACTGCTTGGGTAATTTTATTTTTGAGCCTTTCCATGTCATTCAACTCCTAAGTATTTATAGATAAAGGACTTATTAGGTATTAAATATTGCTTATTTAAACCACTCATACGTGGCTAATTCCTACTTAACACCTAAAAGTAAGGGAAACAAACTACCATAACGAAGCTTATTTTCCATAAAATAGATTGATTATCATGACATTTTATCGAATAAGTCAATATTTCAGGGTGTTTGTACAAAAACAAGGCAAGAAAAGAAATGATCAGTAATTAAACTCGATTTCTGATTTGTATTAAGTAGTGAATTTGAACAACCAGTGAGCATTATTCAATCAACCAATGATATAAAACCGGCATGATCAGGGCTGAAAGGATCGCACAAATAATTAACGCTATCGATGAAAAAGCCCCAGCTTCCTCATCTTCTTCTAATATTTTAGAAGTGCCTAAGGCATGAGAGGCACAACCAATTGCAACACCAACTGCCTGAGGATGCTTAATTTTACACAGCGATAAAAATGGTAGGCCAATACTGGCACCAATAATGCCGGCAAAAATAACCATCGCAGCAGTCAAAGAAACAATACCGTTAAGATGCGCACTAATTTCCATGGCAATAGGTGTGGTAACCGATTGTCCAGCAAAAGAAGCAGCGGTAACTAAATCAGCACCCAATAGCGGCATAATGTAAAATGCACAGAAAAACGCAACAAAAACAGCCAATAAACAACTGATCAAAATAAACTTAAGGCGAGCTTTGATCAATTTAAGCTGCAAATATAATGGCACTGCAAGCGCAACAATAGCAGGCTCTAATAATGCTGTGATAATAGAGGTCCCCTGCTTATATTCAGCAAAAGGAATATCAAATATTAATAACGTAGCAATCAGAGAAAATATGGTGACAAGCACAGGGTTTAATAACGCAGTCGGCTTTACTTGATACAACTTTTTAAAAGCAAAGAAAAATAATAGTGTCAGTGGAGCTGCAACATAAATAAACATTATTCCCCCTCCTTGACTAACCATTGATAACAATGCCCGACCATAAATAAAGTAAGTAACGTTGTGAAAAACAATGAGAAAACAATAACTAACCAATGTGTTGCAATTAATTCAAAATAGTTGACTAATCCGACACCGATCGGAATAAATAATAAAGCTAAATATTTAAGCACTAGGTTACCAGTAAACTCTATCCAACTTAATTTAACTAAGCCTAAAGATAATGCTAAAAATAACAGCAACATACCAAGAATAGAAGCCGGAAAAGTAATTTGAAAGTAAGTAGTAATAGCTTTTGCTAAACTTAGAAAAAGTAAAATAATAAAGCAACCTAACAGCAAAGCTAATAGGTTAAATAATAACTCAACATTTTTGTTTTTTTTATTAGACACATTCTTTACAGAGCTATCTTTTTGCTCTGCTTGACCTGCGTTTGTTTTATGATGCGTTAAAGGTGTTTTCGAAGGCTTGGTCATGATATCAATTCAACTCATTTCAGTGAGCTGTTATTATAACAACTTACGCCCCTAATGTGACAAGCAATTATAGTGAAATCCTTATTATGAGTTTATCTTTAAAACACTTTACTACCGAAAGTCGTAATCAAACCAGTGCCAATATTGATACTTTATCAAGCTTAGAGATGCTCACTATTATTAATAATGAAGATCAAAAAGTTGCACTTGCAGTGGCCAAGATTTTACCTGCTATTGCACAAGCAGTAGATACAATTCAATCAGCCTTTGCTGCAGGAGGCCGTTTACTTTATTGCGGAGCAGGCACTTCTGGCCGTTTAGGTATTTTAGATGCCAGTGAATGCCCGCCAACCTTTGGTAGCCCCGCTGAACAAGTGATAGGTTTAATCGCAGGTGGCAAACCCGCTATTTTAAAAGCGGTTGAAAATGCAGAAGATAACCTTCACGCTGGGCAACAAGATTTACAAGCCATCGACTTAAAAGAAAACGATGTTGTTGTTGGTATTGCTGCCAGTGGACGAACTCCCTATGTGATCGGTGCTATGCAATATGCTAAACAACAAGGTTGTAAGGTGATCAGTTTATGTTGTAACGAAGGCAGTAAAATGGCTGAAATTGCCGATATCGCTTTAGATGTCATTGTTGGACCAGAGGTAGTCACTGGCTCCTCAAGAATGAAGGCTGGCACAGCACAAAAAATGGTGCTTAATATGCTCACCACAGGTGCCATGATTAAAAGTGGTAAAGTATTTGGCAATTTAATGGTGGACGTACAAGCGACCAATGCCAAACTAATTGAGCGTCAAAAAAAGATAATAATGGAAGCGACAGACTGCAGCAGAGAGACAGCCGAATTGGCGCTAACCGAGTCAGGTCATCACTGCAAAACAGCGATCGTCATGATATTAACTAACACTAATGTAGAGCAAGCAACAGCAAGTCTGCAACAACATAAAGGCTTTATACGTCAATGTATTTAGTAAAATACTCATAATACTTAAAAAAGTAAACGTTGATTATAATAAGCAGCGTCCAAGAACTCGAAAAAAGATTAAAAACGAGGAATTATAAACTTGTAAACTAAAATTAATTTCTTATCTTTTCCATTAGTTTTTTGACTTAACCTTCTTCAACCTTCGTGCCTTAGTGGTTAATTGCTTTTCGCTTTTGGTTTAAGTTTTAAAAACATAAAGCAACCACGAAGCCGCTGCACTGCACAGAGGAAACGAAGAAAAATTAAAAAACGAGGAATTATAAACTTGTTGGCTAAAATTAATTTCTTATCTTTTCCATTAGTTTTTTGATCTAACCTTCTGCGCCCTTCGTGTCTTCGTGGTTAATTGCTTTTAATTTTTATTTTAAATAAAGCAAAAAAATGCCGTTCAGGTAAATGAACGGCATTATAAATAATAACTTATGAAGTTAAGAAGTTAAGAAGTTAACATTTACTCTTCGTATAAATTTTCATAAACGAAGTTTGTTGCTTCTATATAGCCCGGTACACTACCACAGTCAAAACGTTTACCTTTAAATTTATAAGCTAATACACAACCAGATTTAGCTTGTGCTAATAAAGCGTCAGTGATTTGAATTTCACCGCCTTTACCAGGTTTAGTATTTTTCAATATTTCAAAGATATCTGGCGTTAAAATATAACGTCCGATAATCGCAAGGTTACTTGGAGCTGTTCCTGGCGCTGGTTTTTCAACCATGTCATCAACACGATAAATATCATCTCTGATCACCGAACCTTTGATCACACCATATTTATGAATTTGATCTTCAGGTACTTCTTCAACGGCAACAATAGAACAACGGAACTGCTCATATAAAGCAGCCATTTGCTTTAATACACCATCACCACCTTGGTTGATGCATAAGTCATCAGCTAATACGACCGCAAACGGTTGATCACCGATTAGCTCTTGCCCTACTAAAATTGCATGACCTAAGCCTTTCATTTGACGCTGACGAATAAAAGAAAAAGTAGCAGTATCCATAATTTTACGAATATCTTTTAACTTTTCTTCTTTTGGTGTACCACTAATTTCTTTCTCTAATTCATAATTATGATCAAAATGGTCTGAGATAGAGTGCTTACCACGGCCAACCACAATCCCCATGCCGGTCATGCCCGCTTCAATTGCTTCATCGACACCAAATTCGATTAAAGGTTTATTAACCAGTGGCATCATCTCTTTTGGCATTGATTTAGTAGCAGGTAAAAAGCGTGTGCCATAACCAGCTGCTGGAAATAAACATTTTTTAATCATAATCCCTCACTTAATGAATACATTTACTTGACCTAAGTCTACTTTATCATCATTTTATAGATAAAACACGTACCATAATAGCGTTATATATTAATGAATTAGCTTCTTGTACGTGTCACTCGACGACGTTCACCGGCTTTACGATGCTGATTATGTTTCTTCACGGCACGACGAATTCTTGCTTGTGGATTAGATACTTTATTGGTATCAATGCGAACTTTAGTTTCTGTTTCGCGTGGCATACTCACTAACTTACGTAAGTAGTTCACTTCTTTCAGTGAAAGCTCCTGCCAACCACCCTGCGGTAATTGATTGTTTAGCATAATATTACCGTAACGAACACGCATCAAACGGCTAACTTGCAAACCTTGGCTTTCCCATAAACGACGAACTTCGCGCGTACGGCCTTCGGTTAATACAACGTGGAACCAACGGTTAATGCCTTCACCGCCATGTTCTTTAATATCTAAGAATTTTGCTTCACCATCTTCAAGTTGAACACCTGTACGTAAGCGGTTTAAAATTGCTTCCGTTACATCACCAAATACGCGTACTGCATATTCACGTTCAATTTGTTGGCTCGGATGCATCATTTTGTTAGCAAATTCACCATCAGTGGTAAACAGTAATAAACCTGACGTGTTAATATCCAAACGTCCGATCGAAATCCAACGAGCGCCTTTCATCTGTGGTAGACGGTCAAAAACAGTTTTACGGCCTTCTTCATCACTACGCGTACAAACTTCACCTTCGGGTTTGTTATAAACCAGAATTCGACAAACAACACTTTCTGCAGCTTGGTATTTAACAACATGCCCATCAACACGGATAACTTGATCCTGTGTCACACGTTCGCCTAATTCAACAATTTTACCATCAAGACTTACACGTCCTTCAGAGATAACTGCTTCCATTTTACGGCGAGAGCCTAATCCTGCACGGGCTAATACTTTCTGTAATTTTTCACTCATATTCTTTTCCTTTGGGTAATTCACATTATGCCAATAAATAATGTTAGCTATTTGCACTTCTATTGAGCTTCAATCACTAACCATTAATATCTTCATTAAAAGCCAACAGCAACACACTGCCAGCGGGTTTTCTTTACATTTTCATTGTAAAAACATTAATATTCATTATCCATATTAACGCACTCACAACTTGCTTTTTATTGAACAAACAGGCCGAGATACACAGCTTTAAATAAACGGTGTTAAATCTCCAGCACCTTCTCTGACAATAGTAACTTCATCGTCGGACAAATCAATCACAGTAGTGGGTGATTCACCTAAGTAACCGCCATTAATAATCAGATCGACCTGTTGCTCTAAATGATCGCGAATATCTTCGGGATCAAACTCAGTACTGGTTTTACCGGGTAAAATCAGACTGGTGGTCATCAATGGAGTACTTAATTCCTCCAATAACGCTAAGGCAATGGCATTATCTGGAATGCGAATACCAATAGTACGCTTAGCAGGATTCATTAAACGCTTTGGTAAATCCTTGGTGGATTTAAAAATAAACGTGTAAGGACCCGGTGTATTACTTTTCAGCATACGATAAGCCGCATTATCAACACGCGCATAAATAGCAATCTCAGCTAAATCTTTACATACCAGGGTGAAATTATGCTTTTTATCTATTTTTCTAATATGACAAATACGCTCTAGAGCGCGTTTATTATCAATGCCACAACCTAATGCATAACCAGAGTCGGTAGGATAAATAACCACCCCACCTTGCTCTATTATTTCAGCAGCCTGTTTCATCAATCGTTTTTGGGGATTTTCAGGATGTACATAAAAAAACTGACTCATAAGTCTCTACTACTCTTGTATCTCAATATTGATAATATTACGCTAAAAATGGCACAAAAAACGCCTTTTATTCGGTACTCTGACAAACAGTCCAATTATGCCAAACTGGCTGACAAATTTCAGGTAAAAATAAACTTTTTCCTAAATCACGCCAACGTCCAACAAAGTGAAAGTCACTGCCTTGAGAAGCTAATAAATCGTATTCTTTGCTCCACAACCCTAATTGCAAGCGCATTTGTGGTGATTGCTGCCCGATAGCCACTTCCATTGCATCACCACCAGCCGCTTTAAATGTAATCAATAGTTTTCTTAACCATTTATTCGATAAGCTATAAGCATCAGGATGGGCAAGTATTGCTTGTCCTCCTGCTGATTGAATGACCTCAATTGCATTCGCTAAATCCACCCAATCATGGGGTACATAACCGGTATTTCCGCGGCTCAAATATTTATCGAAAACTTTAGGGAAAGTAGGCGCCACGCCTATCTCGACTAAATAACGAGCAAAATGCGCGCGCGTGATAGCACCATCACCGGCCAAGGCTTTTGCCCCTTCATATACATTGTCTATATTCGCTTTCGCTAAACGACGGCCCATTTCCATGGCACGCTGTTCGCGCTTTTCTTTTTGTATTTCAATTAATTTAATTAATTCAGGGTGTTCCGGGTCAATATTGACACCTACGACGTGTATTTCATGATTCAACCAATTAGTTGTCACTTCAATACCATTAATCAATTGCAACTTTAAATTATTATCTTTAATGTATTGGCTTGCTTCAACCAATCCATCTACTGTATCGTGATCAGTAATGGCTAAAAAGTGAACTTGCCTGTTTTCAGCACGTTGCACTAATTCACTAGGCGTGAGCTGTCCATCTGAGGCTTTCGTATGAGAGTGAAGATCAATTAACATGAATATCCTAAAAACACCTTGACATTAAAAGCAGAATGCAAAAAAATAGCTTCTAATTATTACGGGACGCATAATATATGATTTTTTCTACAATTACTCTTAAAGATTCTTGGTGGCACTCATTCTCATAAGCGAGCAATGAGGTTTTTGTATATTAAATTTTCCCAACAAAACCAATTCTAAAGCTCGCATATTGCGGGCTTTTTTCATATTTGGAACCAACAAAAGTAAAACAGGTAAATTCAATGATAATCTTAAACACAGTCCTTAATTGGCGATGGCAAATCAAATAATAACTATTTCAACATTTGCTCACTAATTATTAAGGATTTAAACATGAATACTCAACACCCGATCGGCGTATTAAAAACCATTGAAGCACCCTGCAGCTACATTCAAGATTCATTAGGATTATTTCAACAAATCAGCGCGAATAGCGATAACCATTTATTGTTCGACTCTGCTGAAATAGAAAGTAAAGCGCACTTGAAAAGTCTGATACTTGTTGATGCCTGTTTGAAGATCACCTGCCAAGGTTTAGTCGTGACACTTGATACACTAACTGACAACGGCAAAGATTTACTTACTTTCATCACGCCTAAATTTTCAACACAATTGATCAGCGCACAAAGCCCTAGCCGATTGCAACTCACTTTTCCTCAATCAGATACCAGTGGCGATGAAGATCAACGTTTAAAATCTGCCTCACCAATGGATGCAATTCGCTGTTTAGTTGACCGCATTAAAAAACACTCTTCGCATTCTGAGGCATTATTTTTAGGTGGCGTTTTTGCTTATGATTTTATTGCAACCTTTGAACAGTTATTAGAAGTTGAAGACAGCGAAAACACGACTCCAGACTATGTATTCTATGTAGCCGAAACATTAATGATCCACGATCATCAAAGCAAACAAGGTGAGATTTTAGGCAGTATTTTTGGTGGCTTATATTCAGACGAAAGTAAGTTACGAATAAACAAACGTATTGCTCAATTACAAGGTTTTTGCGATAACTTCATTGCGCCAATCAATCAACAAATAACCATTGATGCAAAAGTTAGTGTTGATGTTTCCGATGCCCAATATTGCGAAATTGTTGAACAATTAAAAACCAACATCGTCAAAGGGGATATTTTTCAGGTAGTGCCCTCTCGTAGCTTCTCACTGCCTTGCCCAGATCCTATTTCAGCGTATCAAAAGTTAAAAGAAACTAATCCAAGCCCGTATATGTTTTATCTAAAAGACAGTGATTTTATTCTGTTCGGCGCTTCACCAGAGAGCGCTATTAAGTTCACTCAGAGTTCTAAAGATGTCGAAATTTATCCTATTGCAGGTACTCGCCGTCGCGGATTCAACCCAGATGGTAGTATCAATAAAGACCTAGATAGCCGCTTAGAATTAGAGCTTCGCTTAGATAAAAAAGAAACCTCTGAGCATTTAATGTTGGTCGACTTAGCGCGTAATGATGTTGCACGTATTAGTGAACCAGGTACTCGCCATGTAGCTGAACTCTTACAGGTAGATCGTTACAGCCATGTGATGCATTTAGTGTCACGCGTTGTAGGAAAGTTACGAAAAGATTTAGATGCTTTACATGCCTACCAAGCTTGCATGAATATGGGCACCCTAGTAGGCGCACCAAAAATTAGCGCTTCCAATCTAGTTCGAAAAGTAGAGAAAAAACGCCGAGGAAGTTATGGCGGTGCAGTTGGTTATATTAATGGTAATGGTGATATGGATAGTTGTATCGTGATCCGTTCAGCATTTGTAAAAGATGGTATTGCACAAGCACAAGCAGGTGCCGGTGTTGTTTATGATTCAGTGCCGCAATTAGAAGCCGATGAAACACGTAGTAAAGCGGCGGCAGTATTAAATGCGATAGCGCTCGCACACGGAACAACACTCGCGGCGGTAACCTCCGCGACAAACAATTCCAAAAATACCAACAAGCAAGGAGAATAAGGCCATGACTATTCAAAGCAATCAAAACACAACTAAAGCAACCTTATTTTTTCTTGATAACTTTGACTCATTTACTTATAACTTAGTGGATCAGTTCAAAGCAGCAGGTTATCCGGTTAAAATTTATCGCAATAATCAAAGTGCCGAGAACATTAAAGCGCATATTGATGCCTGCGTAGGTGAAGTAGTCTTAGTATTATCACCAGGTCCTGGGACACCAAGTGCAGCGGGATGTATGATAGATTTAATCACATTATGTAAAGGTCAAGTACCTATTTTAGGCATATGTTTAGGCCATCAAGCATTAATAGAGCAATACGGCGGTGTCGTTGGACAAGCGGATGAAATACAACATGGTAAGTCGTCTCTCATTCAGCACTGTGGAGATAAAATGTTTCAAGGTTTGTCTCAGCCTCTATCCGTTGCTCGTTACCATTCACTAGTAGGTACAACCGTGCCTGATACTTTACAAACCGTGGCAGATTATAATGGCATGTGTATGTCTATTTACCACCAACAAGATAAGGTGATCGGTTTTCAATTTCACCCTGAATCTATTTTAACCTGTGAAGGTGCACAGCTTTTAGAAAACAGTCTTAACTTACTGACTGAATCGGAGAAAAATTAAATGAGCCAATATGATGTACACCCGATTTTAGAACAACTTTATCAAGGGCAGTCACTGACTGAGCAACAAAGCCAAACCTTTTTTGAACAAGTTGTATTAGGGCAGATTGACCCTATCGTATTATCGTCAGTGATCACCGCGTTAAAAATTAAAGGTGAAACACCGACTGAAATTACCGGCGCTGCGAAAGCGTTATTAGCGCAGGCTAAAGCATTTCCTCGTCCTGATTATCCATTTACCGATATCGTCGGGACCGGCGGTGATGGTTTAGGCACCATCAATATATCGACTGCCAGTGCTTTTGTTGCTGCCGCCTGCGGAGTGAAAGTATGTAAGCATGGTAGTCGTAGCGTTTCTAGCAAATCAGGTTCATCAGATCTATTAGCTGCGTTTGGTATTAACCTAGAAATGTCACCACAAACAGCACGCCAATGCTTGGATGATTTAAACGTTTGCTTTATTTTTGCACCTAGTTACCACGCAGGTATGCGTTTTGCGGGACCAGTGAGAGCCGCTTTAAAAACACGTTCGATATTTAATGTATTAGGTCCCTTAGTTAACCCAGCTCGCCCTGATTTTGAATTAATGGGCGTTTATGCGCCAGAGCTATTATTGCCGATTGCTAAAGTGCATCAACAATTGGGCATGAAGCGAGTGATGGTTGTGTATGGCAGTGGCTTAGATGAAGTTGCCTTGCATGGCAGCACACAGGTTGCCGAGTTGCATAACGGTGAAATAAAAGAATACACATTAACACCGCAGGATTTTGGTGTTGAATCTTATCCTGTCGAAAGTATTTTTGGTGGCACACCCGAAGAGAATAAAGTCATTATTGAAAAGATCTTACAGGGTAAAGGCACCGAGGCACAACAAGTCGCTGTGGCGATTAATGTCTCAGCCCTGTTAGTCTTAAATGGCAAAGCAGATAACTTTAAACAAGGAACGCAAATAGCATTAGCTAGCATGCAATCAGGTTTACCCCTTTCATTACTCAAACAACTTGCGGAGCAAAGCAATGCTTAACGACCAAAGTTTACAAGATACTATTTTAGGTAAAATTGTTGATGACAAATTAATATCAGTTGCCGCACGTAAAGTGAAACAGCCTTTAATTACCTTTAAAGATGATTTGGTGGAAAGTGACCGTCACTTTTATCAAGCATTAGATCAAGAGCACAGTGTATTTATTCTAGAATGTAAAAAGGCTTCACCATCAAAGGGTTTGATCCGTGAAGATTTTGATTTAGATTTAATTGCTAATGTTTACAAAAACTATGCATCAGCTATTTCTGTGCTCACTGAAGAGAAGTACTTCCAAGGTGATTTAGAATATATCAACAAAGTACGTGAGCAAGTAACACAACCAGTTATCTGTAAAGACTTCATTGTCGACCCATATCAAATTTATCTGGCTCGTTATTACAAAGCCGATGCTATTTTATTAATGCTCTCGGTGTTGGATGATGACGCTTACCAAGCATACCGTGATACCGCACATAGCTTAAATATGGGCGTATTAACCGAAGTGAGTAATGAGCAGGAATTGGTTCGTGCAATAGCCTTAAATGCAAAAGTAATTGGCATTAATAATAGAGACTTACGTGATCTTACTATTGACTTAAACCGTACTAAAGAACTCGCCGTTAAAATACCAAAAGACAGGATCGTTATTTCTGAGTCAGGTATTTATAACCACCAGCAAGTAAAAGAATTAAGCCAATTCGCGAATGGTTTTTTAGTTGGCAGTTCAATCATGTCAAAAAACAATATTGACCGTGCGTGTAGAGAACTGATCCTAGGTGAGAATAAAGTCTGTGGTTTAACACATGCCAGAGATGCAGCTGATGCACATAAAGCTGGTGCAGTTTATGGTGGTTTAATTTTTGTTGAGCAATCACCACGCTTCGTCGCTCTTGAACAAGCTCGTTTAGTGATGCTAGGTGCCCCTTTAAAGTTTGTAGGTGTATTCCAAGATGAAGAGATCGAACTAGTTGCTTACACAGCAAAAAGTTTAGGTTTGAGCGCAGTGCAATTACACGGTGATGAAACACCTAAATATGTTAAAGCATTATTAGCGGCGCTGCCAAAAAGCTGTGAAGTATGGAAAGCACATGGTGTTAGTGATAGCTTGCCGGCATTTGAAAAATATAATGTTAGCAAACACATAGTCGATACACGTGTTGGTGAACAAAGTGGTGGTACAGGACAAGCTTTTGATTGGTCTCTATTAACCAATGATGATAGCGAACAAAACAAGATAAATAAAAGCAAGCTGATATTAGCCGGTGGGCTTAATCCAGACAATGCACAACAAGCTGCTTTAATAGGTTGTGCAGGATTAGATTTTAATTCAGGTGTTGAATCTGAACCTGGTAAAAAAGACGCTGACAAATTAAATCGTAGCTTTGCTGCAATTCGTCGTTACATGCAACGATAAACGCTTTAGAAGGTAAAAAAAATGAAAACGTTAGACGCTTATTTTGGTGATTTTGGTGGTATGTATGTACCACAAATATTGGTTCCTGCATTAAAACAGCTTGAAACTGAGTTTTTAAAAGCACAACAAGATGATGGATTTAAAGCAGAATTAGAAGAGTTATTGACTGAATATGCAGGACGCCCGACACCGTTAACTTTATGCCGTAATTTAACCAAAGGTAAAAAAACTAAATTATACCTAAAACGTGAAGATTTATTACACGGTGGTGCACACAAAACGAATCAGGTATTAGGTCAAGCATTATTAGCAAAACGCATGGGAAAAACTGAAATCATCGCCGAAACGGGTGCTGGTCAACATGGTGTTGCGACGGCGCTAGCCTGTGCATTATTAGGCCTTAAATGCCGTGTTTACATGGGACAAGTGGACTGTGAGCGACAAAAACCTAACGTATTTAGAATGCGTTTAATGGGGGCAGAAGTCATTCCAGTAACCTCAGGCTCGGCTACCTTAAAAGATGCCTGTAACGAAGCATTACGAGACTGGGCTGGTAGCTATGAAAATTCACATTATTTACTGGGTACAGCTGCTGGACCGCATCCATTCCCAACAATTGTACGTGAGTACCAAAAAATAATTGGCGAAGAAGCGAAACAACAATGTTTACGTAAAGAAGGTATTCTACCGAATAAAGTCATCGCTTGTGTGGGTGGAGGCTCTAATGCCATTGGTATTTTTGCTGACTTTATTGACGATCAGAACGTCGAATTAATTGGTGTTGAGCCAGGCGGACATGGTATCGAAACCGGTGAACATGGTTGTCCTATTGCCTGTGGTACTAAGGGCATATTCTTTGGTATGAAGTCGTTAATGATGCAGGATGATAATGGACAAATTGAAGAGTCTTACTCTATATCAGCCGGATTAGATTTCCCATCTGTAGGACCACAACATGCACATTTGGCCAAAACAGGCCGAGCACAGTATGTGAATGCAACCGATGATGAAGCACTAATGGCGTTTAAAGCATTAGCAGAACAGGAAGGTATCATCCCCGCATTAGAATCTGCTCACGCACTTGCACATGCATTAAAAATTATTGAACACGATGATAAAGAGCAAATCATTATTGTTAACTTGTCAGGCCGTGGTGATAAAGATATCTTTACCGTTGCCGATATTTTTGAAAAAAGAGGGATGATCTAATGACGCACGATTTAATGACGCAAAGATACGCACAATTATTTGATCGCCTAGCAGATGCAAATCAAGGTGCATTTGTTCCCTTCGTCACTGTCGGTGATCCAAACCGTGAGCAATCATTAAGTATTATTAATACACTAATAGAAGCTGGCGCAGATGCACTAGAATTAGGCATTCCATTTTCAGATCCCGTTGCTGATGGTATCGTCATTCAAGATGCTTCAATTCGAGCGTTAGAGGCAGGCACCACACCACAGGTTTGTTTTGAAATAATTAAAGAGATCCGCACTCAACATCCACAAATACCTATTGGTTTATTATTGTATGTGAACTTAGTTTATTGCAATGGCATAGAGAATTTCTATCAGCGCTGCAAAGAAGCCGGTGTAGATTCGATCTTAATTGCAGACGTGCCATTACATGAAAGTGCCCCATACCGTGCGGCAGCAGAGAAATTTGGTTTACAGCAAATATTTATTGCCCCACCTAATGGTGATAAAGCAACGTTACAACAAGTAGCAGAATATGGCCAAGGTTACACTTACCTATTAAGTCGTGCCGGTGTAACAGGTGCGGATGCAAAAGCAGGCATGCCCGTTGAACATATGCTTGAAACATTAGGCCAGTATAATGCACCACCATCATTATTAGGGTTTGGTATTTCACAACCTGAACAGGTCGCTAACGCGATTAAATCAGGAGCGGCAGGTGCAATTTCTGGCTCAGCGGTGGTGAAAATAATCCAACGTAACCTTGATGATCCCGCTACAATGAAAACAGAAATGTTTGAATTTATTAGTGCAATGAAGGCAGCAACCTTCAAATAACGGACTATCATTATTTAATTTTTTAAAGAAGAGAGTGTCATGAAACAATTTTTTGAGTTTATTCCTTTAATTATCTTTTTTGCCGTGTATAAAATGGTCGACATTTATGCCGCAACGGGATCATTAATTGTAACAACGGGCTTATTGTTAGCTTACAATTACTTTAAGCACGGCAAAGCTGAAAAAATGCATATCATCACTTTCTTAATGGTGTTGGTGTTTGGAACATTGACGCTAATTTTGCATGATGATGTATTCATTAAATGGAAAGTCACCGTGGTGTATGTGTTATTTACCATTGCATTATTAGCTAGCCAATTTATCTTTAAAAAACCAATTCTTAAACAGATGCTAGGTAAAGAAATTACTTTACCGGAAAAAGTATGGTCAACGTTAAACATCGCTTGGGCAGTCTTTTTCTTGGCCTTAGGGTTACTCAATATCTATGTTGCATTTAGCCTAGAGCAAGAAGTTTGGGTTAACTTTAAAGTATTTGGATTGTTAGGGGCGACTTTAGTCTTTACCTTATTAAGTGGTTTATATATTTATAAATACCTGCCTAATGAAGATAAAAAGAAAAAGGTCGACACTAAAAAAGAAGCCGAATAAAAACGCTTTAATGACTCGATAGTATTAACAATAAAGCCCGTTGTGTAGCACTACGCAACGGGCTTTTTATTGTTCTCAGAATCAATAAAATTAATATGACTGAATCGTCAGATAACCGCTTGCTCTGCAAATAACTGTTGTGCTTTTAATTGCCATAATGGCGACAACTCACAGTAAAATAATAAGTTCTCTTGATATTCAGAATACACAAGAAGCCTTGTATCAACTTCTTCACTAGAATTTTTCAAACTCTGTAAAGAGTAAAACAACCCCTTATAACCAACTTCAGTTTCAACATTCACCACCTTTATTAAATTTTGTAAAGACTGTAGATAAGTTAATTGTTGATAACCTTCATCATATTCGTCAGAAGTTAGTGAAAAAGACGTAACATCCCCTACTCCAGAAGATTGCTGTAGCTGCCGTTCAGGTAAAATTAAGGAATTTTTTGCGCGTATTACATATTGTTGAAAGATAGTTGCTTCTGCCATAGGTAATGCGCTAAAAAATAAAGCTAAACGCTCACTATTTAAAAAGTAAGCAATTTGAGTTTGCTCATCTGACAAATAGAAACGTGTTAATGGTAAACAC
Organism: Vibrio sp. 1-Bac 57; assembly: GCF_037546855.1. Lineage (NCBI taxonomy): Bacteria > Pseudomonadati > Pseudomonadota > Gammaproteobacteria > Vibrionales > Vibrionaceae > Vibrio > Vibrio sp. 1-Bac 57. The sequence goes on along the minus strand of NZ_JALAAC010000007.1, from coordinate 112,572 downwards.
TTATCTGCTAATAGATCCTCTATGGGCACATTTTGCTCCGCCATTAATTGTCGAGTTTTTGTAGAAGCAACTTTTAAAAGATAAACAGTGTCGTTAATATTTTTATTAATGATTACATTATCTTGATAACTTAAATCACTGAATAATGTCATCAAATATTGTGATTTTTTTAATAAAATACTCATCGCATACCTTTTATAAAAATTAACTTAAAAAACCCATACCTCGACACGCCTATTTTTACTACGACCGATGACCGTTTTTGTTGAAGCGATAGGCAATTGTGAACCAAACCCTTCCACCGCAGTAATATTTAAGCCTCGAGCTTGTAACTCTCCCTCTACTATCTGGGCACGCTTTAACGATAACTGATATTGCTTATTTTGCTCTTCAGAGGGATCGGAAAAACCCATCAAAACCAACCGAAGGCCAGCATGCTGTCGTATGTATTCAACGACCCTCAATAAATCCTCTTTACCTTTGCTATCTAATTGATTACTACCCTGTTGAAAGCGAAAATTCAGGGAAAGGCGCTGCGCTATCTCACCATAATCATTATAAATTTGTGGCGCTTGTTTATTAGGGTAAATACCTTGTAATTGAATATTTTGAGAAACGAGGCCTACCTGCTCAACAATTTTTTGCCCCGCTGCCGAAGTCACAAAATGTGTAAAACGTTTAATAAATTCACTGCTAGAAGCAGGAACATACAGATACAAACGTCTGCTTAAAGGATAATCCTCTGTACTCACCGTAAATTGTGTTGGATAAATAGGCGGGGAAGTTACAGATGCCGCTATCGAGATTGCCTTACTGTTATTAATATAGGGTAATCCTATAAAACCAATACCGGCCTTATCCTTTGCAATTAAGTCAGACAGCTTACTACTAGATTGATAACGACTCGCATTCGGCGATAAGATGCTATCTCTGTCACCAAAGACTAAATTTTTAAAACTATCCCAGGTACCTGAATTTATATCTCGCGCATAAACATTAATACTTAAGTCCTCGCCGCCTAACTGCTTCCAGTTATTAATTTCACCTGAAAAAATATTTGCTAACTGTAATAAGGTGAGAGAGTTAAGTGGATTGTTCTTATTTATAATGATAGCAACGCCATCTAGACTGATGATTACTTCGCTACCAGCTAAACCAAGGTTGCCATACTGCGCCTTTAATAAGGCCACTTCGCTGTCTTTAATTTTTCGCGATGAAATGGCCAAATCGGCCCCCCCATTTGCTAAGTCTGTAAATGCAGTTGATGACCCGTGAGCTTGCAGTTCAATCTCATAGGCTTTGTTGTTATGAGTATATTGTAATTGACGTTCCACCGCTGAATGCCCCTTTAGCCAACGCATTTCAGAGACCCCCATTGTTTTTAAATAGGCAGTTAATAAAGCAGGTGCAAGGTGCTCCCCTATGGTATTTGAGCCATGTAAACGCATAGTCAACATCGCATTATCAACGGGTAATTGAATAGTTTTCGCTAACTTAACAACAGGCGATGCTTCAGCTAATAAGCTATCTGAAATATTTGGGGAATAATGTTGAATTGAATTAGGCTCTGCCGAAACAGTTACTTGCAGTATATTTGTCTGTAATAAAACGATAAAGATAAATATGATACTCGCCAGCAGTAAAATAACGAAAGAAGATTTATTAAAAGTATGCTCTCTTATCGTATTAGCGTGTTTAATACGCTGGTTATTGAGTTTAACTGTTGTTTCTTGCTTACTTACATTCCCAGTTGCTGGCTCAATATACACAGCAGTTTGCTGCAATGATTTTACTTGTGCCGTAACTTGCTCATTACCTAGGCTCAGTAATTCATCAAAAACATTTAGCCTATACACAGAATCATGTACTAATTTATCAATCGGTAACTGAATATCAAAGACTCGACTCAAGGTTGCCTTGAGTTTGATCAGTTTATTTTTAAAGTCCACATTCAATGTGAATGACGTATTATTATTGATTGACATTTGCACTTCCCCTAGCGCTTTGCTTACCAAGCATGGTATAGCCCCAGCATGACAATCATGTGACGCTTTAAGGCACTAAAGCAGCAAACTCTATTTAACAGTGGTTGCAGTTTATAAAGAGGAATACAACGATATAAAAATAGATAGGTTTAAAAGTAGGTAGGCAAAAATAAAAAACTATAAAAATAGACGACCATAAAAAAGGCTACTAAATAGTAGCCTCAATGATTAAATGCACATTCAAATATTACCTAAAATAATACTTAGAATATTAGTTAGAGTATTAGTTAGAATGCAACATGCTGTTTAATTCTACTGCACTTTTATTAACTAGACATTCAATTTGACCTGTCGTTGAATTACGACGGAATAATAAGTCATCTTTATTTGCTAAATCACGTGCTTTAACAAATCCAGCGTCATTACCTTCGTTATCTAACATTTTAACTTTAGAACCCGCTGTAACGTATAAACCAGATTCAATAGTACAACGGTTACCCAGTGGGAAGCCTAAGCCTGCATTAGCACCTAATAAGCTATTTTCGCCAATAGCTACAACCATTTTACCACCGCCAGACAGAGTGCCCATAATAGAAGCGCCACCACCGATGTCACTTCCTTCACCAACCATAACACCCGCTGAAATACGACCTTCAACCATGCTAACACCCGCTGTACCAGCATTGAAGTTAATGAAACCTTCATGCATGACTGTTGTACCTTCACCAACGTGAGCACCTAAACGAACACGTGAAGTATCAGCAATACGCACGCCCGCCGGCACCACGTAATCAACCATTTTAGGGAATTTATCAACACAATCTACAATGATCGTTTTGCCTTTTAAGCGCGCTTTCATTTGACGTTCTTTAAGCTCAGGTAAGTCGATAGCACCTTTGTTTGTCCATGCGATATTGTGCAATAAACCAAAGATACCGTCTAACACTACGCCGTGCGGTTTAACTAAACGATGCGAGATAAGTTGCAGTTTCAAGTAACCTTCAGCGACACTCTGTGGTGCTTCGTCAGTGGCTAAAATAACTAACACTAATGTTTGTTTTGATTTAGCTGCAGCAACTGCAAAATCTGCATTATCAGCATCGTCTTCACCATTAAAAGCGGCAGCCAGTTGCTCAGCAACAGCTGGTTTAATTTCGATAACTTGATTGCCACCTTCATAACCAGCAATTGCACCAATAGTTGCAACTAGATCTTCGTTTGGATTTAAAATTGGGTTTGGAAAAAATGCTTCAATGATTTTTTGGTCACGGTTTTTAGTCGCAGTACCAAACGCAAGTGAAAATGTAGACATGTATTGAGCTCCGATTTAAGGTCTATTCGGTGAAACACCGTAATTGATTACTAAAATAATAAATAGGCAATAATAGAGAAGCACCACGACAGATGCAAAACTAAAATGTTATATGAGTGAATTAATTATTCTAGCGTCGCTTTATGTGGCTACTTTTTATAGAAACCTTTTGCAGACAGGAAGACAAAGAGAGAAGGAATCCTCGAGAATTGTTCGGTTAATAATTGATGACAGGTTGATTATTGATTATTCATGACTGATGATTAATAGAATAGATTTATTGCAGCTCCTACAATATGCTCTCTGGCTTATAAGCCAATTTTTCTCTTTGGTTTTTTCGGCTTTTGTTTAACATAAGAAAAAATACGACAACAACAATACTTGCTTAATCCTAGCAATATCTCAAGGCATAACATCATCAACACAGCTACCACGACTCCCACTAAAATAGCCTGTTGATTAAGTATAATATTAGCTTGATAGCCAAACCAAGCCTCTTTAACAATAGGCTGTTTTATTTGTTGGCTTAATGACCACAGTCGATACCATATAGGCTGGTCAAGAATATCTATTTGTTGCTGTAATTGTTGTACACGTAAATAATGTGATTCAATTAACAGGGCTTCATCTTTGAATACTCGCACATCACTACTTTTATGTTGTGCAATAAGTGCTTGCAAGTCACCTTGAAAATATTGATCCGCTAATGACTGAAACTTACCCAGTTGCATTTTTGCCTCAGCAAAATGGCCCTGCAAACGTAATTCGTATTGCTGTAAAAAATTCGGTAACTGTAAACCTAATAATAAGCTAATAGTAAATACTAGCTGTAAACTATAGCGTTTTATTACCGATAGCATGTTATTTAAAACCTCGGCTGCTTCGCAGTACTTCATAGGCTTTTTGAATATCTTGCGTTTTCTCTTTAGCTAATTCCATCATTTCTTCCGGCAGCCCCTTTGAAGCTAGTTTATCAGGATGGTTTTGACTCATTAACTTACGATAAGCTCGTTTCACTTCTTTATCCGTAGCGGTACTTTCAACCCCTAAGACTTGATAAGCATCATCTTCAACTTCCGCTTTATTGTATTGCTGACCACCCTGCTTACCTTGATGGAAGTGTTGCTGCCCCTGAATCATTTGAATCAAGCGGTCTAGTTCAAAACGAGAGAAGTTTAAATTTTCAGCAATGGTATACAGCAAGGCTTTTTCGTTATCATCAATCACACCATCTGAATAAGCAACTTGCACTTGAATGGCCAAAAACATTTGCAGTACATTCCGCTCGCCGTGCAATTTACGAACAAATTCTTGCAATGTTTCTACTAGTGCAAAGTCAGCACTTTTACCATTATTGAAGGCATGTTGAGCTTGCGATCTTGCATCACCGTGCAAATTCATTTGGTCCATATAGGCATTGGCGACTTGAATATCGGTTTGAGTGACTTGCCCCTTTGCTTTGGCAACGTGTCCCATCACCGAAAAAGCAGTCTCAAAAAATGCTTTTTGTTTATCCGCACTGTTGGTTCGTCCACCTAACATGCCATCACGCATATTAAAGTTACGCCCTACGGCCACATCAAAACGATGCCCTAACCAAACGCCTAACAGCAGGCCAAAGAAATGACCAAACATAAATCCAAAAAAACCACCTAATAACTTGCCCCATATGCGCATAATTAATCATTACCTTTAAAATTAAGAAAATATTGAATTTTTCTATTATTTTGACTAACTATGTGAAGATTTACCAATTATTTGTAATAAATAGCCAAAATACTCGTGTATTAGCCAATCAAAGATTGGAGACAGCAAAAGATTACTTTATTATAAGGGGTTATATTGTTGTTTCTGCTTAGCGTCTCCTTTTTCTTTCTAAGCCCTTGTAGTGAGTTATTAATGTTAAAACTAATCCCCTTATTATTTGTCTTATCTCCAGTTGCTAGTGCGGTTGCACAGGAAATTGAAAATAAAAACACTTCTGGAACGCAAAGTAATACAGATAGTAGTGTTAGCACCAAGAGCAATGCAACAACTAAGATTGCCAGCTTAGAAGAAAAATCAGCGCCACGTGACGTACAAGTATTCTTTAAGCAGTGTTATAGCCAAGTCCCTCCGGTAACAACTCGTAATAGCAATCTTGATAAAAACCAAATTCCAATCAGCATCAATGCCAATTCATTACGAGGTATTAATGGCGAAATCATTTATCAAGGTGATGTCAACGTGGTTCAAGGCGAAAAGAGTCTAGATGCAGACCGATTAATTTATAACCGCAATACTGAGCAAGCAAATGCAATAGGCAATGCGCGCTACGTCGATGGGCAAATCACCCTGTTAGCCGACCAAATCGATACTAACTTTAAAACTGATGAAGCCTCGTTATTACAAACCCAGTATCAATTCCATGGTCAGTCGGGTCGTGGTAATGCAGATCGTGTGTATGATAATGGCCAAGGTTTTTATGAGTTAAATTCGTCTAGTTACACAGCGTGTCCACCAGGGGATATTACTTGGAGTATCGACTCTTCGACCCTATACATTGATAAAGAAAATGATATGGGGACAGCTTATAATGCGGTATTAAGAATAAAAGATGTGCCTGTGTTTTACTTCCCTTATATCAGCTACCCTTTATCCGACACACGAAAGACCGGGCTTTTATTTCCAAAATATGAGTTTTCATCAGTTAATGGTTTTTCTTACAGCCAGCCTTTGTACCTGAATTTAACATCCAATCAAGACGCAACGATCACACCGACTTATATGGAAAACCGGGGTCTATTAGTTGCTACTGAATATCGTTATTTGTTTGATATTGGTTCAGGTCAAATTCAAACAGAATATCTTGGCGACGATAGAATACGTGAAGACGATGATGGCGATTTAATTGGAGAGCGCTATTTATTTCATTTTGAGCATCACGTGAATATTTCCCAAGATTGGGCGTTTACTGCAGATTACAACAAAGTCAGTGATGATTATTATTTCACCGATATTGATACCGAGTACGGTACCAGTACAGATAACCAATTATTACAAACTGCTAAATTAAGTTATACAAAAAGTAATTGGAATAGTGAACTGGAAGTACGCGATTTCCAAATATTAGGCGATGACGATACACCACACATTGTATTACCTAAATTAGCCATAAGTGCTTACCAGCCGCTCAACTGGAAAAGCCTACAATTTGATTGGTACTCAGAAGTCACGCGCTTTGAACACAGTGACAGTGATGTATATACCGGTACGCGTATTCATGCTGAACCGAAGTTATCTTTACCTCTTTATTACGACTCTATCTTTATCAATACTGAACTAAAGTACATGCTTAGCGTCTATCAACAGGACTTAGATAACGCAACAAAATACAGTTGGTATGATGAATTAGATGAATCTGTTGTGCGCTACCTTCCGTCATTTAAAATACATTCAGGTATCAACTTAGAACGCGACTTTTCAGTCTTTGGTAATAGTTACCGACAAACATTAGTGCCGCAAATGCAGTATTTATATGTGCCATACCAAAATCAATCAGATATTGGTTTATACGATACAACAACATTACAACAGGATTATTACGGCTTATTTCGAGATAATCGTTATTCTGGTTATGACCGTATTGCCGAAGCAAACCAGATCACTGTGGGTGTTTCAAGTAGCTTCTTAAATGAACAAGGTGAAGAAAAATTACGCTTTGCTATTGGGCAAAATTATTATTTATCGAAATCTCGTACCGTATTACCAACCGATGACGATGATGACAGCCAATCTGTCAGCCGTTCTTCAATTATTGCTGAGTTTGATGTTAACTTTGAAAATGATTATTTCCTTCATGCAGGGATAGAGTGGGACAGTGATGAAAACCTTCTTAAACGTGCTAATACTACGCTTGAGAAACGTTGGGCTTACAATACTTTTATGCAATTAAGCTACCGTTATTATAAAGAAGATGAAGATGCGGAGTGGGATGAAATTGTTAACCAAGTTGGCAGTAAAGTAAACTGGTCAATCAACACGCAATGGTCAGCCTATGCAAGTTATTATTATGATCTTGAATTTGAAAATAGTTATGAAAGTATCATAGGTATCAAGTATCAATCTTGTTGTTGGGCTCTTGGTTTAAGCTACGATAAACATATGCAATCTTATTATGGAACAGAATCTGATTTTAACGATGATATGGAAACAGAGAACAGCATCAACTTAACAATTGAATTAATGGGGTTAGGTGGTGTCGGTTATTCAGATAGTGAAGATGGTTTATTCGACTACGGTCGTCCATTTTATTTAAAGTAATGGGTAAAAAATGAAATTAACAAAACGATTTTTAAGTGTATTGGTCTTAGCAAGTACTTTACCTCAATTGGCAACGGCTGCGGAAGTACAACTAGATAAGATTGAAGCAGTAGTGAACAAAGAACTGATTTTAAGCAGTGATATGAGCAACCTTAAGCGTGACTTAATCACACGCTATCAAGATAGTGGTCAAACATTACCGGATCCAAAAAATATTGATAAGCAAATTCTTGATAAATTAATCAGTGATAAATTACAGTTACAAATTGCAGAACGTATAGGCTTGCGTATCAGTGATGCACAACTTGATCAAACCATTACCGAAATGGCGAAAAAGCAAAATAAAACATTAAACGAACTACGTGCCGATATAGAAGCATCGGGTACTAATTATAAGGCATTCGTTGCTAACATTCGTGACGAACTGACTATTAATGAAGTACGTCAAGTGCAGGTTCGTCGCCGTATCAACATTTCCGATCAAGAAATTCAACAAGTAGTCGACCGTATTAAAGAACAAGGTGAGCAAACCACTGAATTTCATTTTGCACACATTCTACTTAAGTTATCACCGGAAGCTTCTGAAGAAAAACGAATCGCAGTAACCGATGAAGCAAACTCGTTAGTAGAAAAAATAGAAAACGGTGCAGATATCAAACAATTAGCAATTGCTAATTCTGAAGGTCCAAAAGCCTTAGAAGGTGGTGATTGGGGGTGGCGTAAACTAGATTCAATTCCAAGTTTATTTGTAGATAACCTACAAGAGAGCAATAAAAAAGGCGATATCATTGGTCCTTTCAATACCAGAATGGGAGTACATATCATTCAAGTATTAGATAAAAAAGGCAATGATAACGTGATCACGGAAGAAGTGAATGCACGTCATATTCTGGTTAAGCCCACTATTATCTTGAGTGATGAAAAAGCCAAATTATTGTTATCAACTTTACGTCAGCAAATATTATCAGGTACAAAAACCTTTGATGAATTAGCCAAAGAGTATTCTCAAGATCCAGGCTCTGCCGTAAAAGGTGGTGAACTAGGTTGGGCTGATCCGAACATGTATGTACCTGAATTTCGTGATTTAGCACAATCACAAGCAATCGGTGAAATCAGTCAGCCTTTCCATACAATGCATGGCTGGCATATTCTTCAGGTGCTTGATAAGCGCGAATCTGATACGACAGAGAGTGCCACTAAACAAAAAGCTTATAGCATGTTATTTAGACAACGCTTTCCTGCTGAAGCTTACGCTTGGTTAAATGAAATACGCCAAGAAGCGTATATTAAAATTAATAATCCTGCTTATATTATTGAGGAAGAATAATGTTACCTCGTATTGTTGTCACTGCTGGTGAACCAAGCGGCGTCGGTCCTGATTTAGTTTTACAATTAGCAGAACAGACTTGGCCGGTTGAATTAGTTATTTGTGCTGACTTAACACTACTAAAAGAGCGTGCACAGCATTTAAATAAAAAAATCGATTTTATTGAATATGATGCTGCACAACCTCAAGCGACACCGACTTTAGGTCAATTAACCGTAGCCCACATTGCGACTGACGTCCCCGTACAGATGGGGCAACTCGATGCTCGCAATGGTGAATATGTTTTAGAAACCTTACGTTTTGCAAGCCAAGGTTGTTTAAGTGGTGAGTTTTCTGCGGTAGTGACAGCACCAGTACATAAAGGCATTATTAATGATGCCGGCGTTACTTTTAGCGGCCATACTGAATTTTTTGCTGAGCAAGCTAACGTGGATTTAGTGGTGATGATGCTTGCTACAACGGGTTTACGTGTTGCCTTAGCAACTACGCATTTACCACTTTCAGCTGTGCCCAGCACGATTACAGAACCTCTATTAGCAAATATTATTACCATTTTAAATGCTGAGTTAAAAGAAAAATACGGCATTAAACAGCCTACTATCTATGTCTGTGGATTAAACCCACACGCAGGAGAAGGAGGTCATATGGGCAGAGAAGAAATAGATACCATTGAACCTGCACTAGACAACCTTCGAGCACAAGGAATTCAGTTAGTAGGCCCACTGCCTGCTGATACTTTATTTCAAGATAAATACTTACAACATGCCGATGCGGTATTAGCTATGTATCACGACCAAGGCCTACCTGTTTTAAAATATAAAGGTTTTGGTCGCTCCGTTAATATCACATTAGGTTTACCATTTATACGTACATCGGTTGACCATGGCACCGCATTAGATTTAGCAGGAACAGGAAAAGCTGACTCAGGTAGTTTATTATGTGCAGTCAACGAGGCTATCACCATGGTCCAAAGTAACATCAACAAGGTTAATGAATAAAATGAATGATAAAACCCACCTAGGCCATACCGCTCGTAAACGATTTGGACAAAACTTCTTACACGACGATTACATCATCGACTCAATTGTAGCTGCAATCGCACCACAACCTGACGATAATATTGTAGAAATTGGCCCCGGTTTAGGCGCATTAACAGAGCCTGTGGCACGTAAAGTAAACTGCTTAAATGTAGTTGAATTAGACCGTGATTTAGCGGCACGTTTAGAGCAACATCCAACGTTACGTGATAAATTAAAAATAACCCAAGCAGATGCCATGCGTTTTGACTTTGGGCAATTAGTCCAAGGTGACAAACAATTACGTGTGTTTGGTAACTTACCATACAACATTTCAACGCCTTTAATGTTTCACTTATTTGAGTTTGCAGACAAAATTTCTGACATGCATTTCATGTTGCAAAAAGAAGTTGTCAATCGTTTATGTGCAGGTCCAGACTGTAAAGCTTACGGACGTTTAAGTGTAATGGCGCAATATTACTGTAATGTAATTCCAGTATTAGAAGTACCACCGACGGCTTTTAAACCCGCACCTAAAGTTGACTCAGCAGTAGTAAGGTTAGAGCCTTATGATACGCCGCCTTTTGTTGCCAAAAGCATGAAAGTATTAAACCAAGTTTGTTCAATGGCCTTTAACCAACGCCGTAAAACAGTACGTAATGGTTGGAGAGATTTATTAACTGCTGAAGAATTAACTGATCTTGGCATTAATATTGGCCACCGTGCAGAAAACATCTCTGTTGAAGAGTATGTGCGTGTTGCAAACTATGTTTATGATCGTTTACAAAAAGAAGATTAAACCTCAATAACATTTTTTAATAGGATCAAATAACAATGGCAACTTATATAGTAGGTGACATTCAAGGTTGTTATGACGAATTGATGCAGCTTCTATCTTTGGCCAATTTTGATCCAAAAAATGATGAATTATGGGTTGCTGGCGATTTAGTCGCTCGTGGCCCTAAGTCATTACAAACATTACGCTACCTTAAAAAGCTAAAGGCAAAAGTGATTCTAGGTAATCATGATTTGCACTTATTAGCGACGTCTTTAGGCATTCATAAAGCCAAGGAAAAAGACAAAATATCCCCTATTTTAGAAGCGGAAGACAGTCAACAACTTCTAACATGGTTACGTAAGCAACCTTTATTATTAGAACATCCTGAACATAAGTTTATTATGGTTCATGCGGGTATATTGCCTTCTTGGACAATCCCACAAGCAAAACAATTTGCCAAAGAAGTTGAACAACAATTGCATGGTGAAGATTACCAATCACTGCTTAAAAATATGTACGGTAACCATCCTACTAAATGGCAAGCGTCACTGTCAGGTATTGAGCGTATACGCTACATTATCAATGTGTTCACTCGTATGCGTTATTGCACATTAGATGGTGAGCTAGAGTTCTATAACAAACTATCACCAGCGGAAACAGATAGTAGTGTATTAAAACCTTGGTTCGAAATAACGCCAAGAGATCATAATCAGCCTATCTTATTTGGTCACTGGGCAGCATTATTAGGCCAAACAAATCAACAAAACTTATATGCATTAGATACGGGGTGTGTGTGGGGAAACAGTCTTACCATGATACGCTGGCAAGATAAGAAACTATTTTCATTATCCTGCCCTGCATACGGTTAATTAACGCTTAGTTTACTCGGTCTAAGGTTACAAACTCTAAATTGTGCGCATTCTTTTCATCTGCTAAATAATGTTCACTACTTACTTTTTCCCATTCACCTTGAGTTAGGTAATCAGGAAAGTGCGTATCACCTTTAGTTTCCAAATCAATAAATGTTAGATACAGGCGATTAGCGACCGGTAAAAAGTGTTCATATATAGTTGCTCCACCAATAATCATCACTTCTGCAACACCTTTAGCAGCTAATAATGCTTGTTCAACCGAAGTCACGCAGGTTACACCAGTAATCTCTAAACTATCATCACGAGAAACAACAATATTTAAACGCCCTGGTAATGCTCTACCTATTGAATCATAGGTTTTTCGTCCCATTATCACCGGTTTTCCTAGTGTTGTCTTTTTGAAATATTGTAAATCTGCTGGCAAATGCCATGGCATTTTGTTGTCTAAACCAATTACACGATGATTCGCCATGGCTACTATCATTGAAATTTTCATTTATTTTCCAAATTTTTACATATTGAGCATGAGTTTATCACTTACGTTTTAAAATTCATCTATTTAATTACTATCTTCTTCTGAAATGACCTTATTGATAGGTAATCAGGTGAATACCAATATATTTATAAATTTTTCCATTAATTTTTTAATCTTTTTGTCCGTTAACACTTAACCCTAGCGCCAACTATTTATAAGTATTCATTATTTGTATTCGAGCAATGACGACAATATTTTCTTTAAAATCTACACAACTAAACGCACCAATCAACATGAAAAATAACGAAATAGAATAATATTTATAACTTTATGATTTTACACTCCCATTAACGATAATTGAGGTGAAATAACAAATAGGGTTATGGTAAAGTTAATACCCATTCAACATGATATTAAGGAATAGATCATGGCTACTTTAACTAAAAAAAGCATCATTCCAATACTGCTGATCATTGTTTTCTTATTATGGATAATGTCTATTTGGTCTGGCTGGATGCCATCAACATTTGATGTAAAAGCAAAAACACAAGAAGCAGCAACTGCATCCAATAGTGAAATAGTACCTGGTTATGCAACCACAACAACGCTTATTGATGTAACTAGTTGGTTAGTAGATAAACGCGGTGGTTTCCTATCTAACGATGTCACTCCACCAGGATTTTTTATGGATAATATGCCTGCCTTTGAGTACGGTGTATTAGAGCAAGTTCGAGATTTAGCATTGGTGATGCGTTTAGACTTCAGTCGTTCACAATCACAATCGACGGGTGATAAAGATTTAGAAATAGCACAGAATAAAATGAATATTTCACATACTAACTGGGTTTTACCTAGCGCAGAAAGTGAATATAAAGATGCAATTAAGGCCTTCAAACGCTATCGTGCTCGCCTCTCTGCAACAGACCAAACAGAAGCGCAATTTTATACGCGTGCGGATAATCTAAGTGATTGGTTACGTGAGATTGAAAAACGATTAGGCTCCATTTCACAAAACTTAAGCGCTAGTGTCGGTAATGATATATTTGATACGAACCTAGCAGGTGATACTTCAGCAAAACAATCAACGGCCAGTGCTGACGAAATTGAGATCAAAACAAATTGGTTTAAGATTGATGATGTTTTTTATCAGAGCCGCGGTTCAACGTGGGCTATTCTGCATTTTTTAAAAGCAGTAGAAATTGACTTTCAAGATGTGCTCGAAAAGAAAAATGCACAGGTTAGTTTAAAACAAATTATTCGTGATTTGGAAGCAACTCAACAAGCGGTCTGGAGCCCAATGGTATTAAATGGTAATGGTTTCGGTTTCCTAGCAAACCACTCCTTGGTCATGGCAAACTATGTTTCTCGTGCAAATGCAGCACTGATTGATTTAAGACGTTTGTTAGAGCAAGGTTAAAATAAGTGATGACTGATTAAGGTTGCTCTTATTAAGATAACCAATACAAAAATATAAAATAGCAGCCACAAAAAAGCCCCGATAAATATTACTCTATCGGGGCTTTTTAATGTCTGCTTTACGCTTGTTCTATTAACTCTTTAATAAATTAATAGTACCAATTAACCACAGCACTTTTTATATTTTTTACCACTACCACAAACACAAGGTTCGTTACGAGCAGGCATTTTTTCAAAACGAGTAGTGACTGGTTTATTAATCAACACATCTAATTCGGTAGTATTCTCAGCTTGTTCAGCATCAACGGTAATAGCGATAACTAAGTTATGTTCTTCAGCTAGTGCTTGTACTTCTTCAGCACGGGCATCAGTATTAACAACAACCTGTAAAGGTAGCTCTTCTGTACCTATTTTTACTGCACGCTTTGTATTAAAACCATAACTTGAATGTTTTGGTTTTTTCTCTTTTTTACCTTTAAAGAAAAATTTATCTGACATATTGGACCTTTTTTATTCCACACACTTTGTTCTGCACACTTTATGTACTTAGTATTTTTCGCACAGTGTACAGTATTCCTTAGACCAATCTAGCGTAATATTCGCTGATCCACTTACCTATTTTTTGCGATTAAACTAATCCTTGCAATTATATGCTCACTGTTAGTATTAAATTATGATTAAATAATTGGACGACCGCGATAAATTAAAATAGATGGAATAGCTAAACCAAAACTTAATGCCGTTAAGATAAACAAAGTACGTAAACCATTTTCCATCACTACACGCATGATCTCTAAGCTATAACCACTGGTATTGATCTCCACTAAACCAATCATCGCAGTAAAAGCATAACTACCAGGAATCATTGGAATAACAGAAGCAACGGTAAAAACAGGACGAGGGATCAGGTGTTTACGCGACCAATACAAACCTAAAAATCCCATACTTGCAGATGCAACAAATGTTGCCCACTCAATCGGTAAACTAAAGTGCATTAATAAAAAGCGCAAACTATGTGCAAATGCACCACCTGCGGCACAATAAACTAACATTTTACGCGGCACATTAAACACCATGGCAAAACCCACTGCAGGTATCCAAGCAAACCAAGCATCGGTTAAAAATAAGATGAAAAGATCAAAAAATGCCATCATTATAGTGCCCACCCTGAAACGCCTGTTAATTCTATCGCAGCAACAATACCAATCGATACACTGACCGCTAATAATGTTGAAAACACCCAACGTGCAATACCCATATTCACGTAACCTTTAAGCATATCTGACACTGCATTAATCAAAGGAAAACCAGGAACCAGTAATAATACACTCGCTGCCATCGCAATTTTCGGGTTTTCACCTATTTCAAAAACTGAGGCTAAACAAGTAATGGTAGTCGCAACAAAAGCGGTTAAAGCAAAGTTAACAAAAGGGTTATGCTGACGATGGCCAAGTTCTTGACGTATTACCATTGCGCAACTGGATGCAATAAAAGTAGTCCAATAAACAGCGCGATCACCACCAAAGAAATGACTAAAACTGGCACATGAAAAACCAATCATTAATACCACTAACCAGCGATTGTATTTATAAGGTTTTAAACGGTGCAATCGTTTTTTGACTTCTTTTATATCAATTAGCTGTTTTTCTAACATCACACAAATACGCTGTACTTCACAAACCATTTGCATATTAATGCCACGGTCGCCGCAACGCCTTGTGGTTGTTACACAATGCCCCTCAACCAAGCTAGTGATCACAATTGCATCTGGAGTAATCGCTAATTCTATACTCTCTGCCCCAAGCGCAATGCCTAAACGCTGGGTCGTTTGTTCAATCAAACGGCTTTCTGCACCATGCTGATGTAAAATTTGCCCAGCGAATACTGCTATCCGTGTAATTTCTGTTTGTTGTTCCTTTGACAAGATCATTATTTCATCGACTTATAGTTGTGATTCAGCCAGTTTTAAATCCAACGTGGCTTTAAGAAGTTTAAATAATAATATAGCAGCATCTATCTCTTCTTTGCGATTGGTTAAACTTTCTATATTTAAACCTAATGGAATATTTAGTGGTAATACCGCTAATAAAATTTGCTCGAAGTTATTTCGACTAATTTGCAAAGACTCTTTGAGTGGATTTTCTGACTCAAGAATACGCAACGACGTCGCTTCCGGCACGGAAATCCCCAACCATTCGATAAATTCTAATGTTTTAGCACTGCCACAAGGAGAAAAAGTTAAAATTACCCGTTTAGGTTGTACACCCTGTTGTCGGCATTCACTCGCATAGCGAGTTAATAAATCAATGGTGGCCTGTGCATTATAAACAGCTTGTGTAATAAAATATTCACAGCCCTGATCTTGCTTAGCACGTAAACGGACATGCTCATCCCCTTTAGCAACATGGCGCTCTGCAATTGTCACTCCGCCTAGGTAAAACTCTTGAGGATGTGCCGCTAAGGTTTTGTAAGCATCAGAAAGCGATAGTTTGATTTCACCGTCCGATGATGGCGAGCCTACCAATACGATATCCCGCACTGAAAACTGATGCCAAGCATCAGACAACCAGCGTGAAAAGTCAGCTTCATCGCGTTGTGAAACACTTTTATAAGTGATCACCGGCTTACCGACTTTATCGTGTAATATTTTTGAATATAAGCGTGAATCATGCGTATATCTAAATGGAAAAGGACGCGGTTTATCAATACGAGAGGTTTCATCTTGAATGTCGTAAACGATAAAACCATCGTAATCAATTTCTTCTAATCGCCCTACTAGTTTATCGGCAATACCAGAAACAAGTTCAAGGTCAGTATCATGTTTGGGAGGGGTGGTACCAATGAAATAAACGCCACGCTTAGCGTCAGTAGTTATACTTTTTAACTTAGAACTGTACATATTAAATTCCTGAACCATCACACAAAAATAAAAGCAAAAATTATCCCATATGTTGCCCTAAATTGATATTAAGGAAGTAATAATTCAATATATCCTTTAGCAATAGTTTATACCCGTTACCCAGGAAGACTCTCAATGCTCACTGATTAACATAAGTTATGCTAACTAAGTGTAATAATTCAGTCTTTAGCAATAGTGATATTAAAAATTTTCGCGTTATACTAAGCTTTTATTTTCAATCAAAAGTAACCTTATGCGTAACCCTCGTTTTTATGAACCGCAATCATTGACCGAAAACACCTGTATCACATTATCAGACGACGCTACTCAGCATATTCGCGTGTTACGTTTAAATGTTGGCGATAGTATTACCTTATTTAATGGTCAAGGTGGTCAGTATTTAGCACAACTGCATGAAGTCCAAAAACGAACTTGCCAAGCGAATATTCTTTCATCCCAAGAAACTGACAATGAAAGCCCGCTTCATTTACATTTAGGGCAAGTTATTTCACGTGGTGACCGCATGGAATTTGTGATCCAAAAGGCAGTCGAATTGGGTGTAAATGAAATAACTCCCTTGATCAGTGAACGTTGTGGTGTAAAACTTAACGCAGAACGGATGGCAAAAAAGCAACAACAGTGGCAAAAAATAGCCATCGCAGCCTGCGAGCAATCGGGTAGAAATATTGTACCAACAATACATACAACACAAGCTTTAACACAATGGTGTGAATATGAGATTGATTGCTGTAAATTAACCTTGCATCCTCGCGCAAAATATTCAATTAATACATTACCCAACGATATCAAACATGTGCGTTTATTAATTGGTCCTGAAGGAGGCTTAAGCGATGATGAGATAAGCCTCACTGAAAACTTGGACTTTACTGAAACATTATTAGGCCCTCGCGTATTACGCACAGAAACAGCAGCATTAACTGCAATCACAGCATTGCAATGTCGCTTTGGCGATTTAGCATAGCTTTTATTACTTAATAGATTAACGACAGGAATAGATATGACCATAAAAATTGGCATCGTGATGGATCCCATCGCAGACATCAACATTAAAAAAGACTCAAGCTTTGCAATGTTATTAGAAGCTCAATCTCGTGGTTGGGAACTTTATTATTTAGAAATGAAAGATTTATATCTAGAAAATGGTCGTTGTTTTGCTACCAGCAAAAAATTAACGGTACAACGTGAAGCTGGCAATTTTTATCAATTAGAAGATGCAGTAGATCACCCTCTTTCAGACCTTGATGCTGTATTAATGCGTAAAGATCCACCTTTTGACACAGAATATATCTACGCTACTTATTTATTAGAGCGTGCTGAAGACGAAGGTTGTTTAATCGTTAATAAACCACAAAGCTTACGTGATGCAAATGAAAAACTATTCACCGCTTGGTTTAGTGAATTCACTCCGATCACCTTAGTGACAAGAAGTGCAGCAAAAATTCGTGCTTTCCATCAACAACATAAAGATGTAATTTTAAAGCCATTAGACGGTATGGGCGGCGCTTCTATTTTCCGTATTAAAGAAAATGATAGTAATGTTGGCGTGATCATTGAAACACTAACAGAGCATCAGCAACGTTACTGTATGGCACAAGCTTTTATTCCAGAAATTAAAGACGGTGATAAGCGTATTCTGATTGTTGATGGTGAGCCAATGCCTTATGCATTAGCACGTATTCCTGCAAAAGGTGAAACACGTGGTAATTTAGCGGCTGGCGGCACTGGTGTTGCTCAACCTCTTTCTGAGTCTGATTGGCATATTGCTAATACCATTGGTCCAAAGTTAAAAGAAAAAGGACTCATTTTTGTTGGCTTAGATGTTATCGGTGACAAAGTGACAGAAATCAATGTGACTAGCCCAACTTGTATTCAAGAAATTGATAATGCTTATGGGACGAATATCAGCGGCAAATTAATGGATGCAATTGAAAAACGTATCAAAGGCGCTTAAAAGATATTGTACTTAAGGCCAACAAAACGATCGCTATTCGATTGAATATATTACCCGCGATTACCGCGGGTAATATACATGTGACCAATCAAGAGAAGACTTAACATGATGATCTTTTGAGCGGTTTACTAGATTAATCCTGTATTGGTAGGTGTAAATACAAGTCTTAATACCTAAAGTCTATTCACTTCTTGGCTTGCTGATTTTTGCCTCTTAAATAGTGACCGGCATATATTCATTCCTGATGGAGAATCAAATGACAATAGATAAAACTAAAAACCCTTTTTCTGATTCTGACATGAGTGATGAACATTCAGTTCCCCTACCAACAGATCAAGAAAAACAGTTGGAAAATAATACTCAAACTGAAATCGTAAGTTCATTAAAGAATCATTTTTTAATCGCTATGCCTTCATTAACAGACCCATACTTTAAGCAATCTGTTGTTTATTTATGTGAGCACGATGATCAAGGTGCGATGGGCTTTATTATTAACTACCCGGTTAAGTTAACGTTACAAGAGTTATTAGAAAATGCAGAAAGCATTGAACATGAACCTAGCCCACCTTTGATTGACCCCGTCTTTTTAGGTGGTCCATTAGACATGGACAGAGGTTTTGTATTACACAGCCCGACATCTGACATATCACAAAGCACTATGCTTAATGAACAATTAATGATGTCTAACTCGAATAAGATCCTGTCTAGTTTAGGGACAGATAACGCACCTGAGCACTATATGGTAGCCTTGGGCTATTCAAGTTGGGACTCGGGACAATTAGAAGAAGAGATAAACCAGAATCAATGGTTAATCATTCATTGTGAAAATGACATTATTTTTAACACACCGGTCGAACAACGTTGGAATACTTCCTTACAACGTTTAGGCGTCGACCCATCACAATTAAGTAGCGACGTAGGCCACGCATAATGACATCAGTAAGCGATTCAGAACAAGAAAAGAACACCTCAGCAAACGAGCCTAAAGTGCCAAGTACTTTATTAGGTTTTGACTTTGGTACAAAAAGTATTGGTGTTGCAACAGGGCAAATGATCACTGCGACTGCACAACCACTAGCAGCCATTAAAGCAAATGATGGTATTCCTAATTGGGATACGGTTGCAGCTGTTATTAAAGACTGGGCACCGGATTTAGTCGTCGTAGGATTACCATTAAACATGGATGGAACCGAGCAACCTATTACACAAAGAGCAAAAAAATTTGGCAATCGCTTAAATGGGCGTTTTGGTGTAAAAATAGCTTTTCAAGACGAACGTTTAACAACGGCAAGCGCTAAAGAATTTATTTTTGAACGCGGCGGATTTAAAGCACTTGAAAAAGGAAAAGTAGATAGTGTATCTGCGGCCCTTATTTTAGAAAGCTGGATGGAAAGCTACTATCAATAAGTGCATAGCAATAAATGCATAGAAATAAATATCAATAAACACATAACAATAAATAAAACGCAATAAATACAGTGCGCTCAATGAATAACTGCTTATAAATTACTGTCTATAAATGACTATAAATGGCTATAAATTATTTACATTACATAACCTATGAGCGATTATTCACACTCTTAATAACCTATACCAGTAATCTATTGTTAGTAATCTATGTTGGTAATTAGTGTCAATCCCTCTCATCACATTCAGGATTAACATTTCATAACCATGTTTGCCCATTTTGTTAAAGGAATATATAACCAGAATGCAACTTATTGAAATAGATCCAGAGCGCTATCGTAAACGCTTAAACAAAGTCATTTTTGCCTGTATTGGTACGCTTACTGTTGGCAGTTTAGGTATTAGCCAATTACTTATTCGACTAATGCCTTCGCCCGACGGTAGTCATTTTTACTGGAATTTATTGGGTGTTATTGTTACTGCAGGGGCACTTTTATTTATATTAAATAAACTTAAAAGCCATGCCTATTTCCACGAAGTCACTTATGTTTGGCATTTAAAACAAGCTTTAAATAGAATTAATCGACGTATGAAAAAAATAGAATCTGCTGCGCAGCAAGGTGATCCCACTGCGATGCAAATTTTACACTTTAATTACGCAGGATCTCGCCAACTTTGGCAATTAGACAATAATACATTAACTATTAACCACTTAACTCACCTTGAAAATAAGCTTAATGAGCTTGCTGAAGCACATCAAGTCACTTTAGATGTGAGTCTTTATAATCCACAACAATTAACGGACTACTGATGCCTATTTTACACATTGAAGCGTTTTTAATTGCGATTACTATTTTAACGATGACACCAGGCCTAGATACTACCTTGGTGATTAGAAATACTAGTCGTGGCGGTGAAAAAGATGGTTTTGTTACTAGTCTGGGTATATGTACAGGATTATTTTTTCATGCATCTTTGTCTGCGGTAGGTATTTCACTAGTATTGTCACAATCACCGCAGTTGTTCCAAGCAGTAAAAATGATTGGTGCACTGTATATTTTATATTTAGGAGTTCAGGGACTAAGACACAGTTTCTTTGCTTCAACTAAAGGTCCTGCTAAGCTATCAGCACAGGGTAACTTTAAATTAACAAAAAGTTTTAGAGAAGGTTTACTCTCAAACGTTTTAAATCCTAAAACGGCTATCTTTTATCTGGCTTTTTTACCACAGTTCATCAATCCTGAATATTCTGCATTTATGCAATCATTACTAATGGCAGCTATTCACTTTGCGATTGCAATGTGTTGGCAAGCATTCATCAGCCGCATGATTGTTACCGCGCAAAAACGATTTGATGGTGGTAAAACACAAGTAATAATGGAACGTTTAACCGGTGTCGTATTAATTGGATTAGCCGTTAAGTTATTATTAGAAAAGTAACTTCATTTAAAACGTAAAGGGTTTTCATTGTCAAAGTGATAACCCTTTATATATTTCCTTACTGCCTCCATAACAATCAACTCATCAAAAGTACCTGAAAGAACTCACCCTGATATTACTTTCTTTTATTGCCCTTGTTATTAACTCAGTATTACTGTTAATGTTTTATTGAATTTAAGATGGAGCTGTTAAAGCAGTATCACCGAACTTGGGTTTACTGAGTTTTATAACCAATTTAAATCTAGCAGCATTCAGTTTTATAGTAATTCATGGGAGTATGTGCCTTTAAAATCAAAGGTAGGATTCTGTATCCAAGAATGATCAAATAGGCATAAACTGATAACTCACTGCACAGTTTAATAACGAAATAGACGGCGAAATACGGTAGTAAAATATAACGGCTAAATATAGCAACAAGGGAGATTAGATTGAACTTAACAAAACAAGATCTTAAAAATGCTGTAAATGAAAATATAATTTCCTTTGAGCAATCAGAAAAGTTAATTGAATTTCTCAATAAACAACCCCACTCGGGGCCTAAATTCGATTTCACTCATGTGCTTTATTATGTAGGTGGCATGATCGCAATCGGTGCCATGACACTTTTTATGAATTTAGGCTGGCAGTCCTTCGGAGGCATAGGAATTACTGTAATCGCTTTATTATACACAGCGATAGGTCTTAAACTTACTCATCAGTTTAAAGCCAAAGGTTATGCAATACCCGCTGGAATATGTGCTACTTTTGTGATCGCATTAACTCCTTTAACTATCTATGGGCTACAACAATCATTAGGCTTTTGGCCTGACGACAGTGTCTATCGTGATTACCATCGTTATGTTCAATGGCACTGGCTTTACATGGAGCTAGGCACATTAGTTGTCGGTATTATTTTAGCTTGGAAATATAAATATCCGTTTTTAATGATGCCGATTGCAGTGACACTTTGGTACCTATCAATGGATATTACCGCAATGCTAACAGGCGGTGATTTTAACTGGGAATTAAGAAAACTAGTTTCAATGATCAGTGGATTAGTGATGATTGGTTTAGCTTTCTGGGTCGATATTCGCGCGAGAAATAAAGCAGACTATGCATTTTGGGTCTATTTATTTGGCGTGATTGCATTTTGGAGCGGAATGTCACTTCAGTATTCCGATAGTGAGTTATCTAAATTTATTTACCTTTGCATTAATTTATTGATGATTGTTATAGGCGTAACATTAGTTCGTCGTGTATTTGTTATCTTTGGTGCAATAGGGAGTAGTGGTTATTTAGCTCACCTAGCCTTTAGTATTTTTGAAGACAGTTGGTTATTTCCAATTATCTTAACGGCGTTAGGTTTATTAGTCATTTACCTTGGTATTCTTTGGCAAAAACATGAAACAATCCTCACTAAAAAAGTGAGAAGTAAACTGCCCACAGCATTGGCGGAGTTATTAGCATCAAAAACATAAACGGTAAGCGACAGAGGACTTTAATAGCTTATCTCTGCCTTGTACAAAATAAAGCTGCATAAAATGTAACATTCGAAACAGTTCAATACGATTATTGCCAATTAACTAAATGATTTAATTGGCAACAATTCTTCCATTACAGAATTTACATTAGTAAATTAAAAAAATAAAACCGTGTTTTTATTACTGAATTATTGCAAAAAATAGTTTACTCTAATGTGCTTCCTTATCCACACTCAAACACAGTCAACCTTAAAAATAAGGGTACATTTTGCAACAAAAATTTGCATTCAGAGCAGAACTGATTTTAATACTAGTGACTATTTTAGCAGGCCTTGGTTGGATTTTTTCTAAAGAAGCCTTAGCGGGAATGACACCTCTATTTTTTGTTTCCATGCGTTTTTTAATTGGCGGCATTGTATTGTTCTTAATTGGCCCCCGCTATTTTCGAAACCTGAAATGGAATGATGTTAAACCCATTATGTTAATTGGTGGCGTTATGGGCTTGGCGATGATGTGCTGGGTATTAGGGTTAGATCAAGCTTCTAATCTTGGTGTTGGCGCATTCATTACCTGTCTTGGTGTTGTTTTTGTTCCTATTATTGGACGCTTTATGTTTGGTGATAGGCCCGCCACTAGCATTTGGGTTGCGCTACCCGTTGCCGTAACAGGCTTGATTTTTTTAGCACTAAGTAATGGTATGAGCTTTGAAATTGCACACTTATATTTCTTAGGTACAGCTATCGGTGTCGCATTCCAGCTTAATCTACTGTCTCGTTTTTTAATGCGTATGCATGCTTTAGTGATCACCAGTATTCAATTAACCAGTGCAGGTGTTTTATTACTGATCATGTCATTATTCACTGAAGCAATGCCACAAGGCATTACCTTTAGTATTACCCTTTGGTTTTTAGCCAGTACTTTAATCGCAACCAGTTTACGTTACCTACTTCAAATGTATGCAATGAGCTTAACACCCGTTAGTCATGCAGCAGTGATCATGAATTTAGAGCCGGTATGGGCTGCTATTTTTGCTGTTTTGTGGTTTGGAGAAGTGATGACATTAGGGCAAATTTTTGGGTGTTTCCTCATTTTTATGGCAATGCTCATTAGCCGTTGGTCGCAGATAAGAAAACTGTTTAAAGGTTAACTTAAAATAATCAATTTATGCCCTTCAAAGACATCGCAAAACTGGATATAAATAATGACAATCCCGATAACTAATAAAATTACGTTTTTTGAGTTTTTAACGCCATCTGTCGCATCGGGTGAAAAAACCATTACCATTCGCGATAAATCTGAGAGTCACTATGTCGTAGGTTCTGAGGTAGAAGTCTTTACCTTAGAAACAGATCAAAAGGTATGTAATATAAAGATTGAATCAGTGACACCATTAAAGTTTGAGGATATTAATGAATTTCATGCTCAACAAGAAGCAATGAAATTACAACCACTTAAAGATTTAATACAAAAAATTTATCCGAATACTAACGAGTTATTCATGATAACTTACAGCCTGTTACCTTAAGACTTGGAACAATAACGCCTATATAACCTTAATGTAATTATAACCTCAATGTAATTGGGAATACCAAGGCCGCCATATCAACCACTCAGGAATAAAATATGACAACGTTAAAACAACAAACCGAAGCAAAAGTAGAAGCTGGACGTAAAGGTAATCCTGATTTTATGGCCGGTGTTGATCAGGTTATTGCCCAAGCAAAATCTTTTCAGCAAGGTAAAGATGCACTCGATGTGGGTAAAAATGCGCCTAATTTTGAACTTCCTGATGCACAGGGTAAATCTATTTCACTAGCGGATTTACTAATAAAAGGCCCTGTTGTGATCACTTTTTATCGAGGCAGTTGGTGCCCTTACTGCAATCTACAACTAAAAGCATTGCAGGCTCAATTAGCAGACATTCAAGCATTAGGCGCAACCTTAGTCGCAATTAGTCCACAGATACCCGATGGTTCATTAACTGCCGATGAAATAAACAATATGGGATTTACAGTATTATCAGATCAAGATGCAAAAGTGGCTGCTGAATATGGCGTAGCATGGCAAGTACCAGAGTTTTTGTTGGATCATATGCGTAATGACCGTCAACTAGACTTAGAAGCCATTAATAATGGTAATGCTAATATCATTCCAATTCCCGCAACCTTTATCCTTAACAGTGACGGTGAAGTGACATGGCGTTTTGTTGACCTTGATTACCGTATTCGTTCTGAACCTTCGGATATTATTGAAGCACTGCAGAAGTTATAGGTTATAGATTAAATAACAAAGCAAAAAACCTTTATCCTAAAATAGATTAAATAGGGTAAAGGTCCTCTAGTATCGTTAAAATCAAATGAATGACAGCAGTTATTAGCAATCATTATGTGATGACTTTATGTTTATTAGCTAGCCTCACTGCGTTGACAAGCATAAGTAAATCCTACTAACCCTGAACCTATTAACCCTTAACCTAGTAACGTTTATTTAAAAATAACGCTACCGATTAAGCAGCCTGTTCAAGCATCGATGGTAATTTTTCAGATACGCTTTGTTTATTACTATTTTGCCCACCCTCACCTTGCCAAACAAAATGGCGATTCGGTTTTTGCCTAATTAATCCCTTTGCTAATAAAGCAGTAAACACTTGATCCGTATCTTCAGCATTCAATGTTAGTTTGTCGGATAATGCCTTTTTAGAACAACGCACACTACCGCTACTTAATAATGGAATGGCTTGTTGTAATAGTTCTTCACTGCGAGACAAGGTGCTCGTTTTATGGTTTGTAGTATTATCAAGTAAGTCGGGGTCAGATAACGAGTGCTTATCTTGTTCAACTTGCTGCAATTTTAAGGTACGGGTAAAACGCAGCTCTTCGCCAATTAATCCCACAAAAAAAGCGGCAAATAAATCTAATAATACCGATAGAAATATGACCAGTGATAATTGTGCAGTCTTAGTCTCAATATTTAATGCCGTTGCCACACTACCGATTAACCCTAATACTGAACCTTGGCTTGCAACAGGTTGTTTATCGCGTTCAATCGCAAGTGCTAACTGTTGTTGACGTAATTCAGTATTCTCTTTTTGAATACGCGCAACACCAGTGACGATACGATTTAACTCAATGTATTTTTCTGCTGCAACATTATTAAGCGCAATCTGTTTATCAATGGCCGCAATTTGAAAATCAAATGTCGCCTTTTTATTGTTTTGTACATCTAAGTGGCTCTGCGCAGTATTAGTTGCACTATTGATCCCACCGATACTACCGCCAATGGAGATAATGGCTAAAATGCTATAGAAAATAAAAGCGGAAAAAGCAGCGCTAATATTGTGCCTTGCTAAACGCTCCCCAAACTCGTACCAAGCAAAGAATTTGCCCAATTCAAATATAACAGCTAACGAACCAAACAAAACTTGCATCCACAGTCCATCATCAATCGATAAGAATAATAACAATGAAAAAATAATAGAAGCTAATATAGATGCGCCGGTAAAACTATAAACAACGGTCATAGCAAAAGGGCCTTTGGCATGGCGAATGCGTTTTTTAGGTAGTGTCGTGAGACTAGTCATGAATTATCTACTTATAATTGTTGATCATTGCTCAAGTCGTGAAAGCGGACAGCTAACAAAGCGGATCAAATAAAGACGGAAATTGGCGGCGAATTGTAGAGGGGCTTTTAGCGAAAAGCCAGTAATGACGGGTTAGCAATGAAAATAAAAGTAAAATATTAATAATTTGTTTGTTTTTCACACAAGGCTAAAAAGACAAAACGCCACTCTAAGTAATAACTTGATGATCTTGTAAGGCATTATCGAATGTTACAATGCGCCCTGATTTTACAAACAGGGATTTTTGAGTAAACGACCCATGTGGCAAGTCGCGAGGTAACCCTGTTAGTTGTAGTTATAAAATGGCAATAAAGGTTCGATTTACCCCATTAGACCTTGAACTGTATACTTAGTACCTGCCCAGTTCATGGCGTGATGATTTTTGTATTTTAAATCACCACGAGTATATCGTTTACATTAACAGGACTAATTAACGTGGTGGATCAACGCGGTCTGTCACTGATGTATTAACCCTGAACCATCCAGCAATAGAATAACGGTCACGATTCGCCGCTAACACCTCATGAGGAAACTCTTCACTTAAAAAAGCCACCACAGTCCCCATTAATGGCACAACTTTAATGCCTTCTTTATCATGGTCACTTTTGTATAACACCAATTCACCACCATCAGTCGCTAACCAATGGCTATTAAAATAGACCACTAGTGACAAAATGCGATTTGATTCACCTTTAAAAGCATCATAGTGGCGTTTGTAATAATCGCCAGGACTGTAATGGGCGAAATGGCTTTCAAATGAAAATAATCCTAAAAATAATCGTCTATTTAAATAACGTTGAAAACTAGCTGTCCACTCCAGCCATTCTTTACCAGCTTCGCTTTCACCCGTTATCCAACTGATAGCATCGGTTCTAACAAACTCATTTTTTAAATATTCTTTCCCCCTACCAATACCAGCATTTTTAAACTTATCAGCCTCCATGTCCTGTTGATGCATAAATAGCGTTTCAGTTAACTGTTCAGGCAAAGCTGTTGGTCTAATACTGTAACCTTGTTGATGGATATCTTTTGCGATCAATGCAAATAGAGATTCATCAATTATTTTATTTCCGCCTATTTCTCTGATCTTTTTTGCTGCTAGCAAAGTGGTGGCCTTAACATAAGTATGAATAGATAATAAGTTAACTAAAAAGTAGCGAGTGCATAATTGACAGAGCGTTTATCACCATGAACTGGGGGTGATGAAATGCCTTATCAACAAAGCTATTAGGCAATTGTTGACTGTCTTTTTACTACTTTTAACGGGAGCGCATAATGCCACTTTTACATCAGAAGAAAAGCTTTATTATGCGAATCTAAGATTGAAGTTTGAGAAGTCTAAAATTGAGATGAAAAACTGTTATCTAAACACTTATCATTTAAATCTAAGCCAACATTTAATATGTCTTTTTAACCATTAGCTTAATGGTAGTAGTGGTACAGGTAGCGGCTTAAAAGAATTAGTCTTAAAAGAGTTATACCACTAAGTTAAGTTCGGTTAAATTAAGTTGAATTAGGTTAAGTTAATACGTGCCGCTAAAGATTTAAACTCATGGCTAATGTTAGCCCCAAATAGTGGGTCAGCATATTCGTTATGTTTCCATTCCAAACTGAGGTGGATCCAATCATCGGCAGTTAAACTTTTTTTGATAGCAGGCAAAATATCTTGCTCTTCATAATTCAAATGCGACTTTTGATTACTGACGAATTGAGCCAATTTTTCAGTGAAGAGTTCTTTAGGAATAATTGCATCCAACAAAATGATATCTAACATATCATCTAACTCACGAGTCATGACTTTTAAATGTTGATGATCATCGGCCAAACGATTAGCAACTTGGTCTTTTACTACTCGATATTTTAAATAATAAGCATAAATAAGATCTTCCATCGGATGATGGTATTTATCCGCATAGTTTTTCAGATAACTGATAATTGATTTAATAAGTCGATAATCAATTTCTTTGTCTTCTTTTAATAAATTGACTTTAGCCTCTAGAACCTGCAATAACTGCATCATATTGCGGTGATCTTGTTGAATTTTTGCAATCATTTGTTAAGCCTCGAATGTAATAGAACAATATATGGATGGTATTTAATCACTCATAACAAGGTCAAATTATAATCAAAGTGACAATTTAAATACCTGTAGTAAATCAAGAAACCAATTAATAATCTAGATTCGTATAATCAGTCAGCTTTCCAATTTATTGGTGTCTTATTTTGCACAATCAATAAATTATTCGTTTTAGAAAAATGCTGGCAACCAAAAAATCCACGATAAGCAGATAATGGAGAAGGATGCACAGCAGTTAAAATATGATGCTTGTTTGAATCTATCAAAGTCGATTTTTTTATTGCATAACTACCCCACAATAAAAATACGACCCCTTCATTATTATCATTAATATGTTGGATTACATTATTCGTAAATTGCTCCCAACCTCGTTTGGCATGACTGCCTGCATTACTTTTTTCAACGGTTAACACCGCATTAATTAATAACACACCTTGTTTCGCCCACTCACTCAAATCACCATTTTCAGGTAAGTTATCCCAACATAAATCATCAGCAAGTTCTTTATAAATATTACGTAAAGAAGGCGGTAACTTAACACCTTTTGGTACTGAAAAACTTAGGCCATGGGCCTGCCCTTCTCCGTGATAAGGATCTTGACCTAAAATAACCACTTTAGTATTTTTTAGCTCAGTTAACGAAAAAGCTTTAAAGCGATCTTCTTCACTAGGATAAATACTTTTGCCCGCTGTAATCTCTTGATCAATAAATTGCTGCAAATTCTTATAATATGTTTTTTGCTGCTCTTTTTTTATAAACTCTTGCCAGCACATGGCACACTCTCCTTTAAGAACCTCAATACAGAATAACACATAAGCATTTGTTAAATATTAACTTTTAAGTTACATTTAATTAACACTTACGATTGAAAAGAAACATCAATATTATTCCATTTAAGATCTCATTAAAAACAGCAAGTTATAAAATCACCTTGATATCGCTCAATTTAAATACAATTAAACCATACAAAAAACAAGTGAATATTGATTTACATCAATCAAATCCCGCCATATAATCTGACGTAGATTCATTAAAACGTTATATTAAATATAGTTTATTTACAGTATCGTAATTTTATTACGATATAAAATGACTATTAATCGTTTTAATTAACATTAATTATTTCAACCAATATTAAGGAAATATCATGGCTTTAGGTATCCAGATTACTAAATCAGATAACGCAGCATTATTAAACTCTTTCTGGTTATTAGATCAAAAAAACGCTCAAGCACGTTGTTTATGTGTAAAAGACAATGCATACGCTGAAGATCAAGTGATTTCATTAGCTGAGTTGGGTGATATTGAATATAAAGAAGTACCTGTTCAAGCACCTGCTGCACAGGAAGGCGGACAGCACTTAAATGTAAATGTGCTACGTCGTGAAACATTAGAAGATGCAGTTAAACACCCTGAAAAATACCCGCAATTAACTATTCGAGTATCAGGATATGCAGTACGTTTTAACTCATTAACACCAGAACAACAACAAGATGTATTAACGCGTACTTTTACTGAAAGTTTATAATCATAGCGTTATTTTTGTTTAAAATAAAAGCGTTCTTAATGCCATTAAGAACGCTTTTTAGCACAACTATTCAATCAGTATTCATTACCTTCCCTACTCAGTGCTCTTATTACCTGCCAGCTAGCCCAAATAGCTAAGTAGATAGCTACTTATACAACCCCACTTGGGTCACCAATTATCTCGTTTCCTATAAAGCGTAAAGTTGTCATAAGCGTAAAACGAAATATGACGCGTAAATAGTTATAAACTGTCAATAAGCGCCATTGGTATTTACCCTAGAGTAGTATCCAATAACATCATCAGAGCAAAGCCAATCATTAAACCAATGGTGGCCACCGTCTTATTACCATTACTATGTGTTTCGGGGATCACTTCATGAGACACCACAAATAACATCGCCGCACCGGCTAAACCTAAACCGATCGGATAAGCAATCAGATAACCACCAGCCAAACTGACTCCCAATAATGCACCAAGTGGCTCAAGTAGCCCAGTTGCAGCAGCAATTAATACAGAGAACCCTGCTTTAAACCCCGTTGCACGAAGAGTTACTGCCACCGCTAAACCTTCTGGAATATCTTGCAATGCGATAGCTGTCGTTAATGGGATGCCAACCGATAAATCACCTTGTGCATAACCAACGCCAATCGCCATACCTTCAGGAAAATTATGTAATGCAATCGCAAATACAAAAAGCCACGCACTACTATAAGCTTCGTGCCCTGCACCACATGGGCCAGAATCCAAATGTTCATGAGGTACAAATTCATCTAACCCCATCATCAAAGCCACACCCATGATCATACCAAACAGCACAATCATCCCACCCAAGAAAGCACTGCCAGAAATATCAATGGCAGCTTCAATACCCGGTAATAGTAATGAAAAAGCAGCAGCAGCTAACATCATGCCTGCAGCAAAACCTAACATTGTGTCTGATAACTTTCTTGGGATCTCTTTAATAAACAAAGCAGGTAATGTACCTATCGCAGTCGCTAAAAAACCAGCGGTTCCACCTATTAAGGCATACTTAATAAATACTTGTTGATCCGAATAGACTGAATTCAATATCATCAAAGCAATGAATACAATAGAGGCAATAAGAATTAAGATTAAATAAGGATGGTTTTTACAATGTTTTTTAAATCCAAAAAACCAACTTGAAGGTGCAGTGACATCCATATTCGTTCCCCATATGATGTTAGTTTTTGCAGTTTAAGATAATTGATTAAATCAAAACAAATAGTAGCACACCTCAATATTTATCTTTGCTGAATCACAGCTAGAAAATTGAACTCTACCTCCTATATTGCCAAAAATTTATATTTTAAAGTGAAAATATATCATTTCCTTTGTATCACTTAATATAAAGCTCTTAGCAATAATTACATCCACCAATTTTACATGTTCTTTGCTAATTTTTTTTAAAGTAAAAATATTTGACACATTAAAGTCAAAAAAACAACATTTACACTTTAATATTTTTCTCTTCTAAATAAATCACTTATAATTAAAATCATGACCTAAATCTGACTTTTAATATATTATATACATTAAATTTATAATAGAATGCCAAATCAAAAAATAGTACTTTCATTGAATTACAACAATAAATTAAAAAAGGAATTTAAAATCCATGAAGTTTAAATACTCAAAAGTCGCTATGTTGTTGGCGCTATCTAGCGCTTTAGTTGCCTGTAATGATACATCCAATAATCAAGAAATAGTGCAGCAGAAAGAGGGAAAATCATCGGTAACTGGTAATTTAAAAGATTATTATACCAATGCTGCTATCGCTCAAAAATCGGTACAGCTTTCTATTAACGGAGTGGTCGTTGATAGCACAATGAGTAATGATGATGGTTCATTCGAGCTACAATTTTTAGATACCTTAATCTTTGATAATGCCATCCTGTATTCAGATGCAGTGGGTTATACGGAAGTATCAAAAAGAGTGGCTAGCACTGAAATTGATTTAGAGAACAATCTATATTTACCCCCAATTCATGCTCAAGTAGTGTTTTCAGCTTCTGAAAATAGTGAACTTCAAGTGGATGGTAATACTTTAGTCTCGATAGACGCTGACAGCTTTGTTAATGCTAATGGTGAGACTGTCACTGGCAATATTACATCCGAACTATTTATCATTGACCCAACCAATGATATCGACTTAATGCCAGGTGAAATGGTAACTGCCAGTGCAACAGATCCTTCAGCAGAAGTTCCAATTGAATCATTTGGGGCAATTACTGCAACCTTTACTGATGATTCAGGTGAAGCAGTAAAATTAGCAGATGGAAAAACAGCAGAAGTACGCATTCCAGCTTCAGGCTCCCCGCTTCCGGAAACAATGCCTTTGTATTATTACGATAATATTAATGGGATCTGGGTAGAGGAAGGTGTAGCGACATTAACGGACTTGGATTCTGGTTATTATTACGTTGGTACAGTTTCTCACTTTACAACTTGGAATGCCGATAGAGTATACGAAACGATTATGATTGGAGGTTGTGTTGTTGACACGGAAGGTGAAGCTATAAGTAATGCCCGTATTAGCACTGAAGGACAAGATTATAATGGTCGTTCATCTGCTTATTCAGATGCCGATGGTTACTTTTCAATTGCAGCAAAAATGGATAGCCAAGTATTTGTATCTGCAAATACAGGCCAACAAAGTAGAACACTGACCATTGATACAGAGGATCAAAATACCACTATCGATGAGTGTTTAATACTAGATAACGCGACCTCTAAAATAGAGCTGAAATGGGGTCTAAACCCTGATGATCTTGATAGTCATTTCTTCGGTCCAAGCGATGAAAATAATCGTTTTCATATTGCTTATTACAATCAAACAGTAGTAGTGAATGGATCAAATATTTACCTCGATGTAGATGATACCGATAGTTACGGACCTGAGATAATTACCGTACCTCAATACAGCTTACCTGGGATATATAAATATGCTATTTATAACTTCTCAAACGAAACAGCCATTAAGCCATCAGAAACACGAGTAGAACTAATTCTTGATGAGCAAAGAACCCTTTTTGTTCCACCTACAGGCGAAGCTAAACGTTGGTGGCATGTTTTCGAAGTTGAAGTATTTGAAGATGGCACAAAAACAGTTACAACAGTTAATGAATGGTCAAACGCTGCGCCTGAAGAAACGGATGGTGAAGAAGAGTTTGAATCTAATGATGGTAATAGTTTACAGCAAGCATCAACTGCTCAACTATCGTCCGTTTCTATGCAATCAACAAGATCATTAATAAATAGCAATGACAGTAAAGAAATAACAACCAGTAACATTGTAGAGCAATCAAATACTGCATCTTCTTTGTTAATTAATAAGTATTACGCCAAGTAATTTAAATAACTTAAGTCGCTATAACTTAAATTCAAGTAATGATACTAAGGGCTTGTTATTACGCCTATTAATACAATAATAAAAGTCTGTTAATATAACTCAACATTCATTAACAGACTTATTTAAGGATTTATATAAAGGGGAAACCACCATAAATAACTTATTCACGAACGAACAACATTCAAGTTAGCTAACATATTAAAAAATTCAAAATCCACAGCCACACAATGATCTATTCCGAATCAATAAGCTCAAATTAACTTTCTGTGACTAACTTGCACTCGCTAATGCTAGCTTAATTGCAAAGCCTACAAAACCAACGCCTACACCACCAGCAGAAATTGAACTTACTTTTTGACGTTTTCTAAAACCCTCTGCCAGTTTCTGTCCTGCATAAACTAATATCACTAAATATGTGAGGCTCAATGCTTGCAGAGTCAGGGCTAATATCAAAAATGGCACCGCAGGTTGTGGGTAACTAGGGTCAACAAACTGTGCAAAGAATGAAAGGAAAAACAAAATAGCTTTAGGGTTTAACAGGCTCACTAATAAAGACTTTTTAAACGCTTTCGCCCCCGTAGTCCGGTTCTCAGTAATTGAGCTTTGTAAATCAGTGGTATCGACTTTGCGCCACGTTGTAATGGCATCTTTAATTAAGTGATAGCCGATATAGATAAGGTAAGCTGCTCCAGCGTATTTAATGATCATAAACAAGGCAGGATAAGTTACCAGAATAGACACAGCACCAAGCGCAGTCGCTAGCATCAATATCGAGTCGCCGACCAAAATACCCAATAAAGCAGCCCAACCTAGGCGCGCTCCTTGTCGAGCAGAAAGCGCAAGAACATAAAGTGAATTAGGACCAGGCAATAACACAATAAATAACGTACCCACAAAATAGGTCGTATAACTCAATACACCTAGGTTTTCTAAATTTAACATTTATCTTCCATCTCCTAATGCCAATGACGGCTAATCATTTAATATCCATTTGGTCTGTAAAGTATAATAAAAAAGTAAAGCAAACAACCTTACTTAAGGTAACTTTCTCATGTTATTTCAAGATGCTTTTTAAAGTTTAAGCTAGGCCACGTAAACTAACGATTTAAGCGAAGAGCGGATAGTAAGTGAGGACACCAAATAATATTGTTCACTGCTCATTCAGCATCGACCATCGCTAAATTTTATACCTATCTTTACCACTACAATCATCAGGTTTAAATTAACTTTAAAAGTAAATAATGACTATTTGCGACTTTTTTATCTTGAAGTATCATGGTTAACCATAGATTGATGACGGGTGCTAATAAAAACATTAATAGCAAAAGCTATTGTTAGGCTCCGCGAGTAAAAACTCATAAAAAGGATAGTACTTTGCAAACAAGTTTTATTGATGGAACAACCTTATATCGTCAACACCACTTTCAATTACCGCTCGATCATAGCCATTCTGATGGACAGAAAATTGCTGTTTTTGCGCGAGAGTTGGTAGATGTAAAAAAAGACAAACAAGATTTACCCTGGTTAGTTTTCTTTCAAGGCGGTCCCGGTTTCCAATCACCTCGTACAAGTGGTGAATCGGGTTGGTTAAAACGATTATTGCAAGAGTATCGAGTGTTGTTATTAGACCAACGAGGAACAGGTAACAGCTCGATGATCAATCAAGCGTCTTTGGCTCACTTATCGGCAACTGAACAGGCAGAGTATTTAACACACTTTAGAGCCGACAGTATTGTGCGTGATGCCGAAGCGATTCGCATTAAGTTTAATATCAAACAATGGGCAACGTTAGGGCAAAGCTTTGGTGGATTTTGTATATTAACCTACCTATCATTATTCCCAGAAAGCCTACTACGTTGCTATGTTACAGGTGGCATTCCTTCGCTTACACGACAAACCGATGATGTTTATCATGCAACTTATCAACGTACGACAGATAAAAATAAGGCCTTTTTTGCGCAGTTCCCAGCGGCACAACAAATGTGTTGTGATATTGCTCAATATTTACTGAATAACGAAGTTACCTTACCCAACGGACAACGCTTCACAGTAGAGCAATTTCAGTTAATAGGTATTAATTTGGGCCGAGGAAATGCCGCTTTACCGCTCTACTATCTTTTAGAAAGTGCATTTATACACTGCAATGGGCACAAACAACTTAGTTACAGCTTCTTAAATCAGATGCAACAAGAGCAAGGTTACCTTACCAACCCAATCTATGCCATTTTGCATGAATCCATTTATTGCCAAGAAAGTGCATCAAATTGGTCAGCGCATCGTGTGCGTGAACAATATTCACAGTTTAATTACCAATCTGGTAAAGCATTCATGTTCACCGGAGAGATGGTCTATCCATGGATGTTTGAGCAATTAGAAACATTAAAAGCACTTCGCCCAGCGGCCAATCTTTTAGCAGAAAAACAAAATTGGGGTAAGTTATACGACACTGACATATTAAGTAAAAACAAAGTCCCGTTAGCATGTGCCGCATACGCAGATGATATGTTTGTAGAGCTTGATTATACGCGAGAAACCTTAGCGAGTATTCCGATGTCAAAAGCTTGGATCACCAATGAATATGAACATAATGGTATTGGCGTTGACGGTGAGAAAATTCTCAGCCGTTTAATTAAAATAGCAAATGCATTGGATAATTTATCGAAATAGCTTTGCGTGCTATTCATTCTTACTTTCTATTATCAGAAAGGAAAGTAGGAAAAAGGCAGACCCAATTGTTTTTAATCTATAAAGCAACACCGATGTTCAATGGACTTTTCTCTATAATTATCTTCAATACATAGATAAGAACAGCGAATACGATATGAAATACAATAATAATCAGGCGATTAGATAGGATACTTAAGACTGACGAGGCGGTATCAGAGCAACGCCCTCTTCGCATGTAAAAAACACTAAAAATTCTCTTCGAAGAGTTATATTGGATAAATGAAAAGAGCGACTAAGATCCCGCTCTTTTCATTTTTAATTAGTGCACTGCGTGATTAAAAGTAGCTTGAACAAATTATTTTGCGCTCAAAGTAAACTCTGTGATAATTTTGTCTTTGTCTGCTATGCCATCCAAAGAAGGATTTAAAACAAACACTTGTGAGTTAGGTAATTTATTTACTTTAATCAGTTCTTGTTTAATTACGCTGACGCGCTTTTTAGCTAATGTTAACATATCTAAACTTTCTAATGGTTGAGTCTCTAATAACGCATCGGTTAAAGCCTGTTGGTAACGAGCTTTATACTCATCTTCTTTTTGTTCAGTCTCCACATTTAACTTAATTTGAGCTTCAAGCTGATCAAGTTTTTGCCTTGATTCACGACTAGCATATAACGCTTCCATTGCATCAACAAGCTCGTTAGAGTCATTAATATTAACATCGGATTCAATGAAATATTGATCCAGATTGTAAGTTTTCAATGCTTTTTCTTCTGCTTTTTGGTCGACATTAACCCGTACCTCTAATACTAACTCAGGACGTTTATTTAATACTTCAGCTAATACTTTCAATGCCTCTTTTTGTTCTAAATTAAGTTCACTGCTGCCTAAAGAAAATGCAATTTTATTCAAGCTATCAGTGTTGCTACCAGCAAGACTAGCAATAGCAGAGAAAGGAGAAGTAATCGCTTTTGTTAGTAAGTTACCTAATGTTTTTAATAATATTGCTGTGATTTTAAATTCAGGATCATCTAAATTGCCAGTGACCGGTAAATCAATATCAATCACTCCATCTTTATTTTTAAATAAGGCTAATGCTAATTTAATGGGTAAATCTAACGCTTCATCACTTTTAACAGTATCTCCTAAGTTAAACTGATCTAAAATAATACGATTTTTCGCTTCTAATTTATTATCTTTTATTTTGTAATCAAGCTGAACATTTAACTTACCTTTATCAATTATATAACCGATATGGCGGCCTGAATAAGGCGTAAATGCCGTTAAATCTATCTTATCAAACTTAACGTTTAAGTCTGTATACAGGTCATTAGATAAAGGGTTTAATTTACCCTTGACCAACATCGTTGCATAGTCGTCAATCGTGCCTTTAATTTCAACATTGGCTATTTTTGTATCATCTGAAGACAAGTTGCTTATTTGACCATTCATATGTTCAATGGCGGTGCCAAACTGAGGTTGTAAAGAGAGATCTGCAAAATAAGCACTACCTTCACTTAAACTAACTTCACCAATGCTTAATGGTAATGGCGCATCATTAGAGGAAGTAGTTTTAGGTGCTTCGTCCTTCTTATTGGTTGCTTTTTCAACACTTAATTTTGATAGATTAACACTGCGGTCTTTAGCAATTACAACTCTAAAGTAGGGTTCAATTAAAGCAATTTTTCCAATATCAATAGCGAGAGGATTAAGGTCAACTTTTATGGGGTTAATTGATAATTCATTCCACCCGAGAAGGCGTTTATTTAACACTTTGTCCAGGCTATTAAATGCTTTGATATTAATGTTACCAGTGAATTCGCCCTGAATTTGTCCATCGGCAGCTTCATTCAACTGAAAGTCTGCATCTGTAAACAAGCGTCCTTTTTCAAGTTTAATTTGAACAGACTCTGCGACGTAAGGCTGTACTGCGGTTAAATCTATTCCTGCAAGCGTTAAATGTGAGTTTAATTTTAAAGGGGCAATGACTAAGTCGCCCACCACTGTATTCTTTTGTGATGAATCAACAAAATAATTTATTGAAAAAGGTAATGTTGATGTTAAATCTTGGTTTAATTTATTTAATTCAATATTAATCTGTTTAACCGCAATAGCGGCCGGTTTTTTTGGTTGTTTATCTAGCCAATTAACTTGACTATTTTGCACTATAACCTGCTCAACAGACCACATAAATGGAGGTGTCGCTTGTGATGATGCATCATCTTTTACAGTAATGTCTTTAGCATCGTCAGTTTGTATTGTGTTAGTGTCGATTTCAGGTGTTTTGGCTTTAGCTAATGGTGCTAGCATTGCTAATTCGCCCTGTTGATCTCGTAATATATCAAGTAACAAAGTATC
Source organism: Vibrio sp. 1-Bac 57 (assembly GCF_037546855.1). Taxonomy (NCBI): domain Bacteria; kingdom Pseudomonadati; phylum Pseudomonadota; class Gammaproteobacteria; order Vibrionales; family Vibrionaceae; genus Vibrio; species Vibrio sp. 1-Bac 57. The sequence goes on along the minus strand of NZ_JALAAC010000007.1, from coordinate 74,294 downwards.
AATAACGACTTGCTTAATGATTAATTTTTTTTCCTGTAGGTCAAAATGACTTGGACCAATATGGATTTTTTTAATTGCAAGTAACCCGTCAGGTGTATTTTCTGAAGTTAGCTTAATGCTATCAATATCAATTAGCGAATTTTCAATTTTTAAAGCGAGTTCGTCTTTTAATAGACTCACTTCATAGTCACCCTTCACTGAAGCAATGGCATTAATTAATTCATAAGGAACTGCATCTTGGAGATACGGCCAAAGTTCATGCACTTTAATGCCAGACAAATCTAAAGAACCAGATGAATGGATAGGGTTTACCGAAATTAAACCATTCCAATTTATTGTCTGTCCAGTGCCTAATGCTATATCAAGTTTATATTGACCATCTTCATTCAATTTTGTTGAGAAATTTTCTAAGTCAAAGGAGATTGGTGTCACTTGATGTACAACCGAATTACTTGGCTGAAAATTAGTGAGTTTTAAAGTACCATTTTGTAAGCTGATTTTATCAATTAATAAAGGAATAATAGATGATTCTTCTTCCTCATCTTCAATTTCGTTTTTTTCAGGAGCAACGGCATGCTTTGCAAGGGCTTTACTAAGGTTATTTTCACCTTCTTTGTTGATAGTTATATCAATACGAGGATCAATTAATTCAATGCATTGAAAAGTAACGGCTAACTCAAATATTGAACGTAAAGTGAAGTCTGTATAAAAACGAGAAAAACCAATGACTTCTTTGTTGTTTTGGTCAATGATACTCAATTGTTCAATGTTTAAAGATAAGCTATAAGGATTTAATTCGATTTTTCCAATTTCAGTTTTCCAACCTAAATTCGTTTGAACTTGTTCCTTTATCGTCTGTTGAATTAAAACAGGCGCTAATAAAAACCCTGCAGCACTATATATTGCAGCAAAAAGTAATACCCAAAATAGAAAATGGCGATAACAATGACGGCTGAATAAATTTTTGAAATGTTGCACAGGAAATCCTTTCATTTATGGTAGAAAAACTCGCTATTAAAGTATACGGAATAGGCAAGGTATTGCACATAAGCAAATTATAAATAATGAATAAGAATACGATATTTTTAATCTGCATAATTGTAAACAACAAACAAAACGTGATCCCTCCTCAAAAAAGCTAAATGCATGACACCCGGTTTTAGGACAGAGTTCAGATCGAAAGTTCCAAATCGGACAGGCAAATACTTTTACAGGTAAAATATTGTTAATTGATAACGAAGATATAGTGAAAAGATCGGCCATTAAAGTTTCTGCGCAAAGCAAAAGCCACCGTATAACTCACGTCGAATCAATTATAATGGCTCCTTCGGGGGCATTTTGCACACAATCAAAGACCCCATAGTTTTTTATCCACATAAATAAGCGCAACCAGCACAACGTGGAATACAGTGATAATAAGGTGCATCTGATAACGACATTTGAGGTGGCGAGACTGAGTCATAACAACGCCCCTAGACATGTAAAACTACATCATTAAAAGATAGAGCTGAAAATATTACTTATCACACGTCAAAGTTTATGGCTGTCTTGCTCTTTATTTTGGTTCGCCTTTACTTATCAAGGTTATGTTGATATTTCCGGTTTTGTATTTAGCCCTATCGGCGGCTTTACTTTATCTCTGCCAGCAGAGAGCCTGATACTTACAAGAGTGCAAAGAGACTGGCACCGAGTCACTTTCTTCATCTAAACCATCAATTTCTTTCTTAACACAACAGTTCATGCAGCAAACGTCCAATTTGCAATTCATGATTTGGGAAAGCTCAATAGAGGAGAAGTCGTAGCCTCATTTAGAATCGATTGAATCATTAACTAATTGATATTAATGACTTCAACGTATGGGTGCCCACAAGTTTTCACACCTTTTTATAACTTTTTTGTCCATAACTTTTATAATTTTTTGCGGGCTTTCGATTTTTGACAAAGACCGCAATAGCTATTATGTGCATATTTAAGTCACTTGATGGAAAATGTGTAAATGGAATACCACTGATTAACACGACATTCCCGAAAACCCACAAACACCTAATTTAATCAACAACTCGCTTCCGCGTTAGCGCTATTCCTAAAATTATTAATAACATCGCCGCTAGGCTGTGCCATTCAATGGCTTCGCCCAAAAGAAGCGCGCCAGTAAAATACGCCACAATAGGAATCACGTAATTAATATACGATAGAAACGTAGGGCCTGCCGTGCCGATAACAGCAAATAAAAGAATGGTAGCAAATGCAGTCGGCCCGACACCTAACCACAACATGGATAACGAGGCTTTTAAAGAGTAACTTTGTTGCCACGGTAAATCTTGCCACAGCCACAATGGCACTATCACAATACTGGAAATAATCATCACGCCTGCTGCTGTTACAACAGGATTATAGGAAGGCAATCGCCTCACCAAAATTGCATTTATCGCATAGCTAAAAGTGGCTAGTAAAATCAATAAACCGCTCAGTAAATTACTGTGAGCTCCCACTAACGACGGCCAAAGTACAATCACCACGCCAGTAATACCTAAGATAAAACCGAATATTTTAAAGCGATTGATGCTTTCTCCTGATACAAAATAATGTGCCAAAATCATTGTCGCCAACGGCATAAATGCCATCAACAATCCGGCAATGCCCGAGCTAATATCTTTCTGACCCGTTGAGATAAGAAAAAATGGCAACAAGTTCCCCATAATACCCAGCAACAAAAATATCGCCCAAGCCAACGGCTCTACAGGCAAACGCCAACCCTTGGCATTCATAAACAGAGTTAGAATAATCGCAGCAATCAACACTCTAAGAGAAACGATACCCACAGGACTAAAGCTTTGCAGTGAAACAGCGGTAAACATAAATGATGTGCCCCACAGCAAAATGAGTAACAGCAGAGAAAGCCAGTCTTTAACAGTAGGTGTGTAGTTATGAGGCATGTGTTTTATCCAATTAGCATGTTTAATAGGTAAATATTACTAGAGAATGATAACTAGAGAGTTTACCCGACAACCTCCCGCTTTATTGATAAATTTAATATAGAATAACTGAATACCCAGTATATTAAAATTGTAAAGGGTTGATTTTATTGTGATCAACTAATGGGTGTTCACAACTTCCATCAAGGAAATCGTAGCCACATTGAATATCGTTTGAATGATTAACTAATTGATATTATTGACTTCAATGTATAGGAGTCCACTACTTTCAGTGTTCCAGACGGGCCAATCCTTGCCCTAAAAATACTAAAGTGTGCATTCCCACAGAGGACAGTGGGAACGAGAAACAACTACCTTTTAGCATGTAAAAATACATCGTTAAAAAGGTAGAATTAAAAGCATCAGCCGTTAAAGTTATGAAAGCCCAAGATCTCAAATCCGATTACCGATTACCGATTAGATTTATGCTGCACCAATCAGCATTAAACCTATACCCATTAGTTGAATTACAAAAGGCTTTTTAGCTACTTCCCAATGCATGACCGTAAACACAAGTACAACCGGGTTTATTAATATACAAGCAATTCCCCAAAAGATACTTTCTTTAAAAGATTCAATTAAAAATAGTATTCCGCCAATTAAAAAGATTAAAATACCTATTATACCAACAATGTCAGACATTCGTAAAAACTCCATTTAAAAACGCGAATCATTTTCACAAGGTCGCCCATCATGATCCCCATCCATTTTCGTGTTTGGACAGTTATTTATAAAGAACACCGCTTCTGCTAGTGAGTTCATTTGACTACAATATTGACGACCGTCACATGAGTAGTTCGACTCATAAAACGACAATGACTCGCTAACTTTTTCGGTTGATACACTCAGTAGTTTAAGATCCTCATTGGTAATGACTGGCACACTATATTTATAGTATATTTGCCAACCAGCCACACCAATAAGCACAAACATTATTACTTTCTTCATTTATGCAATTCTTACATTAATTAATTCTAAACGCCTTACTAGCTGCGTGTAAGTTGGCATTATTTTTACTGCTTTTTCTTTAAGAAAAACAATGAAAATCATTATGCCAGTTGAGCCACTTATTATAAATGTTGCTTTAAACGCTCAGAAGCTAAATAACCATATTGCGATGATTTATGCTCAATACTAAGGTATTTATACAAACTTTTTGCTTTATTATATTCACCCATTTTTTCATATGTTTGAGCCTTTAAATACGTTAACTCAGCTTTTAACTCTGGATTCACTTGCCTCGCCTGTTCCGCTTGGCTTATATACATAAGAGTGTCTTCGTAATCTCTATCTTCAAAGTTTGAGTACGCCAGTTTTACAGACCCCGTTTGAACTTGTGATGAGCAACCAATAATAGAAGCAGTTAATGCAATTAATAATATTTTTTTCATATTTATACCTTTACATGATTGAGGTTTATAAAGCGTATTAGACAGAATTTATCCGTCGTATTCCCTGTGTATGGACAGAATAATTTAATTCATTTAAATTTGACACTACAACACCTAAAAAAACAATTAATCAATATTTTAAATATAAGTAAACACAAAACAGGACAGCCAGAAACATCTACAAAAAAACATATTATTAATCAATAATGAGTACATTACAATAAATCTATTGATTAATGATATTTACATTGTTTTAAGCCCTTAATATTCTTCACATTTAATGCGTTAGGCTGAATTTTATACATGTTTAATATTAGCGAGTGCTAATGACATATGATAGAAATCTTGATAGTGATAATTTAATGAATTGATCGTCGTAATTGGTTTTTACTGGCTACCCAACACTTACCGATATGTTTAGCGAATGATGCTATTGTAGGGAGGCAGTCCGAAACGGATCACTAAAAGAAAAAAACTATTAATAAACATAAACTTACTGAATGGTCGAAGACGAGCATTAACTTACTCATATTAAAGATAAGGGAAAGCAGAATGAATACTGCTCCCCAAAGCCAAGTAAAAAAAGCTACCCTTTTAGCTCCGTTAATTTCAAACGAACTCGTTTAGCCGACACTGGATAAGGCGTTCCTAGCTGCTGTGCAAACAATGAAACGCGTAACTCTTCCATCATCCAATACACTTCTGCCAAATCAGTATTTTCAGTTTCATCACTTAATAAGTTCTTACAAAGTGCACGATAACGCTCTTCGAGGTCGTGTAACTCAATGGTATTTAATCTGTCTTGGTTTGGATTCACCGGTAACTTCTCTAAACGCTTTTGTAACGCTAATAAATAACGCTTAATGTCGTTAAGTTTTCCCTCACCCACTTGGCAAACAAACCCAGGGAAAATCAAACGCTCTAGCTGCGACTTAATGTCCCCTTTAGCCACCAACATACTTAAATCCGCTTTGCCTTTTAATTGCTTATTGACGGCATGAGCAAGGGTTAATACTTGTTCCACTTGCTGTGTAATTTGCAACGTTTTATCTGCCAATTCAGCGCGCACTTTTTCTTTTTGTCGCTCAAATTCAGGTGCTTCTTGCGGATGTGTCTGCCCCACAAGAATTGCATCAACGGCGCAGCTAATGCAGTCATCAATTAAGTCTTTCACTTGCCCAAAAGGGTTAAAGTACAGCCCAAGCTTGGCCTTATTAGGTAAACTTTGTTGCAGGTATTTAATCGGTGACGGTACGTTTAACAAAATTAATCGACGTAATCCTGCTTGATTAAAACGTTGTGCTTTGGCTTCGCTGTCAAATAACTCAATCGCCACACTTTTGCTTTTATCTACCAAGGCAGGATAAGCCTTCACTTCATATCCGCCATGGTCTTTTTTAAACGATGTTGGTAACTTACCAAAATCCCATTCTAATAAATCTGATTTTTCAATACCTTGCTTTGAAACCTTTGATAAGGTTTGTTTCACTTTACCTTTTAGGTCGTGCTGCAATAATTTTAAATCGGTGCCGACAGCAACACTTTTTTGCTTATCGTCAATGACCTTAAATTTGATCCGTAAATGTGTCGGTAATGCATCAAGATCCCATGAATCTTCAGGAATTCGAACACCAGTCATGCGTAGTAATTGTTTTTCAAAAGCCTCTAATAACGGCCCCTGTAAAGGTACTAAATTAGCCATTGCAGCTTCTGCATAGTTTGGAGCTGGGACAAAATTACGACGAATAGGTTTAGGCAATGTTTTAATTAGCGCGACTAATAACTCTTCACGTAGCGCTGGTATTTGCCACTCAAAACCTTGGTCTGATATTTGGTTTAATAATGCCAACGGTATATTCACCGTTACACCATCTTGGCTAGTACCTGGTTCAAAGGCATATTCAAGCTGTAAACGAAAATCACCTTGCTGCCAGTGATCTGGATAAGCATTGGCGGTGACTTTGTCGGCATCATGCGCCATGACTTGATCACGTTGATAGTTTAATAATTGTGGCTGTTGTTTTTTTTCTTTATTCCACCAGCTATCAAACTGTTTTGCACTACATACATTTTGCGGTACAAGTTCATCGTAAAACAAAAACAACGTTTCATCATCGACCAAAATATCGCGGCGACGTGATTTATGCTCTAACTCTTCAATGTCATTTAATAACGCTTGGTTATCTTTAAAGAATTGATGACGTGTTTCAAACTCCCCTTCCACTAAGGCATGACGAATAAATAACTCACGACATAATATTGGGTCAATATGGGTGTAAATAACTTTACGCTTACTGACAATAGGAATCCCGTATAGGGTTTGTGTTTCGAACGCTCCAACCACGCCTGACTTTTTCTGCCAATGCGGTTCAGCGTAACTACGTTTAATAAGATGTTGTGCTTGGTGTTCTACCCACTCTGGCTTGATACGTGCCGCGACTCGTGCAAATAGTTTTGATGTTTCAACGAGTTCCGCAAACATGCCCCACTTTGGCTGTTTTTTAAATAAACCTGAGCCTGGGAACATATAAAATTTACTATTCCGCGCACCTAAATATTCGGCGTCTTTATCTTTTAAACCGATATGTGATAAAAGGCCTGCTAATAAAGCTTGATGGATCGCATCAAAGTTAGACGGCGTGCTGCTCACCTTAATGTCTAGCTCATCGGTCACTTGTTTGATTTGTGTATAAATATCCTGCCATTCACGCACGCGCATATAAGCTAAAAAGTCTTTTTGGCACATTTTACGGAAATGGCTACTAGACAATTCTTGGCGCTGTTCGTTGATGTAATTCCATAAATTAACATAGGTGATAAAGTCAGAATCTTTATCTTGAAAGCGACGATGTTTTTCATCGGATGCTTGTTGCTTATCCATTGGACGTTCGCGCGGATCTTGAATACTTAAGGCCGCACTGATCACCATCACTTCATGTACACAATCAAAGTCTTTAGCCGCTAAAATCATACGCGCTAAACGTGGGTCTACGGGTAATTTCGCTAGTTGACGACCCAAAGGTGTTAATTTTTTGCGTGGATCTTTGGCTTTTAGGTCAACCGCGCCTAGTTCTTCTAATAGGCTCAAACCATCTTTGATATTTCTATCTTCCGGAGGCTCTACAAATGGGAATTTATTAAGCTCACCTAAGCCAAGCGATAACATCTGCAAAATAACTGACGATAAGTTAGTACGCAGTATTTCTGGGTCAGTAAATTCAGGACGACCATGAAAGTCATCTTCACTGAATAAACGAATACAAACACCTTCGCTAACACGGCCACAACGACCTTTACGCTGATTTGCACTGGCTTGCGATATTGCCTCAATCGGTAGACGTTGCACTTTAGTACGGTAGCTATAACGGCTGATACGCACGGTACCTGTATCAATGACGTATTTAATACCCGGTATGGTTAAGGATGTTTCTGCTACGTTGGTGGCTAGCACGATACGTTGACCACGATGCCCTTGGAATATCTTATTTTGTTCTGCCACACTTAAACGCGCAAACAAAGGCAGTACTTCGGTATCGCGTAGTTTTCGTTTTGTTAATGCTTCTGCAGTATCGCGAATTTCACGTTCACCATTCATGAAAATAAGAATGTCGCCACGGCCTAAACGTTGTAGCTCATCAACTGCTTGAAAAATACCTTCGATTTGGTCGCCTGCTGCGTATTCATCCAATGGACGATATAAGGTTTCAACAGGAAATGTACGGCCAGACACTTCGATAATAGGCGCAGCTTTACCACGTTTATCACAAAAGTGTTGTGCAAAACGTTCTGGGTCAATGGTCGCGGAAGTGATAATTACTTTTAAATCTGGGCGACGGGGTAATAGACGTTTTAAGTAACCCATTAAAAAGTCGATATTTAAACTACGCTCGTGCGCTTCATCGATAATGATGGTGTCATATTGACTTAAGAAACGGTCGTTTTGTATTTCAGCTAATAAAATACCGTCAGTCATTAGTTTGATATAAGACTTGTCACTGACCTTATCGGTAAATCGAACTCGATAACCTACTGTTTCACCAAGCTCAGAATCTAACTCTTCAGCAATACGATTGGCCACGGTTCTAGCGGCTAAACGTCTCGGTTGAGTATGACCAATAAGGCCCGATACACCTCGCCCTAGCTCTAAACAGATTTTAGGTATTTGCGTTGTTTTACCAGAGCCTGTTTCACCAGCAATAATGACCACTTGGTTATTGGCAATGGCTTTGGCTATTTCGTCTTTTTTCTGGCTAACGGGCAGGTCAGGATAAGTCACTTCTGGCAGGTTATCTAAACGTTGCTTACGTTTATCCATCGAGACCTGTATATCAATGGCAATTTTAGTTAGGTTTTGTTCTACTTTTTCAGGCGATTTTAAGTTAGCAAGATCATCAATCCTACGTTTTAAACGGAATTGGTCTTTGTATAACACGTCATTTAAATGGTCTTTTAAAGCAGTAGCAGAAATGGTCAAAACAGTTACCTAGCAGAAACAAAAAACAGATCCTAGCAAGGCTACTCGAAAAAGGATAGTCACGGAGGCTTGTTTATTATTGGGTAAGCTAAATTGCGCCTCAGTTACCAATAAGAATGCAGAATCTGTAAGCCTTAAAGTCAAATAAGGTGAGCAGGTGAGACATTAAAGGCATGTTTTTGAAGTTACGGAATTGAAGGTATGTTATTGATAAGAAGGTATTAAAGCATGTTATTGAAGGTATGGCATGAGTCATCACATTAAGCGTAAATCTACAGGCACAAAAAAAGCAGGCAAGCCTGCTTTTTAGTTTTATTCAAAGTTTAGTTTTTATCACTGAGTAATAGGCGAAGAAATTGACGAACGAAGTGAATATGTTTTCATCACCACAATCACGGTCACAAAGGCAGCTGCTGAGGCAACTAAAGCACCTATAGTTGAACCAGTAAAGCCAATCACAACAAAACCAACAATAGACACTAATGCCATTGCAAGCGCGTAGGGTAATTGTGTTGCAACGTGGTCAATATGCTCACAACGCGCCCCCGTTGACGATAAAATAGTGGTGTCTGAAATCGGAGAACAGTGGTCGCCAAATACAGAGCCCGCTAATACCGCACTTAACATCGGTAACATCATGGTTAAATCCGTTGCACCGGCCATATCGCCCGCAATCGGTAACATGATCCCAAAGGTACCCCAAGAAGTTCCTGTTGAGAACGCCATTGCACCAGAAAGGACAAATAAGATAACCGGTAACCAATGTAATCCAATATTACCTTGTACTAAACTTGATAGATAAGTACCGGTATTCATATCACCGATCACAGTACCAATAGACCAAGCAAAAAATAGAATAATAATGGCACCGAACATCGATTTTGCGCCAACCCAAAGAGCAAATTTAATATTTGCAAAGCTTTGCTTTTGTCTTACTACGGTCAATAAAGAAAGTACTAAGCCGATTGAGCCACCGTAAACTAAAGAAGCACCGACATCGGTATTCTCAAAGGCACCTAATACAGAGAAAGCTTGACCCGCTTCAGCTAATGCAGCATTACCGGTATAAAGCATAAAAAATAACGTTCCGATAATTAAGCCAATGATTGGGTAAACTAAATCGCCAACCTTACCTTGTTCATGCTCTTCAATACCCATTTCATCTTGTAAATCGATATAGTCTTGCTCACCCTTAGTGATCTCTTTTTCTGCCATTGCTTCATGTTTTTTCATTGGCCCAATATCAAGTTTGAAAATAATCACAGCAAAGACCATTAACAAAGTAAATATTGCGTAGAAATTCATAGGAATTAATGCAACATAAGCCCCTAACGGCGAATACTCTGTCATACCATGGCTAACCAAAATACCACTGATAATGGTCATGATATAGGCGCCCCAGCTTGAAACAGGCATCAGAATACACATTGGTGCAGCGGTTGAATCAAGTATGTAAGCTAATTTTTCGCGTGACACATTAAAACGGTCAGTAACAGGGCGAGAGATAGAACCAACGGCCAAACTATTAAAGTAATCATCTATAAATATGAACACGCCCAAAAATGCCGCCAATAGCGACGCACCACGTTTATCTTTAATATGGTCAAGTGCCCAATCAGCAAAGGCACGCGTGCCACCAGAAAGCGTCAATACCGCCGTCATCATTCCCAGCAATAACAGGAAAGCGACAATACTCATATTCCAAGTATTTAATCCGCCATCTTCAACTACCACACCTTTAACCGTGTTAAAAATGTAAGTTCCCGCTGCTACCACTGAAAAATCAACCAGTAATAAAGCACCTAAAATAATACCTAAACCTAACGACAATAAAACTCGGCGAGTAAGAATAGCTAACCCCAGTGCAACCACTGCAGGTAAAATCGACAGCGTAGAAGCTGAAAAATCGATTAAAGACATTAATCTTTCCTTTGTTCTACATTTGAAAATAAACTGCACGATACAGCAGACTTTCAAATGTTTTTAGTATGACCGGTACAAAATACCGAATTTAAGGGAAACGGATTTTATACTACTTTTAAAACAAAAAAACCCCCTGCTCTAAAAAGAGAGGGGGTTTATTAACACTAAATTGCATGTTAAGTAATGTTGTTAGTAGATTGCCTAACAAACAACCAATAATGGTTTGTTTTAGTTAGCCATCATTAATGAATCATTGATACATTCAAGATTAGAGTTACCCATCAAGTATGCATCAATAGCACGTGAAGCTTCACGGCCTTCATTAATACAACGTACGATCAGAGACTGACCAGTACGCATATCACCTGCGGCAAATACGCCTGCTTGAGTCGTTTGGTAATCGTTAGTTTTAACGTTACCGCGCTCATCTAAGCCAATTGATAACTGCGCTAAAACACCCGTTGGTTCTGGGTGTAAGAACCCCATTGCCAAGAAAGCTTTAGTACAAGGAATTGAACGTACAGAACCTTCAATTTCTTTAAAGTTAGGACGTTGACCCGGTGCTGCTTCTTCCCATTCGATATCTGCAACCACTAACTCTTTAACGTTACCGTTTTCATCACCGATGAATTCTTTAGTTAGGATTGACCAATGACGATCTACACCTTCTTCGTGTGAAGTTGTTGTTTTCAAGATCATTGGGTAAGAAGGCCATGGCATATTCACTGTACGTTTTTCAGGTGGAATCGGCATGATTTCCACTTGTGTAACCGATGCGGCTTTATGACGGTTAGAAGTACCAACACAGTCAGAACCTGTATCACCACCACCGATAACCACTACATGGTCATCTGCTGCATGAATTTCTTCAGTCTTAAGATCCATACCGTTTGCACGGCGGTTATTTTGACCAAGGAATTCCATTGCAAAATGAACACCTTTTAAGTCACGACCAGGGATTGGTAGGTCACGAGGAACCGTTGAACCACCTGTTAATAACACAACGTCAAATTGCTTACGCAAATCTTTTGCATCAAAATCAACACCAATGTGTGCATTCACAACCATTTTAATACCAGCTGCTTCCATTACCGCAATCTTACGATCGATAATGTCCATACCTAGTTTAAAGTCTGGAATACCAAAGCGTAATAAACCGCCTATTTTTTCATCGCGTTCATAAACCGTCACAGTGTGACCTGCTGAGTTTAATTGTTCTGCTGCTGCAAGACCTGCAGGGCCAGAACCGATGATAGCAATTGTTTTGCCGCTACGAGATCTTGGTATTTTTGGTTGAACATAACCATTCTCGTATGCTTTTTCTACAATTGTTTTTTCAATATTACAAATCGTAATAGGATCTTGGTTAATACCTAAAACACATGAAGTTTCGCATGGAGCAGGACAAACACGCCCAGTAAATTCAGGAAAGTTATTCGTTGAGCTCAGGATTTCCCAAGCCTCTAACCAACTCTCGCGGTAAACCGCATCATTGAATTCAGGAATGATGTTACCAATTGGACAACCGTTATGACAAAACGGTACGCCACAGTCCATACAACGAGAGGCTTGGTCATTAATCTTTTTACCAAACACGTCGTTTTGTACAAACTCTTTATTATCTTTTAGACGCTCTTCAACCGATAATTTCGGTGGAAGTTCACGACCTAATTCTAAAAATCCAGTAGGCTTACCCATTATGCTGCTTCTCCTTTGACTCGAGCTGCTAATGCCGCTTTATAATCACGAGGCATCACTTTAACAACTTTTGCTAAGCTTGCTTCAACATCCGCTAAGAACTTCGCCGCCATATTAGACTCCGTAAGCTCTAAATGTTTCGTGACTTTTGCAATTAACAGATCTTTATCTGCTTGATCTAGAGGATCGAGGTCAACCAGTTCCATATTACAATTAGCTGTAAACTTATCATCTTGGTCCCAAATATAAGCAACACCGCCACTCATACCCGCCGCAAAGTTACGACCCGTAGACCCTAAGTTGATCATTATACCGCCGGTCATGTATTCACAACCGTGATCACCGATACCTTCAACAACCACTTCTGCACCCGAATTACGTACACAGAAACGTTCACCAGCCATACCATTAATGTATGATTGACCAGATGTTGCGCCATAAAAACATACGTTACCAACGATAATATTATCTTTAGCAACTAATGTTGATGAGCGGTATGGATAAACCACGATTTGACCACCAGATAAACCTTTACCCCAGTAATCATTTGCATCACCTTCAACCGTAAACTCAACACCTTTTGCAAGGAAACAACCAAATGATTGTCCAGCAGAGCCTTTGAATTTAACTTGCATCGATTTAGGCAAACCTCGGTCGTCATAGACTTTTGAAATTTCATTAGAAAGCATGGCGCCACAAGAACGGTCGACATTAGTGATAGGGAATTCACCCGATACTGCCTCGCCTTTCTCTAACGCTGGTGCTGCTAACTCAATTAGTTTTCTATCTAATACTGCTTCAAGGTTATGATTTTGAGTTGTTTGGTTAAACATCCCATCTTCTTCTTTACCCTGTTGCTTGAATAGAATAGTACTTAAATCTAAGTTTTTATATTTCCAGTGCGTCACATCTTCGCGTACTTTCAAGTTTTGTGTTTGGCCAACCATTTCAGTGATTGATTTGTAGCCTAACATCGCCATGTTTTCACGCATGCCTTGAACCATATAACCAAAGAAAGTAACAACATCATCTACACGGCCGTCGAAACGTTCACGTAATGTTTTGTTTTGTGTTGCGATACCAACAGGACAAGTATTTAAATGACACTTACGCATCATAATACAACCTTCAACCACTAAAGCAGCCGTTGCAACGCCCCATTCTTCAGAACCTAGTAAAGCAGCAATTGTTAAGTCACGAGGTGTTTTCATCTGGCCATCAGCTTGTAACACAACACGGTTACGTAAACCGTTTTTCATTAGCGTTTGATGTGCTTCAGATAAACCTAGTTCCCATGGTAAACCAGCATGACGAATAGATGATAATGGTGATGCACCTGTACCGCCGTCAAAACCAGCGATTAAGATTACGTCAGCTTTTGCTTTAGCTACACCTGATGCAATCGTACCAACACCGGCTTCTGATACTAATTTAACGTTAACACGACCTTCGCGGTTAGCATTTTTCAAATCGTAGATAAGCTGCGCTAAATCTTCGATTGAGTAAATATCATGATGCGGTGGTGGTGAAATTAGACCTACGCCAGGAGTAGAGTGACGAGTACGACCAATCCAGTCATCAACTTTGTGACCTGGTAATTGACCACCCTCACCTGGTTTAGCGCCCTGTGCCATTTTAATTTGGATTTCAGCAGCGTTTGTTAGGTAGTACGACGTAACACCAAAGCGACCTGATGCTACCTGCTTGATAGCAGAACGTTCCCAATCACCATTTTCTTTTGGTTTGAAACGGATTGGATCTTCACCACCTTCACCAGAGTTTGACTTTGCGCCAATTCGGTTCATTGCAATCGCAAGTGTTGAGTGAGCTTCATGTGAGATAGAGCCAAAGCTCATCGCACCCGTTGCAAAACGTTTTAGAATTGATTCCGCTGGCTCGACTTCGTCAATTGAGATTGGACCTGTTTCTTTAGGTACAAATACAAATTGGCTACGTAACGTTGCTGCATCATCCCCCTGTTTATCAACGGCTTCTGCGTATTGTTTGAACTGCTCATAATTTTTGTTACGAGTCGATTCTTGCAATAATGAAATCGTTGTTGGGTTAAATAAATGTTTCTCACCACGTTGTTTCCACTGGTATACACCGCCTACATCTAAACGTTGCACAGGTACTGCACGTAATGGGTAAGCAAAACGATGACGCACTAAAATCTCATGTGCAATATCATCAATTGATAAACCTTGAATACGCGTTACAGTGCCTTTGAAGTAATCATCAACCACTGCTTTGCTAATGCCCAATGCTTCAAATATTTGTGCACCTTGATAAGACTGAATCGTTGATATACCCATTTTCGAGAAAATCTTCAACAGACCTGCGTCAATCGCATATTTGTAAGATTTAAAGATTTCATCAACAGATTTATCAGCTGGTAAACGTTTCTTATTTTGTAGATCAACAATCATTTCTTCAATTAAGTAAGCATTAACGGCAGAAGCACCGTAACCAATTACTGTTGCAAAATGATGTGTTTCACGTACGTCACCTGTTTCCACTACGATGTCACACATAGCACGTAGACCACGTTTGATTAAGTAGTGATGAACCGCACCTGTTACTAACATAGCAGGAATTGGCGCATGGTCAGACGTTGCATTACGGTCAGAAAGAATGATGATTGAGTAACCATCGTGAATCGCATCTTCTGCGTAACGACAAATACGTGCTAGCGCTTTTTTCAACTTACCTGGCTCACCAGAAGCGGCAAAGAAAGTTTCTAATGTCTTAGCTTGTAAGTGCTTGTCATCCAGTGCATTAATTTTTTGTAATTCAGCATTACTTAATACAGGCGATTCCAGCTCAACTTTATGACAATGTTCTGGCGTTTCTGCCAGTAAATTTTTGTCTTTACCTAAATAAGTATTTAACGACATAACCATACGCTCACGAATCGGATCGATTGGTGGGTTAGTTACTTGTGCAAATAATTGTTTAAAGTAATGAGATAAATGTTGAGATTGATGTGACAGTACCGCTAACGGCCAATCCACACCCATTGCACCTAATGGCTCTTTACCATCAAGTAACATCGGTAGAATAATGTCATTAACTTCTTCAGAAGTTACACCAAACGATTGTAAACGTTTTAACAATTTACCCGCATCTGGTTGGATATTACGCTCTAATGCTGCAGGCTGATCTTCTAATTTAACTAAGTTATTTTGTAACCAAGTTTCATAAGGTTTTCTTGCTGCAATGCCATCTTTCACTTCATCATCAGAAATGATACGGCCTTGTTCAAGGTCAGCAACAAAAATACGACCAGGTTGTAAACGACCGCGTAATTTAATGTTTTCTGGGTCAATTTCAACAACACCTGATTCAGATGCCATCACTAGAAAGTCATCTTTTGTCACTGTATAACGAGATGGACGTAAGCCATTACGGTCAAGTGTTGCGCCTACTTGTACACCATCGGTGAAACAAACAGAAGCAGGGCCATCCCAAGGTTCCATTAGATTTGCATGGTATTGGTAGAAAGCACGACGCTTAGGATCCATCGTTTTATTTTCTTGCCAAGCTTCAGGGATCATCATCATCAATGCATGAGGAAGACTACGGCCAGACAGCACTAATAATTCTAATGCCATATCAAAGCTTGCAGAGTCAGACATACCATCAGTACAGATTGGCATTAACATGTCTAATTCAGAACGAGTGAAGAACTCAGCTTCAAGCAAAGCTTCACGCGCTTTCATCCAGTTGATATTACCGCGAACCGTATTAATCTCGCCATTGTGAGCAATGTAACGGAACGGTTGGGCTAAACGCCAACGTGGGAATGTGTTTGTTGAGAAACGAGAATGAACCAATGCAAGTGCAGTCACCATACTTGGATTTTGTAAATCTAAGAAATATTGTGGCACTTGTTCAGTGGTTAATTGACCTTTATATACAATCGTTTTGTAAGAGAAAGTGTTAATGTAAAAGTTATCTTTAATGCCATTAACAGACTCTAAACAAATGCGTGTTGCATAATTACGTAGAATAAATAATTTACGTTCTAATACAGCAGGTTCCATATCAGGACCGCCAGTCACGAACATATGTTCAAACTGTGGTTCGCTGCTTAATGGATCAGCACCTATCATTGAGTTATCGGTAGGTAATACACGGTAACCAATCACTTCAAGAGAAAGACGTTCAGCAGTTCTTGCTAAAATTTCGCGACAATGATCACGATGATTTTCATCTTTAGGGAATAGAATGGTTCCTACGCCGTACTGATCAAATTTAGGAAGGGTAATGCCTTCTTTTAATGCTTCTGTTACTAAAAACTCATGTGGTTTTTGTAAAAGAATACCCGCGCCATCACCACTACATGGATCGCAACCTTGACCACCACGGTGTTCCATACGCGCTAGCATATCTAAAGCTTGTGTCACAATCTTGTGAGACTTGCTGTTTTTTAGATGTGCGACGAAACCGATACCACAAGCATCATGTTCCAGTTCAGGCACATAAAGGCCTTGAGCGTTTTGCTCTATATTAGTCATAAACATGTCCTTCAAGATAAAACAGTAATGTTACTTAACTGTAAGATCTAATGTTTTCGAAGTGCTACACACGACTTGTAATTGAGTTACCAAAAACAAGCAATTAATTTTTTTACTTTTTTTGTAAAGGAAACTACTTTCTTATGAAAAGTGCACTTAACAAAAACTCCCTTGACCAAGAAATAACGCGCATAAGCTCAGTACAAGCACAGGGCTTATACATTATTTCTTGAAATCACCCTACTGTTAAAGGTGTAATTTTGTCTGTATTCTATCTTTTAAGCGGCATAAAATCCAATTTTCTTATTCACTTCCCCCGCACTCTCGTGTTAAAGCAATGTTAACCGCATCAGAACCCTTGTTATCACCCTGTTAAAGCCTATGATCCACTAAGAATAAAGCGAGATGGGAGATGACGTCTAAAGATAATGATAAAGATAACTACTAACAAAGGTAGACTCAAACGCTATAAGACACTTATTTTATGAATTTATATTTACGAATAATGCATATAAATTCACAAAAAAATCAACTTAACACCGTTTGATAAAGTAAAGATATCACCATAAGATGCTTAACGGCTAGATTTTATTGTCATTAACTAAATTACAGCGCAACTAAAGACAAGATTCGCTTTAGACAGTAAAAAGCGTAAAATGTTTTTTTATCCTAAATCACGGCTACCCATGAAATCGCATCCTTTTTTACAAAAACCTGAAAGTTTATTACTTGTAATGGCTTTTATCATGCCATTAGTATTTTCCGTATGGATGGTATTGTTGAATAACTTTGTGGTTGAAAAAGCAGACTTTACGGGTGTTGAAATAGGAATTTTACAAAGTTTACGTGAAATCCCCGGCTTTTTAGCTTTTACTGTCATTTACGTTCTCTTATTTATTAAAGAGCAACGCTTAGCTATCCTCTCTTTGGGCATAACGTCGGTAGGTGTTGCCATTACAGGCTACTTCCCACAGGTAATGGGCTTATATTTAACGACTATGTTAATGTCGATCGGGTTTCATTATTTCGAAACAGTTAATCAATCGCTCACCCTGCAATGGATCAATAAATCAGAAGCAGCGCATTTCATGGGCCGAATACTTTCTGTTAAAGCCATCGCGTCATTACTCGCTTATGCCAGTGTTTGGGTTTTGATGGACTACTTCAAAGTAAGTTATGAAGTCACTTATTTATTATTTGGTGGATTAGGCTTAATATTAACGCTCCTTTTAGCTTCAGCTTTTAAACAATTCCCGCCACTTACCGAACAAAGCAAAAAGTTCATAATAAAAAAACGCTATTGGTTGTATTACGCACTGACTTTTTTCAGTGGCGCTCGTCGACAGATTTTTGTGGTATTTGCTGGTTTCCTAATGGTAGAAAAATTTCACTACAGCGTCGCTGAGATCAGTGCATTATTCTTAATTAATTATGTTTTTAATTGGTTGTTTGCCGCTAAAATTGGCAAACTCATTGCTTATTTCGGAGAGCGTTCCGTACTTATTTTCGAATATTTAGGGCTAATTATTTTATTTATTGCCTACGGTTTAGTTGAAAATAGTACTATTGCCGCTTCATTATACGTTATCGACCACCTCTTTTTTGCTTTAGCAATTGCCATTAAAACCTACTTTCAAAAAATAGCAAACCCAGAAGATATAGCAGCTACGGCCGGTATTAGCTTTTCAATTAATCATATTGCAGCGGTGGTGATCCCGGTATTATTAGGTTTAGTTTGGATAGTCAACCCTTCTTGGGTGTTTTACTGTGGAGCTGGTTTTGCACTTTGTTCTTTAGGTCTTTCTTTTCTGATTCCTAACAACCCCTCGAAGGGCAATGAATTTACATATCAAACAAGAGAAGCCTGAAAGATGGAAGAGTTTGCACAGAACATCTATACCATTTTGTCTTATTTAGGCGAAGGTAAGTTAATAACCTATGGGCAACTAGCGAAACAAGCCGGCTTTCCTCTTCATTCCCGCCATGTTGGCAAGGTACTAGCGAGGCTACCTAAAGATTCCCGCTTACCCTGGTTCAGGGTGGTGAATTCGCAGGGTAAAATATCTTTAATAGGCGAGGCATTTATCAGGCAAAAGGCTTTATTGGAAAAAGAAGGTATAGAAATAACTGACCAAGGTAAAATTGTAAAATTTAAACAGTACTTGGATTAAATATCAGTTAAAGCTAATTAACTACGAGGTTACGAATTTAAGGTGAAAAACTTCAAGCAAAAGCGAATTAACCACGAAGACACGAAGTTAAAAGAAGTAAACCTTAAAACAATACAAAAGTTGCTACTTAATTTCTCAGTTTATTTTTTCTTCGTGCTCTTCGTGCAGCGTAGCGGCTTCGTGGTTGCTTAGGTCTTAAATAAAAAGCCATTTAACCACGAAGGCACGAAGTGAAAAGAAGTAAACCTTAAAAAATACAAGAATAAATACCTTTAAATATTTTCTGCTTGTTCTTTTCTTCGTGCTCTCTGCGCCGCGGCTTCGTGGTTAGTTGGTTTTAAAATCAAAAGCGATTTAATCACGGAAGCGGAAGCACGATGTTAAAAGAAGGAAATCTTAAAAGAAGAAAAACATAACTAATTTTTTCTTCCCCTTTTATTCTCCAAGTGGATAACACAGTAAATAGGTATAAAAAAATCCGAGGCTGTTAGGCATCGGATTTTTATTTTCTGACTTATTGCTTAAGAGTGCCTTAAGCGAATTAAACGACCATTAACACTATCTTAAGTGCGGGGTATTAGTGGTCACGTGCAAGTTTTGTGCACGGTGACGTAATACGTGGTCAAGTAACGTGATCGCCATTTGCGCTTCTGCGATAGGCACTGCACGAATACCAACACAAGGGTCATGACGCCCTTTTGTAATCATTTCTGTTGCTTCACCGTCAGTTGTGATGGTGCGACCAGGAATAGTTAAACTTGATGTTGGTTTTAAAGCAATAGACGCAATGATATCTTGCCCTGTTGAAATACCACCTAATACACCACCAGCATGGTTTGATAAGAAACCTTCAGGTGTCATCTCATCGCGATGTTCGGTACCTTTTTGGTTCGCCACAGCAAAACCGTCACCAATCTCAACACCTTTAACTGCGTTAATACTCATTAACGAGTGAGCTAATTCAGCATCTAAACGATCAAATACAGGTTCGCCTAATCCAACCGGCACTCCAGAAGCGACCACAGTGACTTTAGCGCCAACAGAATTACCTTCTTTAATCAACGCTTTCATATAATCTTCAAGCGCTGTAATTTTGCTGGAATCAGGGAAGAAGAATGGATTATTTTCTACTTCATTCCAGTCAATCGTATCCGGTGTAATATCCCCTAATTGGCTTAAATAACCACGGATTTCAACACCAAACTGCTCTTTTAGATACTTTTTAGCAATCGCACCTGCAGCAACACGCATTGCAGTTTCACGTGCAGAAGAACGGCCACCGCCACGGTAATCACGGTGTCCATATTTCTGATGGTAAGTATAATCTGCATGGCCAGGGCGAAATAAATCTTTAATTGCAGAATAATCTTTAGAACGCTGATCGGTATTTTCAATAATCAATCCAATGCTGCATCCCGTCGTTTTACCTTCAAATACACCCGATAAGATCTTTACTTGATCGCCTTCTTGGCGCATCGTGGTATAACGAGATTGTCCCGGACGACGACGGTCTAAATCATGCTGTAAGTCTGCTTCAGTGATTGCTAAATTAGGTGGAATACCGTCAATAATACAACCTAATGCTGCACCATGGCTTTCACCAAAAGTTGTCACCTTAAAAACTTGACCAATACTGCTTCCTGCCATTTTTAATTTCCCACTTCATAATGTTTGATATTGAAAAGGCACCTTACTCGCCTTTCCAGTTAACTTATTTACAAATTTCAATGCCACTTTTTAATGCTATTTTTCAGTTCTATTTTAAAAGCACTTAAGACCATTTAGTCTAATTTAAGTGTTTCATTGCAGCTTAAATATCGGCTTATAATTATGCTTAACTATGCTTATTTTATGCTTTTATAGCTTAATTATATTTTAATATTATCAAGCTGTGCTTTAGTTAAAACAAATACGCCATGTCCACCAATAGAGAATTCAATCCATTGGAATGGGATATCAGGATAAGCAGCTTGTAAATGTACCTGTGAATTACCTACTTCTACAAACATAACGCCATCTTCATTTAACATTGAAGAGGCTTGACGAAGCATATCACGTACCAAATCTAAGCCATCATTACCGCAAGCTAATCCTAATTCAGGCTCATGCTTATATTCTTCCGGTAAGTTTGCCATATCTTCAGCATCTACATAAGGCGGGTTTGACACAATTAAGTCATATTTCTCGTTTTCAACACCGCTGAACAAATCAGACTGGATTGGGAAAACTTGCTGCGATACACCATGATTTTGAATGTTAATGTCTGCAACTTCTAAGGCGTCTTCAGATAAATCAACGGCATCCACTTCCGCATCAGGAAAGGCATAAGCACAAGCAATCGCAATACAACCGCTACCAGTACATAAATCGAGAATACGTTTTGGAGACTCTTTTACCCAAGGGGCAAACTTAGCTTCAATTAATTCAGCAATAGGTGAACGAGGCACTAAGGTGCGTTCATCAACGTAAAACTCTAATCCTGCAAACCAAGCACTATTAGTTAAATAAGGGACTGGAATACGTTGTTCAATACGCATCACAACCAAATCAACTAACATTTGGCGCTCACGTTTGGTTAGTCGCGATTGCAGAATCATAACATTGCTTTGCAGCTCGATATTCAACGATGGAAAAATTAATTGTACTGCTTCGTCCCAGGCATTATCAGTGCCATGACCAAAAAATAAGCCCGCACGATTAAACTCAGTCACAGCCCAACGTACAACATCTTGAATGGTTACTAACTCTTCAACCGCTTCATCACTAAAAATCGTATCCAATTTATTCTCCACTTGAGGTAAACTTCGCACATTCAACTACCTAGTTTTGGAAAAACCATGACCGATAAAAATAATGATAATGATTTTTCGCTGTTTAGCGCAGAATTT
The DNA here is from genome assembly GCF_037546855.1 of Vibrio sp. 1-Bac 57. Classification (NCBI taxonomy): domain Bacteria; kingdom Pseudomonadati; phylum Pseudomonadota; class Gammaproteobacteria; order Vibrionales; family Vibrionaceae; genus Vibrio; species Vibrio sp. 1-Bac 57. Next base: position 52,254 of record NZ_JALAAC010000007.1, on the reverse strand, counting down.
GCTGGTATAAAAAAATTGCAACAGGATACCATAAAATTGCCACCGAAAAACATCAAGAATAAAGCGGTCATTAAAGAAAAACGTGAACAAAATTTTGAGCAGAGCCACTTCTCGGATGCCTTTGAGCCTCATTTACCTGAAGATGGGCCTGTTCGCTACAGCCGAACTGATGCACAAAAATATTTAGTGAAACAATTACGCCGAGGCGATTTCACGCCAGAAATTATTCTTGATTTACATGGTTTGACACAACACCAAGCAAAGAATGAACTGGCTGCGCTGATTAGCTGTTGTAAAAAAGAAGGATTATATTGCTGTAGTGTGATTCACGGAGTGGGTAAACATATATTAAAAAAACAAGTGCCGTTATGGTTAGCACAACATCCCGATATCCTAGCGTTTCACCAAGCACCACTGGAATTTGGTGGCCAAGGTGCTCTATCGGTGTTAGTAGAGTTAGCCGATTGGCAAATGAAAGAAGAAAAAAAGCGTTAACATCCAAGGATTATGATTTAAGAGTCCAATGTTTATTAAGCAAACTATGATCTTTTAATGTTTTAACCACTTTTTCTAATACTGGTCCCGATGCATGACGACGAGAAACTAAACAACCGACAACAGTCAGCCAACCATCAAACTCGTGTGATACAGGTAATGAAATAACACTCCCATTGTTGATTTGTTGATGCGCTAATAACTCAGGTACAACAGCCCAACCTATATTATTTTTAACAAGCTCAATCAAGGCCATATGACTGTTTGCATACCAAGCCGTGGGGCTTATTTTATAACTAAACCATAACTCCTTTTTGTGCGCACTACGATGTACACATTGCCGATGAGCTTGCAAATCGGACTCAGTCACTGAGGATAAAGCGGAAAGTGGATGTTGCGGCGATGCAATGGTTAAAAAGCGAGCATGCCCCAAAGTAAAAAAATCCATACCGGTTTTTAATTCACCATCAACATAGATAATACCAATATGAGCTTGTCCCACTCTCACTAACTCTTCCACATCAAAAGTAGAGGTAATGATGATCTCTACATCTGTAATAGGAAACTGATCTGCCAATGGCGAGAGTATAGTCATCAATTCGTCATTAACCACACTTTCATCAATCGCAATGACCAATTCATGTTCAGCTCCCTTCGCTAATGATTCAACCTTCTGATCAAAAAACTGCTGCTGATGCAATATCGACTTTGCAATTGGCAGTAATGCTTTCCCCTGCGAGGTTAAGCTCGGTATGTTTTTTTCCCGGCTAAACAACTCTTGGTTGATCGCTATCTCAAGGTTAGAAATAGCTTGGCTTACGCCCGATTGAGCACGTTTCAACTGGCGAGCTGCTGCCGAGAAAGAGCCTTCTTCACAAATTGTCACAAAGATTTTTAATTGTTCCAGACTATACATGATGCTTACTCGAGAAAATAATAATTCAGACTATCACCATTCGTGATGGCTGTTAATTTTATCCTGTGATAAAGATCACTATAATCGCATTTTCTATCCGTACTTCCTATCTGTATTCACTACCTGTATAGGAACCTTTTATCAAAAAATTAAAGAGAGAGAAAGTAACAAAATGAAACCGATTGAACGTATCTTTCATGCTGTATTATTTGAAGTATTAGCAGTCACCTTAGCAATTGTTGTACTGATCACATTTACAACCCATGATGCAGGAGCACTATCAGGAACAATGATAGCTGTAGCAACTATCGCGATGGCATGGAATTTCATCTATAACTGGGGTTTTGACCAAATTGTCACAGGCGATAAAACAAAACGTACGTTAATTTTACGTATTGCTCACACTGTTTTATTTCAAATAGGTTTATTAATTGTAACTATTCCTGTGATCGCATTATTGTTGGAAATCGGTTTATGGCAGGCACTTATTATGGATATTAGCGTCACTATTTGCATAACAATTTATGCCTTTATTTATAACTTAACCTATGACCATGCAAGAGCATTTATTGTTCGCAAGCCTTTGGCAGTTAGTTAAGTCATTAATTTTAGCAGTAGTAAAATGCACCATGTATTTTGTAGATTACAAAATACATGGTGCAAGATTAGTGGTCATTAATTGTTTTATTGCTTTCTGTTAATGAGCGTCAGTTAATGTGAGTCTTTTATCATTTGATTCTTTAAGCCTTTTTATTTCACTCCATGATTTTTAATAAATAACCTAAGTAGATTCAAGTTATTTGTTAACTGGTATTAATTGCTATTAAGAATTATCAAGCGTTTTTAATATCATTATATATTTTAAATATATCGATTTGTTCAGCTAAAACAGGACGTTGGAAAAAATACCCTTGAGCAAAGTCACACTTCTGCTGTTGTAACATAGCCAAACTATGTTGGGTCTCCACTCCTTCTGCAATAATTTTCATATCGAATTGTTTGCCCATACTAATAATAGTGGATGCAATCGTATCGTAATCACTGACAAAGCTTTTATCGATTTTTAATACATCAAAGGGGAGCTGTCTTAAATAACTTAAACAAGAGTACCCTGTTCCAAAATCATCCATTAATAGCCTAACACCCATTTCTGAAAGTTCATTTAATGTTTTTAAGAACACATCATTATCAGAAACTGTCATGCTTTCTGTAATTTCAAGGTCTAAACAATGTGGGGGAATATCAAACTCAGCAAGTATACTTTGTACTAATTTAGGAAAATTCGGATTGAATAATTGATAAGGAGATACATTCACAGCAATATTTAATTTGCTAGCACCACTATCTCGCCATAGTTTATTTTGTCGACAGGCATTTCTTAATACCCATTCACCTATCTCTATAATCTGACCAGAATACTCAGCAATAGGAATAAATACCTCAGGTGAAACAAACGTATCTGGGTCCAATTGCCAACGTAATAAAGCCTCTGTACCTTGCGTTGTATAATTATTTAAATTAACTACAGGTTGATAAGCAATATGCAGTTGATCTTTATCTATTGCAGAGCGTAATTGAGACTCATAGGATAAACGTCGAGCATGGTCTTTACTAAAAAGATCCTGATAAAATAGATATTGATTTTTGCCCTCTTTTTTAGCTTTATACATGGCTGTATCAGCATATTTAACAAGACTTTCAGCATCATCGGCATTATTTGGATAAACCGAGATACCAATACTAGCAGTGACATGAACCTCGCTATCTTCTAATGCGATAGGCTCAGCAATAACCTTAATAATATTAGCGGCAATATGTTCAACTTCATGAGTATCAGTTGAAAAGTTAACGATAGCAACAAACTCATCTCCCCCAAACCTAAATACAGCATCATTATCACTCATCGCTTTAAATAACCGTTTGGCTATAATATTCAGTAATTTATCACCTTGTGCATGACCACGAGTATCATTCACATCTTTAAAGCGGTCTAGGTCAATAAAAAACACGGCAAATTTTTTATCGCTGCACATTAAAATATTGTGATTTATTTTTTTGTCTAACGCATTTCGATTAGGTAATTCAGTGAGCGAATCTTTATGGGCAAGCAATCTATTTTTTTTCTCACTAATCATTAATGCACTTTTTGTTTTTTCCATTTTTTCTACAACTTTTAAAATTGCTTTAGCAATAGTAAGCGCCATTAGAAAAAAGACTACGGATAATACAACTGTCACCATCGTTGAGGTTGTAACAATAAAATCAGCTAATTTATTAACCGGTACAATAAACTCAATAGAGTTGATTCTGAATTTTTTATAACCCTCATTAAGGTCAGATTTCATGGTAGCTGGGGTGATCGAACCTTGTTCAAATAATCTAATACTTTCTAATAAGTCATCTGCTATTTTAATATCATATTTACAAATGCTAATGATACTTTCCGTTTTAATAATTCTCATAAAAAATCGGTCAATCTTGCTGGGTAATTCAACGCAAGCTTCAGGTTGATCTTGAATTTGTTGTACCACTGCTTTAAGCGTAGCAGTGTCAGGAATGGCATTAGGATAACGAGAAATCAACTCACTGAGTTCGATAACATGATTAAAATGTTGACTATTAAGTTGGTGGAATCTTGCAGCATCAGCAATTTTGAAGGCACTAGTCACAACAATAATAGAAAATAATGAGATAAGTAACATTAAGATGGTGAGTTGTTTATTGATCGTCATTAAAAGTCCATTTTTTAATTAATCTGAATATATCAGTGTAAAACAAATTTCTTTATATAGACTTTATGATGGTTATTTAAGCCTAGTTCAGTGCAAATTTAAGATAAACATCCTTGATTAAAAAACATCAAAGCTCTTTATAAATACCATCCATTTTGTATTGTAAAGTTTGAACAAAACCATCAAAGTATATTGACAATAAAAGTATAGAGCAGTTAATAAAAAGCACGTCCAAGTATCAGTAATCAATCATTTTATTAATCTAAAATAACTAATATGGAGTTTCATCTAAAACTTGTTCCTATACATTTATGTACGCATATTAAATGAAAAACACAAACATAAATGTTAAATAATTGATATTAAGTTAACTGACGCATAGCTTAGGTCACAAAGCCTATAATATAAAGTTTATTCTACACCTCTCATGTTTTTCGAGAAGATGCTCTAATTACAATTAAGTATTTTGAGTATTAACTGCTTTTTATTTCATGCGAAAGTCAGATGCATTATCTAAACCCATAAAGATGAAAATTTAGTATATAAGTTTGATCCACTATCAAATAACGCAAGCAAGCGTGCTTAATGTGTTGTAAGTTAATATAAAATAAATTATTTTTTGATATTAGTCATTCTCACATAAATCTAGGTTATCTATTTAAGTTATCTACTTTTTAGATAATCCACTCCATCAATAAGGGTTACCATGATAGGAAAAATAAATAAAAGCTCACTTCTCTTAGGTCTACTTACGTTCATTTTAAGTATAAATGCAGCCAATGCGGCAGAAAAGATTCGTGTTGGCGCATTACGCTGGACATCTCACGCAGCGAGCTTTGTGGCATATGAACGTGGATATTTTAAAGAAGCGGGATTAGATGTTGAATTTAAATTTTTTAAAGCGGCACAGCCCATGGCAATCGCTATTGCTTCTGGAGATGTTGATTTTGGTATCACGGCCGTTTCCGGTGGTTTAATTAACCTTGCTGGAAAAGGTGCGATAAAAGTGATCGGTGGCGTGTTAAATGAAGAAGACGGTGTTGATGGTCAAATGATCCTTGCGTCTAAAAAAGCCTATGACGCAGGACTCAAAACACCTGCAGATTTAAAGGGGCACTCCTTTGGTATCACTCAAACTGGCTCATCTTTTCATTATATGGCGCATAAAATAGCACAAAAAGAAGGTTTTTTAGACTCCGATATCAGCTTTAAACCGTTACAAAAAATTGGATCAATTATTGGTGCATTAAAAACTCAACAAATTGATGCTTGGGCAGTGGTACCTCATATCGCTAAAGAGCTGATTAAAAATAAGAATATTACGTTGATTGGCAAAATCTCTGATTATATACCCAACTACCAGGTGACCACTGTTTTCACTTCGTCCAACACCGCTAAAAACAAACCTGAACAGGTGAAAGCTTTTCTTACTGCATTTTCAAAAGGTGGAGCTGATTTTAATGCTGCATTAGTTGATAAAACGGCAGGTGAGGAAGCTGCTACTGAAATGGTGACATTAATTCACAAATACGTTTATAGCGATAAACCTTATGATAAAGCCGCACCTTCTATCATCAATGGCGCAATGCGACTTAACCAAGGTGCAAAATTAAATATCGCCAGTATTGAAGATCAATTAAATTGGTTTAAAACCGAAGGTTTGGTTAAAAGTAATATAACAATGGATATGTTAGTTGATCCTAGTTATGTAGACAGCTACTAAATTTGAGTATTTTATGAACTTACATATCAACAATATTTCTCATCGTTACTCAAATGTTAATGTGCTAGAAAATATAAACCTTGAAATTAATCAACACCAGATTGTCTGTTTAATAGGTCCTTCTGGCTGTGGAAAGTCAACATTGCTTAGACTCATTGGAGGCTTGGAAAGCCTTCTAGTGGTCAAGTCACACAAATTGGAAATCCACCAGAAAACTCTATTAACCCACTTACCTATATATTTCAAGACTTTGCGCTGCTGCCTTGGCGCAGTGTCTATGACAATATTTCATTGGTGCTTGAAGATTATGGCATCGCCAAAAAAGAAATTAAATCAATCATCGATGATGTACTCGAAAGAACAAAACTCAGTGAATTCGCCAATGCTATGCCCAAACAACTCAGTGGAGGTATGAAACAAAGGGTTGCCATTGCCAGAGCGTTGAGCGTTCGCCCAGCAGTTTTATTGATGGATGAACCACTTTCGGCACTGGATAGCCAAACCAGCGAATTACTAATGGATGATTTAGTTTCTCTCTGGGATAGGGAAAAGTTTACCGCATGCTATGTAACACACAATTTAACTGAGGCAGTACGCTTAGGTCATAAAATTGTGGTACTCAGCCGAAGACCCGGCACCATTAGCGAAGTAGTCACTATCGATATTCCCCTAAATGAAAGGAAAAACCACAGCGAAGCACTGGATATTAAGCAAAAATATTTATGGAACCTGATGCGCGAAGAAGCTTTACTTGCCGACAAGGAGCTGATCAATGTCAACTAACAAACAGCAAGTGAGCAAAGAAGTCCCCTTTAGAGGAGGTGGTTTTACACATAAACCAATAATTTTTGTTGGCCCACTTGTCTTTATCTGCCTGATCGCTTTACTTGAATGGGGAACGAGTACGGGATGGATTTCAGACTTAACATTGCCTCGCCCATCAGGTGTAGCGCAAACCCTTGTTGACCTTTACAACTCAGGCCTGTTATTTAAGCATCTACTACCTTCATTAACACGTTTACTAATGGGTTCAATAATGGGTATAACTGCCGGTATTGCTGTCGGGCTATTAATTGGGCTGTTTAATCTAGTGAGAGCGGGTGCATTACCTGTTGTTGCCGCCCTTTTCCCTGTGCCTAAAATCGCCCTTTTACCTTTATTTGTGATTTGGTTTGGCATTGATGAAGGCTCAAAATATGCTTTGATCGCTTTAGGATCTTTCACACCGACCGTAGTGGCGACCTATGCAGCTATTGATAATGTGGATAGAGGTTATATTCGCATGGGGCAAAGCTTTGGACTGTCATGGGTTTCAATAGTACGTAAAATTGTATTACCCGGTGCGCTTCCAGGCATTCTGTCAGGACTTAGAATTTCCCTTGCAATATCAATTATTCTTTTAGTTGCTGCAGAAATGCTAGGGGCAAGTTATGGAATAGGCGCTTATGTGCTTGAAGCAGGATCACTTTATGATTTAGAGCGTCTTTTTGCAGGTGTATTTATATTGTCTGTGCTTGGCGTAATTATAAATTGGTTTGTTGGTGTATTAGAGCATCGACTTTTAAGTTGGAGAACTTAGAAAGCAGTGCTTATAAAGATTTCTATCAAAAGTATCTTCCGGTCACACCCGAAGGGACATTTATGACAGCGCTTTAAGACTGTCGGAAAGCAAAGCAGTAGCTATTTTTCTCAGCTAGCTACTGCTTCTTAATTAACGATTGCAGTTTTGTAGCTACCTAAATATTTGTACCTAGTATCTGCATCTAAAAGATCGAAACTTACACCTAGCAACTATCAATCTAGCACCGAGCACCTAAAATCTAACAATAATCATTGTTTGATTGACATTAATATGTCCAATGCTTGATGACGTTTTTCGCTATCATAAAGATCATTTGTAAATATAAATTCATCAACATTTAATTGCTGTGCGATTATTTCCAGTTTGTGCTTGATACTCGTAGGGCCTCCTATCACGCTAAGACTTAAAAAGTTATCTACTTGTGCTTTTTCCTGTGCGTTCCATAAATTATCCATGCTAGTAACCGGTGCTTTTAACCATAAACCTTGACCACGCATTAATGCCAATACGCGTTGCTTTGAAGTGGTGGATAAATATTCAGCTTCTTCATCGGTTGCGGCGGCAACGAGTGGTAGTGCAAGCATAAAGTAAGGTGTTTTAAGTGTTTCAGAGGGTTTAAATTCACGTCGATATAACGCCACAGCATCATGCAAGAATCGAGGAGCAAAATGGCCGGCAAACACATAAGGTAACCCTTTTTGTGCAGCTAATTGCGCACTAAATAAGCTAGAGCCTAACAACCACAGCGGCACATTTGTATTTTCACCGGGGATGGCACGAATAGAATGCTTTCCATCATAGGGACCTAATAGTTGTTGTAACTCACTCACTTCAGCAGGAAAGTTATCTGCACGGCGTAAATCACTGTTTAATGCTTGGCTAGTTACTGGATCACTGCCCGGAGCTCTGCCTAAACCCAAATCAATTCGCCCTGGATATAAACTTTCTAGAGTACCAAATTGCTCTGCGACTACTAAGGTGGAATGATTAGGTAACATAATACCACCTGAACCTACACGGATTTTTTGGGTATTACCCGCAATATGACCAATTAAAATCGACGTTGCAGCACAAACAATACCAGGCATATTATGATGTTCAGCAAGCCAAAAACGATGGAAGCCAAGTTGATCGGCGTGTTGCGCATACTGAGTACTTTTTTGTAGTGTTTCAGAGACACTTGCATCTTCCCGCATGGGCGCAAGTTCTAATAATGAAAAAGGGATATTAGCTAACAATGTTCCACCTCGTAATGAAAATAAACTTATCACGGCAAAAATATAACAATCATAATCAAGCTGTAAGCAGTATTTCAAGTTATAGCAAATATTCCCACTTTTCAATGACAAAGACTCTCAGCTAAAAAATAGCAAGGGCAAGGAGCAGATTAAAATGAACATTATTAACCTACCCTCATTTATCAATAATCTCACTTCAAGCTTTCAGCCACTGGTTTGACTTTTACTGCACCATTGCCGTTTATTTTTACTGCTACATTATTGGTTGTATTAACCGAAGGTGATAACACAGAAGCGATGGAGGCAAACACAATAATGCTAATACCAATACTTTGTGTAATAACAAGTTGCTCATTTAAAATAAAGAACCCAGCCAATGCACCTAAAACAGGTTCTCCACTTGTGAGTACACCATAGGTTTTAGTCGGTAAATGTCGTAATGCTTGCATCTCCAAAACTAAAGGGATCAAACTCGATAATAATGCAACGCAGATCAACAACCCCACTATTTCGATGCTCATATCACTTAAAGAAAATGAGTTTGCTGCTACCGGTAATAGCGCCATCGATGCAACGATTAACCCTAACGCAGGGGCTCTAAAACCGTGAGCGGCACCTGCTTTTTTACCAATAATAATATAACTCCCCCAAAAAAAACCAGCAATTGCTGCATACACTAAGCCCCGACTATCTAAGACTACATCACTTGAAGCACTAGGGATCAGTAGATAAATACCTATCGCTGCGAGTACCGCCCACATAAAATCACTTTTCTTTTGAGAAAAAAGAATTGCAACCAATAACGGACCAATTAATTGAACAGCTAATCCAACGCCAATGGGGATAGTTTTAATGGCCAAATAAAAAAATAAGTTCATGCCAGCAATGGAAATACCATAAAGAAACACTGAACCTCTATTTTGACGCGTTATTTTGACCTCCCACACACGACAAACAAAAAACAACATGATCGCCGCCATAGTTAAGCGCATAAAAGTAACGCTTTCAGGTTTGACAGAAGAAAATATAGACTTCGCCAATGAGGCCCCAACTGTGATTGATAACATCGCGACTATTATCGCTACAACAGCGAATAGAGTTTGATTTTTATTGATTAAGGAACGCATAGGCTTCTCACTTTGATGAAGAAATATCTGTGATAAAATTTATCAATAATGAGTGATTAATATTGTTTATTTAGCGGGCAATATGATAAAAATTATCATCATTCATTTAAAAAAGGCCTTGTAATTATGGACAACATAGATCTTAAGATTCTTCAACAACTACAAATAGATGCCAAGGCATCGATGGCTGAGATTGCAGCACAAATTGGCCTCTCTGAACCTGCTTGTTATCGTCGAGTAAGAGAGTTACGCAAAAGTGGTGTTATTGAAAAAGAGATGGCGATCATCAAACCTAAAAATATGGGCTGGCCGTTAAGTATGATGTTATTGGTTGAATTGGAAAGAGACCATAGCACTATCGTCAATGCATTTTTAAGCAGAATAAATAAACAACCAGAAATCATCGACTCATGGTTTGTAACAGGCGATTATGACTTAGTTTTACAGGTGATCGCAGCCGACATGGAAGCCTTCGATCAATTCACACAACAAGTGCTACATAAGGATAATAGCGTCAAAAACTTTAAAACTTTAGTTGTGATGCGTCACTCCAAAGCGCATGGCGCTATTCCACCAGCTCAATTCTAGATAATGAAAGCGTATTCATATTTAAATTCATAAAACTATATTGCACGTTAGACGGCATCACTAGTTTTGTGAAGTTTAAAGCGGTTTAATGAAGTAATAACCGGTTATCCCAAGATAAATCAACACAGAAACTATTAAAAAGAACGGTGTTGACTTGTTTTGCTTTCCCAAGGAGGTCACTTAATCATTTGTTGATGCATTGCTTTAACCAAAGCAACTAGAGCATCTTTTGATAACTTATCAGCCTTGTGAACGGTATCCGCTAGGCTTTTTTTGTCAGCTACAATTGGCATGAAATCAATGGTTGGCTTAAGTACTTTTTTAATTAATTTTTTAGCTGTTTCAGGATCATTATTAGCAATAATTTCCAACACTTCCGCTTTCATTACAGCATTTTTATCCAGCAGTAACTTAGCCACGTGAGTAAAACCTACGACTTCACATTGCGCTAATGTGCCAAATTTAGGCAGCATACGCCAAGAAATCAACGTATTAGGTGTTACTTCTTCAATATCTGTTGAATACTCATCGATAACATTTGACCAAACCCAATCTAGAAAAGCTTCATCACTACACAGTATTTCTCTCGCTTTGTTACAAGCTTTACCAATTTTATATTTAGCTTCTTGTTTCTGTTCTGCCGTGGGTGAATCAAAATCAATATAATGTGTTGTATTTAAATATTGTAGAATAATTTCTTGCTGTTCTTGTAACGCTGAGCTCATGAGTATGCCTATTTTAAACACTTTTTTATGTGTCGTTTTTATGTGTATGTTTTACGTATATTGACGAATTCAGCGCAGTGTATCGGCCACTCGCTAGAAAACCAATACTAAATTGTAACATTCGATAAAGACTAGCCATTATCATCATGTTACGCCTTGTTTTGTCATCTTAGTGAGCGAATGAATAATACATTTTGATAGCTAACGGGTATATAACACGACAAAACTAATTGCTGATCTAGGCGGACAACAAATTGTAATCACTTCGAATAATCAATTACTGTTTAATTTGACACTATTTCTGATCTCTAACTTATATTGAACGAATTCAATATGATTTTTTAAGAAATCTTTTTCGTCACTCTGTATCAATCGATATAACAAGTTTGCAGCTGCTCTTCCGGCTGAATTAGAGTCATAAAAAAGAGAGGTTATCTTTGGGTTGTAGTGTTGGGCAAACACTCCACCACCTACCCCACATACGCTAACATCTCCAGGTATAGAAAGGCCTTGATCCAAAATATAGTTTATTGCGCCAATTGCCATCTTATCGTTTGCAGCAAATATTGCATCAGGAGCAGAACCAAATTGTTCGAATATACGCTGACAAGCATCATAGCCACTTATAACAGAAAATGCCCCGATGCTGAGTAGCCGTTCATCTTTCTTTATGCCATGTTTTTCAAGTGCATTCAAATACCCTTGTTTACGCTCAACTCCTACTGAGACATCTTCCTCGCTAACCCCTATATAACCAATATTATGATGATGATTATCGAGTAAATAATTGGTTAACTCTTGAGCCGCTGCTATTTCATTAAATACAACACATGGCGTTCCATCTAACGATTTTTGTCCCATAATAACAATAGGAATATGAAGTCGTTTAATACGAGACTGGTGTTCAGGGGTGAGTGTTGTTGCAATTAAAATAATCCCATCAACTTGCTTCTCTTTAAACAGGTCAAGATATTCAAATTCTTTATCTACAGAGTGGTTTGTGTTGCCGAGAATAACGCTATAACCTTGCTTTGAAAAATAATCATCAATACCTGCAACATTTTCACCCGATGAAGTGGCATTAATTTTTGGCAAAATAACACCAATTGTAAGACTTTTTTTGCTATGAAGTGCTTTAGCAAATGCGTTTGGCCTATACCCTGTTTCATCGAGTATGACTTGGATACGATCACGTACTTCTTTTTTTACATAACCAGAAGAGTTGATCACTCTTGATACGCTGGAAGATGATGTTTGCGCTAGATTAGCAATATCTTTTAGATTCAAAATACTTTTCGTCAACCTGTTACCTCATGATAAGTCATATTTATCAAATCTTGTTATTGTACAAGATCCATGGGAGTAAATACTAATATTACGAGCTTCACTTAATGGAAACACACGGCTAGTAAAAACTTCTTCTCCATTATTAACAAATATTTCAATAGATGATTTATCTAGAAACATATGCAGCTTTAAACTTTGCTTTGATAGCAATGTACAACTGCGTACACCTGATTGATTTGGTGTTGAATTTCGGTCTAAACTTAATTTGCTATTGTTAGGGTTGAATGTAAGATCAATATGATAATGGTCATAAGCATTAAAATGAACACCACATTTCCCCTGAATGTCATTTAATTCGATTTCAATTTCACAGCAAGGTGTGTGTATTTGAGTAAATGATTGTGAATTGCTAACTAGAATGTCTTGATAACTCAATTGGTTTTTACGTAACTGTTTTAATTCTTCAACTGGGTACTGATATAAACGACCATTTTTAATTTTAAGCTCACGAATCAGTGTTAGTGCATGTAGCCAGTTATACGCTAATGTGGGTTGCTCATCTTCTTCAGGTATTCCCATCCACGCACTCATTAAGCGCCGTCCCTTTGAGTCAGTAGTAGTTTGCGGAGCATAAAACTCAAAACCGCGATCAAGTTCTATAAATTCATTATGCTTAAACTCATGAGCTTGTACATTATATGAGCCTATAAAATATCCTGATTGATATTTATTGTGGTACTTATCTCCCTCCTTCTCTATCCCTTGAGGTGAGCATATCAAAATGTAGTTATTATCAAGTTCAAAGAAATCTGGGCATTCCCACATATAACCAAAATAACCCAATTCATTAAGCCCACTACCTGCTAATGGCCCCATTAACTCCCAATCATTTAACTTGGTGGCACGATATAATAATATCTGCCCTTTTTTATCGATCGTTTGTGCGCCAATCACACAATACCAAACCCCATTATCATGCCAAATTTTAGGGTCACGAAAATGTGCAGTATAACCTGCAGGAGGACTATCGATCACAGGCCCCTTTTTTATAAACCTGTCATTTAAGCTATTCGCTTCTGCGATACATTGAGTTGACAGCCTTGTTCCATCTTTATTTTTTACATTTCCAGTATAAAATAACATCAACTTTTCATTATCAACAAACGCACTACCAGAATAACAACCATTTTTATCATAATCCTGATCAGGTGCCATTGCTGTAGGCAACAAACGCCAATTAACTAAATCATCACTGATACAATGTGCCCAAAACTTACTTCCATGTGCGCATTCAAATGGATTCCATTGATAAAATAAATGATATATACCTTTATGCTCTATAAAACCATTAGGGTCGTTGAGCAAACCAACGGCTGGGCTTATATGGTATTTAAGACGAAATGGATCTTCAATATTACACAGAGCAGCACTCGCAGCGTTATCTGCCTTTAATAGCAAATCAACCATACTATTTTACTTCCTTTAGTTGGTCTAATGTTGGGATGGCAGATATTGCCCCCATTTGAGTACAAGTTAATGCACCTACTTTGTTTGCAAACGTCACCATTTGACATAACTCAGAATGATCAAAACTCACTTTTCTATGTTTTGCTAGTTGATATAATATTGCGCCAATAAAAGCGTCTCCTGCACCCGTAGAGTCAATAGATTTGATAGGAATACTGGGTACTATTTTATGTAGGTTATTATAAGAAACTAATGTTCCCTTTTTTCCAAGTGTCACCAGAATAAAAGGGCAACCAAGCCCATGTAAATATTCAAGCCCAACAGAGCTATCATTGTTTCCCCCTAAAATAGCTAACTCTTCTTCACTGACTTTTAACAAATGTGTCCACTTTAAACAGGGTAAAACGGCTGTTTTGAACGCATCTTCGTTCAACCAAAGTGCTGAACGGTAATTAGGATCAAATGAAACAAACTCACCTTTTGAAGAACACTCTTCCATAACACTAATATAAGTATCTCTTGTAACACTAGGCAAAAGAGCGGTTGCTGAGCCAAAATGATAAATTTCTGACTGATTAGTTTTTATCAAGACATCAGTCCGAGTAAGCTCTCCATCCGCACCTCGATTAAACACAAAGTCTCGCTCTCCGTCATCTGTTAACGAAACAAAGGCTAATGTAGTTGGATGTTCAGCATCAAATAAAACCCCCTTAGTTCCGACGTTAGCATCAGTTAACACCTGCTTTAGAAAAACACCAAAAGGATCATTTCCCACTTTTCCGATGAACTCTGCTTTACCTCCTAACTTACTGACGGTTGCCGCAACATTAGCAGGTGCACCACCGGCTTTTTTGATAAAATTTACGCCGTCCTGCAACTGCTTATTTGTATCTGTACAAATAAAATCGATCAGCAACTCACCAATACAAACCACTTTCATGTTAGATCCTTTATAAATATATTAACTATTTATTGGTTGATAAAAATATCTATGGATAGAAAAATGGCTCACTAAATAGTGAGCCATCCCCCCTATCTATTCGTATTTGGTCTTACTAATATTTTAGTGAAAATCATTGCACTTCCCATTCCGATAACAATCATTGCTAAATACATTCCTAGCCCATGACCTAGATACGCAGGTATTGCGGGTAAAAAAGTAACGCCCATTACGGCTGGAGCAATATGTGTAATAGCGGCAAATGTACCTGCAATTGCGCCACCGATAATGCCAGAGATAAATACTTTGGAGTTTGTTAATGTGACACCAAAAAGTAGCGGCTCGGTGATCCCAAAGAAACAAGGTATTATCGAAGAGTATTTAAGCGCTTTTTCTTTTTTATCTTTAATGGTCATGGTGTAAGCGATAGCTGCACCAGCTTGCCCAGCCATCGAAGCGGTAATGAAAGCATTGAGCGGATTCACTCCTTTAATGGAAGAAAGGAAGTCAAGTTCGACAACCATTAATGAATGATGCAGACCTGTCACTGTCAATACTTGTTGAATACCACCAAAAATAGCGCCGCCTAAGCCAAATGGTAAGTTAATAATCGCATCAGCTGAAATCATTACCCCATGTTCTACAACATTAAATACAGGGCCAATAACTAACAACCCAGCAAACACGGCAATAATAATGGTTAAAAATGGTGTGAATACAAGGGCAACTACAGATGGCATCCAGGATTTAATCCAACGTTCTACATACGACCCAAAAATACCGACGATAAGGGCAGGAATAATTGTCCCTTGAAAACCTTGCACTTTAAATATACCAAATGTAAGCGCTTCGGCATTCCCACTCGCTACGTCCCATGCATTTGGCAACATCGGGGCTATCAACATTAAACCAAGCACAATACCAATAACCGGTGTACCACCAAATCGATTAAACGCAGACCACACAACAAGAGCAGGTAGAAATATAAAAACGGTATCAGTGATCATTTGTGACATAACAAGCAAGTCACTTGAAAATGTCATACCTAATTGCTGAGCAAATCCACGTAAGCCCATAAATAGGCCAGTAGCTACTAAAACGGGTATCAATGGTACAAACACATCTGCTAAAGCACGCAGTGATTTTTGAAAGACATTTAAGTCATCGTAAGCTGCACTTTTTGCATTATC
This sequence comes from Vibrio sp. 1-Bac 57, assembly GCF_037546855.1. Lineage (NCBI taxonomy): Bacteria > Pseudomonadati > Pseudomonadota > Gammaproteobacteria > Vibrionales > Vibrionaceae > Vibrio > Vibrio sp. 1-Bac 57. Next base: position 36,244 of record NZ_JALAAC010000007.1, on the reverse strand, counting down.
GTCAGTCTCTCCGACCATATTTTTCAAAATACTATAAATTTCATTGACCAACCCCGTACCGATAACAATTTGATGTTGGCCAAATTGAAAAAAGTAACCCGCTACTTTTTCTACTTTTTTAATTGCTTTGGGATCCACCAAGTTGTTGTCATCAACCACAATTCGTAATCTAGTTGAACAGTGTTCCATAGCCCTTATATTTTCTTTGCCGCCCAATGATTTTAGCAACGATCCTGCGATGTCATTATTCATTTGTAACCTCACGTAAACAAAAAATGTGAAAACCTTTTCACACAACATGGTAAGCTTTTCACATCTGTATTTTAAGATCAATAACGAGCTAACTTCATTTTAAATAATATGAACTTCATCACCTTTATCATGCTTAATGTTTTTACTTACTGACGTTGAGTATTAAGCAGTACTATTAATAAAAATTCGATTTAGAGAAGGACATTACATATAAAAGAGGTGGAAACCAAAGTAGTAAAGTAGGAAAAATTTAATCCTAGATGACGCTATGTTAGTTCATAAAAGTTATTATTTTGCAGTAAATAATAGGTTACTTCCTTCAAATTAATGAATTAACAAGTTGTTTAATAGCATGTTATAAGTTGCCATAATTAATTTACACCGTACAATACTGAAAACCGGGGCCTTTGATAAATATCAGATGCCCCGGTTTTTTTTGCCCATTTTTTAGTGTTTTTATTTTTAGCCGACAAAACATAGGCATTATTATTAATGCCTGATCTCAAAAGGAATAACCATGCGTATTGAACAAGATTTAAAGTTAGGCTTTAAAGATGTACTTTTTCGTCCTAAACGATCCACGCTTAAAAGTCGCTCTCAAGTAGACCTAACTCGCTCTTATACTTTTAAACATAGTGGACGTGAATGGTCAGGCGTGCCCATTATTGCCGCTAATATGGACTCAGTTGCAACCTTTGAGATGGCTGAAACGCTGGCTTCCCATAATGTAATGACGGCTATTCACAAACATTATAGTGTTGAAGAATGGGCTACTTTTATTAATAAAACTGATGCCAATGTATTAAAAAATATGATGGTGTCTTCAGGGACTTCTGAGGCTGACTTTCAAAAAACCAAACAGATTATGGCATTAACAGATGATCTCATTTTTATCTGTGTTGATATTGCAAATGGCTATTCTGAACACCTCGTTGACTACGTTGAGCGTGTTAGAGCAGAGTTCCCAGACAAAGTAATCAGTGCAGGTAACGTAGTCACCGGTGACATGGTTGAAGAACTTATTTTAGCAGGCGCTGATATTGTGAAAGTAGGTATTGGACCTGGCTCAGTATGCACCACCCGTGTAAAAACAGGCGTTGGATATCCTCAACTTTCTGCCATTATTGAGTGTGCTGATTCTGCTCATGGTTTAGGTGGCATGATCATCGGTGACGGTGGCTGTAGCTGCCCCGGTGATGTCTCAAAAGCCTTTGGTGGTGGCGCTGATTTTGTAATGTTAGGTGGAATGCTAGCAGGTCATCAAGAAAGCGGCGGTGAAATCATCGAACAGAATGGTAAGCAATTTATGAAGTTTTATGGCATGTCTTCACAAAGCGCAATGAAAAAACATTCTGGTGGTGTCGCTAAATACCGTGCAGCCGAAGGAAAAACAGTACTGCTTCCCTATAAAGGCAGCGTCAATGCAACCATTGAAGATATCATGGGTGGTGTTCGTTCAACCTGTACTTATGTCGGCGCCTCTAAGCTTAAAGAACTCACTAAACGCACTACGTTTATTCGCGTGCAAGAACAAGAAAATAACGTTTACGGTAAAGAATAACGTCCTATTTGAGCCAAGTCATTATGGGCTATGGAGTTCAAAGAAGGGTATCCTTAGTGATACCCTTCTTCACCTCAAAAGTAATAAACAATAAATGTAGCTAAAGCACTTAAAAAACGGCAAATATACAATTATGGATATTTAAAAAAATACCCACCTATGGCAACGTTTGATAACAACTTTTGATGGCAGTGCTTGAACGCAATATTTGATGGCAACATTAGATGGTTCTGCACAATGGGCGATGCAGGCATTAGCATAAATCAGAAAAATAAAAGCAAAATTAAAAGCTAATCATACTTAAACAACCCGAAATAATAGCTGAATTTAAAGCGCATTTTAAATACAACCATCTATTTCTCAAACGTCAGTGAGAATAACAATATGAAGGAATCGGAAAAATTTACCATCCGTGTTAACTTTAATCGAAGACAGAGCAACATATCGCAGGACGAAGACACTCATGGTTATCATTGGGGAAGGGTTTTAGGGGTTTTGTTGCTTGTTATCATTGCAATTTGGTTATTTATTTTTGCGAGTGGATATTATTCAGAACAAAAAAATATCACTGATAAAAAAACGGCAATATCGGTAGTGAGTACCGCAGCGTTAACACCAACAAACAAAACTCCTAGCGCGGTAGAAAAAGATGAAGCGTCACCCTCCTCCATTACAATATCAGACAAAGCTGAAAGCGAAAAAGCTAAAATAACAGCACAAGCAGATGAATTGTTAAATGACGAAATGACGGAATCTACCAGCAATAGTTATCAAGATAAAAGTGAAAGCTTAACGCAAACTGAGCCAGTAGCGGCCCCCTCGACTAATTCGACCATAGAAAATACAGACAATACTGCTTTATTCTCTCAATCTGGCGTTGAAATACTGTCGAACAATGTCGCGCGTTTTGTCATTTCCTCATCAGTTATAAAAAATGAGCCTATTGGTAAGATCGATAATATTATTTTCAAAAATAATATCGCAACCGTGTATGCATTTTCTGAAGTAAATGATTTAAAAGATACCACACTCTATTATATTTGGAGTTTGGATGGTCAACAGATTGCAAAGGTTAAATTAGCGATTAACGGCGATCGTTGGAGAAGCCACTCAAGTAAATTTATTCAACCAACAATGCGCGGACAATGGAAAGTAGAACTACAAAATGGGCAGGATGAAATACTCGCCGTCAATAGATTTACTTATTAGGTTTACTTATTAGCTTTGCTTACTACGCTTACTTATTAGATCTGCTTACTAGGTTTACTTACTTTGATTTACACAATGGACAACATTTTATGAAGCCGTGCTTTTACCTTATAACTGCAATGAGCATCATCTCTCTCATGAGTTGTGCTGAAGCAGAACAATCTTTAACGGTAACGGCAAGTGCCTATACCTCAACTGTGGGTGAAACTGATTCAACACCAAACTTAGCGGCATGGGGTGATACCTTGAAACCAGGAATGAAATCAATCGCAGTATCAAGAGACTTAATAAAATTGGGATTAACGCACCAACAAGAAATAAGAATCGAAGGATTTGATGGCACCTACACTGTACTGGATAAAATGAATAAACGTTGGACCAATAAAATTGACATCTACATGGGAGAGGATGTCGAAAAAGCAAACCAATGGGGAAAGCAAGAAGTAGTGATATATTGGATTGATCAGGATTAGCAATTTAACTATTCAGCGATAAGATAGCTTGATTCGGAATACTTAATAAAGGAATTGATGTCCACAACTAGGACAATGAAGGTTCAAAGTATGCCTTAATCGCATTAGTCTCTTTCACTCCGACCGTGGTGCGACCTATACAGCTATTGATAATGTGGATAGAGGTTATATTCACATGGGGCAAAGCTTTGGACTGTTATGGAATAGGCGCCCATGTATCTAAAGCACGATAACTCAATGATTTATAAATATTTTTTCATGCACGTTTATTTTATCTGTTCTTGACGTGATTATAAATTGGTTTGTTGGTGTGCTAGAACGCAGGCTTTTAAGTTGGAGGACTTAAAAAAACATGCTTCACTTATGTCTAAGCCGGTAGATTCAACTCATCATTGCATTACTTTATTATGTAGTGAAATAGAGTGACCTATGGGGATCACATTTACCGTTCGTCTTTGCTCATCCTATCACTTGGGTATTTATTAACTTTGATTTCGCCATGTCGGCGACTTTACTTTCTCTCTGCCAGCAGAGAAAGTAAGCAAAGAGACTGGCCCCGATAGTTTTTTTTAATCTGACTCAATGATTACCTTCTTAACGCGCCGTTCATACTCCACATCCCTGTATCGAGCTGAACTAGCAACGGCATCCATGCCTAAACTTGCTAAAGGCACTCATTGAGCCAGAAAAACATAACGGAGGAATGGACGTAGCCACAATGAGCATCGACTTTACTCATTAATTAGTTGGAATTCTTAGTTTCCATATATGGACATCCCGTACTTACGTACTATGTTCAACAGGACGTCAGGTATAGCTCAAATCAGCACATGGATGTGCTGATTTGAGTAGTGCGTTAAAAAGACGTTGAATAATACAAGATCAAAAAGATGGCTTGGGTGCCTTTTTCTTTCATTACTTTATTTTGGGCAAGTAAAAGAAAGTAACACGCCGTTAGGGCGAAATACAAAGCTGGAAATATCTATTCTAAATGATGAGCGTAGCCGACCCACACTTATCAAAAACTAAGTTTAGAGATTTAACTATCTAATTTTAATCTAATCCCAGTTATTTACTCCTTTGAACTACAGAACAACTTTAACTGCATACGCTTCACTTTATTAAGCACATGGGGTTGAAATTTATGACTGATATAAATCCCAATTGCAGATAAAATTAATGCTGGTAGTTGGCTATAAATAAACATATAGCTACTTTGTAGAGGGTGTAAAATCGAATCTAATATAAAAAATACCAATATATTACCAATGACATAAAGGCTTAATACATACTTCAATTTAAAGAACAGCGCGACGATCGTAAAAAACAAAGTAATCATTGAAGCCATTATGATTAAAGATACCACGTCAGCCAAACCTCCTTGAGAAAACAGCACATAACGCAACATGCCCACAAATATTAATACTAAAAATCAACTTGAGTTGATTAATGTTTCAACCATCCATTGACGGTGATGTTCACATAATTGGCCTGAATATTGGTCAAAGTTTGTGGGTGTCCACAACTACTGTTAATACGAACCAATTCAACTATTCAGCGGATAAATAGGTTAATTAAAATATTGCGCTAAATTAGAAGCTGTACACGACTAGATATTTGTGCACTTGTAGCCCAACATACAACCTCGTTTGACAAATAGTAATTACTCTATTATTGCTAACAACATATCAGACATATAAACTTCCATGGCTGACGCCAATCTACTAATATTATATTTGCTTTCATCCACTCCCCCTTCATGTACTAATTTACTTCTGGCGTCATAACATTCCTTAATAAAAATATCTGAATCTACCCCGTTGTATTGTTTTTCAGATAAGTATTCAATAGCCATTTTTTTTAAACTTAAAGATATAGAATCTTTTTTTAACCATTTTAATGATCCTGCTATAGAATCTTGTTCAGATTCACTAAGCTCTGTACTTCTCACCACAGAAATAAGCTCTTTAACTACTGCTTTAACTTTTTCATTCTTACTATCAATGACGAGAATAGCTTCAGCTGCAAGTACTAAAGTTAAAAATTTAGAACGCGAACTCGTTTCAAAAAATGAAGCTGTAACTAATTCCATTGCTAAAAGAACTTTATTACTAATTTTTTTACCGCTGCTAAATAAAGAGCAAATTTCATTAGAAAAAAGAGAGCAGTCTTTAGCATTTCTAATGCTATTAATTCTGGGTGAAAAAACATAAGAGATAGGGTGCTCTTCTGAGTAAACACTAAGCCCATGTACGTCTGGCTCTAGTCTAATTCCACTTTCTCTAAATTGGGCCTCTCTAATGCTATCCCCTAAAAAGCAGCTTGCTTTGTTTTTTCCCAAATCAATACCTATACGACATTTAACCGCAAAACATAATAATGAATTTTTCATTGTTGTGCCGGCTAATAAAGCATCGTTTTCACTATAAAAACCTCCAGAAAGGATAAAAAATCGAGTGGACTCTGAAATAGTTTTGGCATCAATAGCGACTAAGACTGCATTTTCACCGCTAGGTAATTTAAACCTATACTTTTTCACATCCCCTGTAATATTCCCCTTACTAGAAATATTAAAACGAATTCTAAATTGATAAGTAACGGTAATGGTATTCTCCCAACTTTAAAATGACACTTAACACTTAGTTAATCGGAGTACAAGTTGATATCGTTTATGCACTTTTGCCTTTATGCAAAACGATACCAGTCATTTGCCCTTTCATTCTTGTCGTATTGTTAAGTTTTTATACCAATATTCAATGGCTTTCTCTACAGCACCATCTTTAAATACTTTTCCGCTAATATTTCTATATTATTCTCAACATATTTTTTTACGTGAACAACAATCTCAAATACGTAATTTAAAACCTAAAAATATGTTTAATATTAAAATAAAATGTGAAAAAACGTTATCCGTAGCCCTTATTCCGTTCCAAAGAGTTAATTTATCCTTTACTTAAATTTCCTTAACTACACTTTACTCGACTCCGGCAGCTTTAATGAAATCAAGCTGGTGATCAGCAAAAATGCAAAGGCTATCCATAAACAGGCGGCAAAACCGTAGGCTTGGTAAACCCACCCAGATAATACGGTTCCTACTAAGCGCCCCATGGCATTTGCCATATAGTAAAAACCTACATCTAATGACACGCCATCTTGTTTTGCATAGCTGATGATTAAGTAGGAATGTAAAGATGAGTTAATGGCGAAGATTGCACCAAAGATTAATAAACCCACGATTATCAGTGTCTGCACTTGCCATTCAAGTTGAATACCTGCTGCTAATGCACCTGTCACAACTGCTAATAATGCACACCATAACATGGCATGTTTACCGCCTGGCGCTGAGCCTTCTTTAGCAAAGAACGCAGTGATCTTAGGCGCAAATCCTTGCACGATGCCGTAGGCAATCACCCAAGCAGCCAAGAAACCACCAACTATTGAATGTGACCAACCAAAGATACTCGCTAAGTAGATAGGCAGAGCCACTACAAACCAGACATCACGTGAAGCAAACAAGAATAATCGCGCCGCTGACAATATGTTCACGGGGCCTGATTTGGAGAACATCTGGCTAAATTTTGGTTTAGTTTTTGCCTTGCCTAAGTCCCCTTCTAGGAACAATAAACTCATTATAAATACTACGCTTAAAACGCCTGCCATGATCAACAAAGCAACTTGGAATCCCACCAGCGTTAACAGTAAACCACCGATGAAAAAACCCGCGCCTTTTAATGCATTTTTGGAACCAGTTAATACAGCAACCCAATGATAAAGTTTACCTTGTTGGTTGTTAGGAATGAGGGTTTTGATGGAACTTTTGGCACTCATTTTATTCAGATCTTTGGCAATACCCGACAAGGCCTGTGCCATCATCACCCAAGGAATAGTTAACCATTCACTGGGGACGGTTAGTAGCAATAAAGCAAACACTTGCATACCTAAACCAATATTCATGGTGCGGTTTAAACCTACCCTTGCACCTAACCAACCGCCAACAAGGTTAGTCACCACACCAAAGATTTCATAAAATAAAAACAATAAAGCGATATTTAATGGGCTGTAACCCAGTTGATAAAAATACAACACCACTAACATACGCAGTGCGCCGTCAGTGACAGTAAAGTTCCAATAGTTAAACGTTACTAAAAGGTACTGTCTTAAGGATTTATCAAGCTTTAAAAACCACTTCATTGCTACTATTCCTAATGCTACCTGCGATTAAGTCGTTTAAGTCGATTAAGCTAAAGCGACTTTTTTCATTAACTCAGCGGTACGCGTTGCATAACCCATTTCGTTATCGTACCAAGCGTAGATTTTTAACATACGCTGACCAATTAACATGGTAGATAATCCATCAACAATGGTTGAGCGTTGGTCACCTCGGTAATCGATTGACACTAACGGGCGCATTTCAAACCCTAAGATACCAGCTAGTTCACCGTCAGCCGCTTCTGCTAATAACTGATTGACTTCTTCCACCGTAGTATCGCGCGCCACTTCAAAAACGATATCGGTTAATGAGGCATTAGCGAGCGGTACACGCACTGCATGACCATTAATTTTGTCTTTTAATTCTGGAAATATTTCTACAATCGCTTTCGCTGATCCGGTTGTGGTTGGAATCAAACTCATGCCACAGGCGCGGGCTCGACGTAGATCTTTATGCGGTGCATCAAGAATGGTTTGAGTGTTAGTTAAATCATGGATAGTCGTAAATGCGGCGTTGCTGATACCAATTTTTTCATGAATAACTTTAACAATCGGCGCCAAGCAGTTAGTAGTACATGACGCAGCGGTAACAATTTTATGTAACTGCGGATCAAAAACATGGTCATTCACACCCACAACAATGTTTGCGATGTCAGGATGCTTAACCGGTGCAGATACCACCACACGTTTCACACCTTGTTGAATATATTTATCTAATAATGCTTTATCTCGATTCACGCCCGTTGCCTCAATCACGACATCACAAGCAGACCAATCCACAGCATCGATTTCACCCTGTTGTGTCACCGCAATCGATTTACCCGCAACTTGCATGGTATTTTTGGTACAAGCCACCTCATGCTTCCAGCGCCCTTGTACTGAATCGAACTCTAATAGATGCGCTAATGTTGCGGCATCACCTGCGACATCATTGATTAGTACAAATTCTACTTCAGGCCAATCAAATGCTGCACGCATTGCTAAACGACCGATACGTCCGAATCCATTTATACCTACTTTAATTGTCATTATATTTCTCACTTTTATAAATTAAGCTTTTATTAGTATTCTTGAATTCAAATAATAAGCTTTCGTTAGCATTAATTGTTTTAGACCAAGCCTGAGTTCGGTGTTTTTCAAGACAGTTAACACAGGCGTTACCGATTAAGTTTTTAATTATTTTTTAGTAACTAATTTGTTTTAGTAACTAACTTGTTTTAGCTATTTGTTTCGCAAGTTGAAATTTTTCAATATCTTGTTGATATTCTGCTTTCAAGCAATTGGATGCGGTTAATCCACTAATGACTTTACGCATCCATCCTGGCAACTCTGAATTCACTTTGTAATACACCCACTGCCCTTCACGTTGATCAAGTAACACACCTGACTGTCGTAAAATAGCAAGATGCCTTGAAATTTTGGGCTGGCTTTGTTCCAGCGCGATACATAATTCACCGACACTCACGCGATCTTCACGCGCAATTAAAATCAAACAACGTAAACGTGTTTCATCTGATAACATTTTGAAAAATTGGTTAGGCAACATAACTACGTCCACATATACGAATATCCATATATACTAAATTAATTGAATAATATTTCAACGAAAAAATTAAGAAAATAATAAACGTGAAATATTTTTTAATATCATAAAGATACGTTTTAGATGAGATGAAGCTGTTTTTCAGATCGAATGGTATGCAGGTTCTATGACAGAAATATGAATGAATTAATATTTTAACCAAATAGGAGGTAATAAAACATCACGATTAAATAACTCGATACGCCAAGCTATCGGTTAATTTTTCTATTTTAATTGGAGTAAAACAAAGTGTGCGTGCTGTTTTTTGTTGCGTATTCACTTGAATACTTTGTAGGCTTTGCTCTGACCACAAAATTTCACTTGATACCGTTATTTGATAGGCATGACCTTGTTGCCAATCGCAAAATAATAAACTCGCAATAGGATTTTCTAACAAATTACCTAAGGTATTAAAAAAACCATTACCAACGTAATCAGGCACTAATAACTGTCCTTTTTCATTAATGGTAATGAAACCAGCCACACCACCACGATGAGAAATATCAACACCTCGATTATTTAATGCTTGTCCATCATCAAAGCGGCTGGCAATAAAAAAGGTATCTGCATTAATTATCAATTCTCGAATGTTTTGCGTTAGCGATACGGTCGAACTAGTTGATTGAGTATCATAATGTGGATTCGTTACCAGTATTTTAGGTTGAATATATTTAGGACAATTGCCGTAGCTTTGTAATACCTTAACTTGAATATTTTTTTGGTTGATATCGGTAATTATCACGTTGAGTCGATTGCGCCTTTTACTGATAAACTCAATCCCCAACAACCCAATCCTATCACCCACATTAAGATGATTATTATTAAAATCATTAAGCGAATATTGTGTATTGATCTGCAAGGTTGTTTCACTGGATGAAGTTATAAAGCCGGGTTCACCAAATAATAGACTGGCGCGAGTTTCCGACTTTGAATCACTATAACCGATATATATCATCGATAGAGATTGAAAAAAATAACGATGTTGTTGTGGCATAAATTCTCGAATAAATTTAGGGCCAATTTCTGCCATTTTTTGCGCTGTACCCGCACGTTTTTGTACCGATAATTCACCTTGATGCCAGCTATTGACCACTAGTTTATTCATTTGATTAGCTCACTTATAATTAGATTTTTTTGTTAACTTACTATTCACTAATAAGTTCGAGTCTAATGCCACCTGGGATCAAACACATCATGTGTTGAAAAGGTGAAGCACCTAAGGCTTCTGGTGCAAATTCAATCTCAACATTATCGAGTTTAGTCAGGTTTTGATAAACGGCTTGTAACTGATCGATAGTGCTAACTTTCAAGGCAAAATGATGTAGGCCTACATTTTTTGTACGGTCAAACTCCACTCTATTATCAACATCTTTAATCTGCCATAGCGTCAACATCACCGTACCATCAGAGATAAAAATAGCTGGGTAGTCAGGTTTTTCACCGACCTGTTTAAAATTTAATTGCTCAATGAAAAAACTGGCCACCTCTTTAATATTGGTAACGCTCAGACCAAGATGGTGAATACCTAAAGTAGTAATAGCCGTTACATCGCTGTTTGTAGTTGTGTTTGATGCTGGATTTGATGATGAAGTAGTGCACATAATGAAGCCCTTTTAGTTTTATAAATTAGAGTGAACAAATCTGTTCACTCACTATAGGTGAACAGAACTGTTTACGTCAAGTTTAAATTGGTTATACTTACTAAAAATAAAATGGTGGTCTAAAGGACAAGCGATAATATGCAACCAAGAAAACAACATTTGATCGAAACTGCGCTGACTCTGTTTAATCAATATGGCTACCATGCAACGGGTATTGATTTGATTTTAGCGGAATCAGGGGTTTCCAAAGCAACCCTATACAAACATTTTCGCAGTAAAGAGGCGTTAATTTTAGCTGCGCTGCAACTTCGTCATGAACAAGTGATTACAAGACTTCAAGCGACCATTGATAACAATACTAAAACACAGTTAAAGCATGACTTAACGGACCAAAAAACCATGAATAACGCATCAACTAATGCGGCAACGAATAAAGCAGATAGTGAAAAACTATTGGCTATTTTTGATGATTTAAATGATTGGTTTAACAGTGAAACGTTCTTTGGCTGTAATTTTATTAATGTCAGTGCGGAATATGCCGATCCTAATCATCCAATCAATCTTTTTGCGGCAAAACATAAACAAGCGATTGTAGATGTCATCGGTGCACAATTAGCAGAACAAGAAAGTCACAAAGCGGATCAAATAGGTTTATTAATTGAAGGGGCTATTGTGATGGCTCACACGCGGGGTATCAAACAATCAGCCTTGCTCGCAAAAGAGATGGCTAGACAATTGATTTAATGCTTTAAGATTTCGGATTTCGGATTTCGGATTTCGGATTTCGGGCATTTTAAACCGGGCAAATCTATTGATTGGAATAATAATAACTTACCATCTCAGCAACACACTTTTAGGGCTGAGACAGTTGTTATTCATTACTCTTGTTTGAGCAATCTTAATCGCTTATTTGAGGAACCGTTGTCAAACTTAATAACTCGGCAAAACCATCTTCATCACTCAAAGAAAGGTGTCCAACCGCTGACGTTGAAAAAGCAGGTACGCCAGCCGCAGGTGCAAGTTCCCCTACAATGTAACCCACTAAAGGTAGGTGAGAAATAATCATCACTGACTTCACCCCTTGCGCTTGCATTGCTAATAACTCATCCACTGTTTTACGGGCGCTGCCGCTAGGGGTCAAACAAGGCAATACTTGAATGTTAGTAACACCTTCAAAAAATGGGCTTACAGACTCCCAAGTTTGCTGCGCTCTAACATAGGGACTGACTAATACGGCATCTAGTGACACATCCTGTTCCACTAAATATTTAGCCATTAATTCAGACTCTAAACGACCGATATCGGTCAAATTACGCTCAGCATCTGAATAAGCCATCATCTCTGCCTGTCCGTGGCGCATTATATATATCTGCATAAACTTATTTCTCCTGAGCAAAAAAAAGCCCCATTACATTAAATGGAGCTTAAGCATTATAAACAATTGATAGCTATCTTTATAGGTAGCATTAACATGCTTTGATTAATCTTCGACAGGTGTATCACCTGAGATTTTTAAAATAGCAACAGCACCTATAAATACAGCAACAAAACCAGCCACAAAAATAGTTGGCATAGCCATATAACCTAGTACATGCCAAATGATTGATTCTAATTGACTCATAGCGGTTCCCTTAAATAATTAATGAATAAAGTAATACAATCAATATAGCCTAAATAAAACAATAAAAGTCTTTTTTCAGCAAAGCTTTTGATCTATTACAATATTTTTAAGTACTTTAAAGAAATAATTGTAACTTATTGTTTATAAGGATTGAACTTTTGGGTCTTGAACTTGCCCTTTATAGGCAGTATATTTTCCTCAAAATAAATTAATGAAGATACTCACAATGGCAAAACAACAATTAAATCAATTACGTCACTATTTAAATCAAATGATATTAGGGCAAAGCGAGTTAGTTGATAGCTTATTAATTGCCTTATTAGCCGATGGACATATTTTAGTTGAAAGCCCACCTGGTTTAGCAAAAACACGTGCTATCAATGCATTATCTGATGGTATTGAAGGTGACTTCCACCGTATTCAATTTACCCCCGACTTATTACCTTCTGATGTCACAGGTACTGATATTTTTCGTCAGGAAACGGGTCAATTTATTTTTGAAAAGGGTCCGATTTTTCATAACCTGATCTTAGCTGATGAAATTAATCGAGCACCGGCTAAAGTACAATCTGCATTACTTGAAGCAATGGCAGAACGGCAGGTAACCGTTGGTAAAACAACCTATCCGTTACCGGAGCTATTTTTAGTGATGGCAACACAGAATCCGCTTGAGCAGGAAGGCACTTATCCCTTACCTGAAGCACAATTAGATCGTTTTATTATGCATATTCAACTGGATTATCCAGATGCACAAACTGAACGCGCGATTCTACAGTTGAACCAAAAAGAGATTTTGAAAGAGAAAGTAGCGGAAGTTACTCCCCTATTAAATGAACAAATTTTTGCCATGCGTGAAGAGGTCATGAAAGTGAGTATTGCTCCACACCTAGAGCAATATCTGATTGATTTAATTATTGCAACGCGCCAGCCAGCTCGTTTTGGTGAGCAGTTAGCACAATGGATAAGCTATGGTGCGAGCCCGCGTGCAACACTGGCTTTAATGCGTACCGCCAAAGCACGCGCTTGGTTAAATGACCGTGACTATGTAATGCCAGAAGATATCATTAGTAACTTGTACCCAGTGTTACGCCATCGTCTTATTTTAAGTTATGAAGCTGAAGCGCAAGGTGTCAGTGCCAATCAAGTTATTCAAGAAATCATTAATCAGGTGGCTATTGCAGGATAATGGATAATAACGTGCCCGCTATTTTTACTAATACGCCTTATACCACAGGGGTGGATGTGCAATTAACTGAATTGCTCAGTTATAAACAGCACGGTAAACTTTCGCTTAATGCCAAACGCTTACCGGCAACACGCCAACTCTCTGGTAATTATTTAGCGAATATTAAAGGCCGTGGTATGGAGTTTGCTGAAGTACGTCATTACCAACCTGGTGATGATGTACGTGCCATTGATTGGGCGGTAACCGCAAGAACAGGCAAAGCACACACTAAATTATTTCAAGAAGAAAAAGAACGCCCAGTTTTTTTATTAGTTGATGTTTCCGATAGTATGATTTTTGGCAGTCAATTAGTGTTCAAATCTGTACAAGCCTGCCATTTAGCCGCCCTATTAAGTTGGCAAGCCAAACAGCGAAATGACCGTTTGGGTGGGATTGTATTTAATCAACAACAGGTTGCAGAGCTAAAACCAACATCACGTAATAAAGGCTTAATGGCCTTTTTACATCAAAGCCAAACGTTATGTAAAAAAATAGCGTTTAAAACAGCGCAGCAACAATCACTTTTTTTACAGCTAAAACGACTATCTCATTTAGTACAAACCGGTAGCCAAGTTCATTTAATCAGTGACTTTTCTCAATTAGATTCAGCCTGTTATAAACTTATTAATTTAATGCGGCGGCATAATCAAGTCACCGTCTGGCAAATTAGTGACCCTCTTGAATCGCACTTACCCAAACAAGCGTTACAAGCGGGTTTAAAAATTAATTCAATCAAAGGCAGTGGTTTTTTACGTAATCAACGACAACAACAATCTTACCAAGAAGCTGCTAGTCAACGTCAGCAATTAATGGAAAATAATTTACTTAAGTATGGTATTGCACATTACCATATCAGTGCAGCAGTGCCATTATTGGAGCAATTTAATGCCTACGCCCAATAACCCATTTGAACAAATAATATTGCCTGTCGATGTGCCGTCTGCTTGGCCTCCAGCACCTATTTATTGGTTAATTTTGGTTGCGGTCATTGCCGTTAGCTGGTTAACGTTTTTTTTAGTTAAACGCTATATCAAAAAGAAAAGAATAGTGAAACAAGCCTTGGCATCATTGCAGCAATTACAAAAAGATAAAGCCAGCTTTGCACAATTAAACCAATTATTAAAAGGCTTATGTTTACATTATTACCCTCGTGAACAAGTCGCATCGATTACTGGACAAGCATGGTTTAACTTTTTACAAGCACACCATACGCAACAAGGTGTTACTCTGTTCAATAATCAGGATGAGTTTTGCCGTCGTTTATATCAAGATAACTCCTCTTGTACTGAAAAGGATTTTCTCTCTGCCAAAAAATGGATACAAGCATTTCCAACACAGTTTAAAGCACGTCAAACGTTAGCTTTAAAAAATAAGAAGTTAGCAGGTAAAAAAGATGTTTGAATTTGTATACTGGTGGGTTTTTCTATTATTACCACTGCCTTTATTAGTCCGTTATTTTCTAAGCCCTAAAAAACAATCTTACACACAGGTATGGATCCCGCTTGCTGATGGTTTACAGCAACAAAAAACGACTAAAAGAAATCCTCTGATCAGTTTTATTATTCCTTGGTTGTTATGGTTTTTATTACTTGCCACCATCGCTAAACCTATTTGGTACGATCAACCTATCCGCATTCAACAACAAAGCCGCGATATGATTTTATCTTTGGATTTATCAGGCAGTATGGATGAAGTGGATATGCCATTAAATGGTAAAACGGTAAATCGTTTAACCTTAGTAAAATCAATCGTTAAAGACTTTGTTAAAGCACGACAAGGTGATCGTTTAGGGCTTATTTTGTTTGCCGACCATGCTTATTTACAGACTCCGTTAACCTTTGATGTGGAGACTGTTTCCACCATGGTAGATGAAACACAAATCGGCCTAGTAGGGAACCGTACCGCGATCGGAGAGTCGATCGCAATGGCCATTAAACGCTTTGTAGAAAATAAAAATGAACAACGTGTTTTAATATTACTGACCGATGGCGCAAATACAGCGGGTAAAATTAAACCGATTGCCGCAGCGCAACAAGCCGCTAAAAATAATATTAAAATATATACCATTGGTATTGGTGCCGATGAAATGATTAAGCGAGGTTTCTTTGGCAACCAACGTGTTAACCCTTCTGCGGACTTAGATGAAAAAACATTAACTAAGATTGCAACATTAACTAATGGGCAATACTTTAGAGCCAGAAACCAGGAAGACTTACAAAAAATTTACGATACGATTAACCAATTACAACCCGTAGATAGTGAGTTTTTAGAGTTTAGACCAGAGAAAAACTTGTTTTTTTGGCCTTTATCGTTGGCAATATTGATTTTATCAATGGTAATTATTTCATTAAAACTAAGAGGTGAAGATGAACTTTAATGACACCTTAGCCAGCACTTTTGGCCCATTAAGCTTTATTCGTCCTTATTGGCTAATTGGGTTAATCATTATCGCCGTCTATAGTTTATGGCGTTATCAGCGTAGTCAACATAAACAAACCGGTATTATTACCAATCATTTAAGTGAACATTTGGTTACCTTGCCTGAAACCAGCAAAAATAATCGCCTAGTTATCACTATATTATCTGCCATTGCCTGTATTGCATTATCAGGGCCGAGCCTGCGTAGTGTTGAATTACCTGTTTATGAAATACAAAAAGCACAAGTCATTGCACTCGATTTATCTTATTCGATGTATGCAACGGATATTAAACCTAACCGATTAAGCCGCGCTAAATACAAAGCAATCGAGCTATTAAAACAATGGTCGGAAGGTGAAAAAGGCCTGATTGCCTATGCCGGTGATGCCTTTACTATCACCCCTCTCACCATAGATAGTAATGCCATTATTAATCATATTCCGCACCTTTCTCCGGAGTTAATGCCAGTGAAAGGTTCTCGACCTGACCTAGCGCTACAAAAAGCGATTTCATTACTCGAAAATGCTGGGTATCAACAGGGACAAATTGTCTTTATTAGTGACGGGTTTGATCAACAAAGTTTGAATAAAATGAAAGATCTCATTACAGGTACAAAATGGATGGTATCAGTATTAGCAATGGCTACACCTGCGGGAGCTGCAATCACGTTACCTGATGGCAGCTTATTAAAAGATGATGCGGGTAATATCGTTATACCAAAACTAGAAGCAGATAAGCTTTATCCGATCGCTAATATGAGTGATGGTTTGTATTTAACTTTCGATGCTAAGGGACAAGAAATTCCTTTACTAGCGAATCATTATGACACCAATAAAGCAGTAAAAGAGAACCAGAAAAATGCTAAAAACATGGCTAGTAAACAATTGATTGATGATGGCTATTGGTTAAGTTTATTACTTTTACCCCTATTTTTATTGTTATTTAGGAAAGGTACTTTTTATGTTGCATTAATAGCGCTCACTTTGCCACTAACAACACCGAAAGTAGAAGCGTCAATATGGAAAAATAGTGAGCAGAATGCCTATCAGGCTTTGCAAGATGGCGACTATACACAAGCCAGTGACAACTTTCACAACCCAGATTGGAAAGCCGCCGCACTATTCAAAGATAAACAATACAAACAAGCTGAAGCGATTTATTCAGAACAAACAACAGCAAATCCCAAAAATGCAACGACGCTTTATAATCTCGGTAATGCACAAGCGATGCAAAAAAAGTATCAACAAGCATTAGAAAGTTATCAGCAGGCATTAGCACTTCAGCCAGACTTTGCTCAAGCTAAAGCCAATAAAGAGGCAGTTGAGAAATTACTAGAGCAGCAAGAGCAAAAACAGCAACAGGATCAGCAGAACCAACAAGACCAGCAAGGTCAAAGCCAACAAGATCAACAACAATCATCTGAGCAACAGAACCAACAAGACCAGCAAGGTCAAAGCCAGCAAGATGAACAACAATCATCTGAGCAGCAGAACCAACAAGACCAGCAAGGTCAAAGCCAGCAAGATGAACAACAATCATCTGAGCAGCAGAACCAACAAGACCAGCAAAGTCAAAGTCAAAGCCAGCAAGATGAACAACGATCATCTGAGCAACAGGAGCAGCAAGAGCGACTGGCTCAGCAACAAGCGGAAATGAATGCAGCGGCACAGTCACAGCAGGATCAAGCCGCAGACCAGAAAGCCAATGCATTATCATCAACAAAGGAAGAAGACGTTAATAAAGAGTATGAAGAATTACCGACTTGGTTAAAGAATATGCCCGATGATCCTTCTTTATTGTTACGCAATAAAATGCAGCTTGAATATAGAAAGAGAGCCGCTAATAAACCTGTTTTACAAAAAAATAACGGAGAAATCTGGTAATGCCGTTTTTACATAAATGTTTAAGTGTGATCCTACTTTTAATTGCGATCAGCTCCTCTGCTTCAGCCGCGACACAAGCAACGGCATCGGTTAGTAATAATCAGGTTTTTCAGGGGGATACTTTTATTTTAACTATAGAAGTTAATGACACGGGGTCAGAGTATCAACTCGATACCAGTGCATTGACTGATGACTTTAAAGTAAGTGGCCCGTCTCGAAGTCAAAGCACTTCAATCATTAATGGTGATATTAATCGAAAAATCACATGGGTATTACGCTTACAGGCCAATAAAGTAGGTAATTTTACCATTCCTGCTCTAGCAATCGGTGATCTTTTAACCGACCCAATAACAATACAAGTTAAAGAAGCTGGTGAAGAGCAACAATCTACATCGGGCGACACTATCTTTATTGAAAACAGCGTCGATAAAACACAAGTTTATTTAGATCAACCTATTATTTTAGAAAGCAAAATTTATGTCTCTGAAAATATCGTCGATGGTGATGTACAAGCGCCAACATTAGCAGCTGCAAATATAGAGCGTATCAGTAATGATAACCAGCAAACACAAGTGATACTTAATGGACTTCGCTATAAGGTATTCACTTATCAATATCAGATAACGCCAACACAAGCCGGTGATGTGAGGATAACTTCCCCACTCTTGGTGGGCTCGATTCGTAAAAATGTCAATGTCAGCGATTGGCAAAATAGGATCATCTCACAACCTATTAATATACGAGGTAATAGCATTGCCATCACTGTAAAACCGATGCCGGCTAATTATCAAGGCGATTGGTTGATCAGTGAAGATGTACATTTAGTTGAAAATAACGACTTACAAGCCGCTTCTTATACCGTTGGTGACCCAATCACACGCAGCATTAGTTTACGTGTTGCATCAATTAGCGTCGACAAAATGCCTGAAATTAAACTTAACTATGACAGCTCCTTACGTTACTACCCTGATCAAGATGATTTAAAACAAGGAACGTTAAATGGTGTCTTATATAGTCAACGAACTATTACCCATGCGATTATTGCTGATAAAAGTGGTGAGCTAGTTTTACCTGAAATAAGAATTCCTTGGTGGAATAGTAAAACTGAACAACAAGAGTTTGCAACACTACCAGCGCAAACATTAACTATCAAAGCGGCATTACCAAACACCAATAATAGTAATCAGGGTAATGCCAGTAACGTTGTAAATAATGATGCAAGCACTCAGGGTGCCCTCTCGGCAGCTTCACAATTGGCCAACAACGATGCACAAAACAAGCTCAATGAATATGTGGCTGAAAATGAACAATTAACAAAACGTTTATTGTTCTGGCAAATCAGTGCACTAATACTTTTAATTCTAGTTATTTCACTTTGTATCTATTTATACTTTGTAAAAACTAATAAACAATTAAAAGCAGTGGTTACCCCAAGTAATAACAATAAAACAGCAACACCCTACCAACAATTATTACAAGCTTGTGAGCAATCAACGCCGCAACAGGTTTATACCTATTTATTACGCTATTTTCAGTCACAACATGCTGATATTACGCAATTACAACAAATTACGGTATTTAGCGCATTGCCCGATGATCAAAAACAACAACTTCAAGATAACTTACAACAACTTGAACTAGCTTGTTCAGGGAAAACGCACCAATGGGATACAAAACAACTAATAAAGTTAATAAAAATGCACCACAAAATAGCAAAAACACCTAGCAGCGATTCAATTAATACCATCAACCCTTAAATCAGGTCAAAAAAACGAGCAAACCATTCTTTTTTAATTTGCTCGTAAATGCCGCTTAAAACTCATTTTTCGTTAAAAAACAAACCGAAACATGACCTAAATCAAATAAATAGATAGACAAACCCTAATGAGGTAGGAGCCTCGCATATGATGCAACTGTTCAATATACGGGATGGCGTTTTAATTACTCCGTTTTGTATTATTAATGAGCATTCATCATAAAATGGCATGTAAGTTGCTGTAATTACTTTATATGAATATCGTTTTTAATGCGTCCCCATATATTCATAGTTGATTTGACTATAATTTTAAGCCACAAGGAAAATACAATGAAAGTGACAAAATTAGCATTATTGGTTGGTCTTACTGCAGCAATCCCTTCTCTATCTCACGCTGACACATTACAAGATGTAATGGAAAAAGATGTTTTAAACTGTGGTGTATCAACAGGTATCCCAGGCTTCTCAGCAGCAGATTCTAAAGGTGTATGGAAAGGTATCGATGTTGACATGTGTCGCTCTGTTGCTAGTGCAGTATTAGGTGATGCAAGTAAAGTTAAATATATCCCACTGACAGCAAAAGAGCGTTTTACAGCACTACAAAGTGGTGAAATTGATCTGTTAGCACGTTCATCTACTTGGACAGCGACTCGTGATACATCACTAGGTTTAAACTTTGCTGGTGTTAACTATTATGATGGTCAAGGTTTCTTAATCAGTAAAAAACTAGGTGTAACATCGGCTAAAGAGCTAGATGGTGCAACGTTCTGTATTCAAGCAGGTACTACTTCTGAACTTAATCTAACTGATTACTTTAAGTCTAATGGCATGGAATACAAAGCCGTAACTTATGATACATCAGGTCAAACTATTGATGGTTTCAAAAAAGGTCGTTGTGATGCAGTAACATCAGATGCATCTCAGTTATACGGTTTGAAATTAAAAATGGATGATCCAAACACAGTAATGGTATTGCCTGAAATCATTTCTAAAGAACCATTAGGTCCTGTAGTTCGTCAAGGTGATGATAATTGGTTCAACGTAGTACGTTGGAGCTTATTTGCAGCACTTGAAGCTGAAGAACTAGGCGTTACTTCTAGTAATGCAGAAGCAATGATGAAATCAGAAAACCCAAGTATCAAACGTTTATTAGGTACTACAGGTAACGCTGGTGAAAACCTAGGTCTTAAATCTGACTGGGCTTACCAAATTGTTAAACAAGTAGGTAACTACAGCGAAATGTTTGATAAAAATGTAGGTAAAGATTCTCCGCTAAATATTGACCGTGGTTTAAACAAACTATGGAACCAAGGCGGTCTAATGTACGCAATGCCAATTCGTTAATTTTAAACAGTCTCTTAGGGGGAGTTTACCTCCCCCTTTTCCCTAGCTGATTAAAAGGCACATTATGAACAACAAACAACTCCCAATAGACGGTAAAGGTTTCTTAAACAACCCCCAACACCGTGCAGTTTTCTTCCAAATTATTGCCTTAATCGCCGTCATTTTATGTGCATTTTATTTTGCTAATAATATGTTCGAGAATATTGAAAAGCGTGGCATAACAACTGGATTCTCTTTCTTAGATAACACCGCTGGTTTCGGGATCAGCCAAACTCTTACCAATTACGATGATGGTACATCGACTTACTTTGATGTATTTATTGTCGGTTTATTAAATACTTTATTAGTCTCTATTTTAGGCATTATTTTCGCTTCTATTCTGGGGTTATTAGTTGGTATTGGACGTTTATCAAACAATTTTTTGATTTCTAAACTATCACTTATCTATATAGAAACATTCCGTAATATTCCTATTCTATTACAAATTCTATTTTGGTATAACGTTGTACTAGCGGCATTACCTAGCCCACGTCAAAGTATGAATTACTTAGACAGTGTGTTCTTAAATAATCGTGGTTTATTAATACCAGAACCTATTTTTGAAAGTGGTAGTAGCGCGATTTTAATCTCGTTTATCATTGCTGTCGCAGCGGTTTTCTATCTGACTCGATGGTCAAGAAAACGCCACGATAAAACAGGTGAAGAATTCCCACTTATTAAAGTCTCTCTTGCTATTTTGATCCTAGCGCCAACATTAGTTTACTTTATTGTAGGCCAGCCTATTTCAGCTGTTTATCCTGAATTAAAAGGATTTAACTTTAGAGGTGGCCTAGCCATTATTCCTGAGTTATTAGCGCTTTTATTTGCACTAAGCATCTACACAGCAACTTATATCGCAGAAGCAGTTCGTGCCGGCATTGAAGCTGTGCCTAAAGGACAAAAAGAAGCGGCTAAAGCATTGGGTTTAAAAGATCATGTTATTTTATCAAAGGTTGTTTTACCACAGGCATTACGCGTGATCATTCCACCTGTGATTAATCAATTTTTAAACTTAACTAAAAACTCATCCTTAGCAACCGCGATTGGTTATCCTGAACTCGTCACATTATTCTCTGGAACAACATTAAACCAAGTCGGTCAAGCAATTGAAATAATACTCATGACTATGGCTGTTTACCTCACTATCAGTATTGTTATCTCACTGTTATTGAACTGGGTTAACGCCAAAATGGCTATAAAAGGACGTTAAAATGGCAACTTATACAATGAAAGAAGCCAAGCCTGCCCCTTCGGGAAGTAAAGGCATTATTTTTTGGTTAAAAACAAATCTATTCTCGGACGTAAGAAATAGCTTATTAAGTTTGGTTGGTCTGTATCTTATTTACCTCACCATTCCGTCGCTATTAAATTGGATGATATTTGATGCGACTTGGAGCGGAACACAGGATGAAGTGGTTAATTCAGGCGCACGATGGATATTTATCATAGAGAAGTTCGATCAGTTTATTTATGGTTTTTATCCTGAACATTTACATTGGCGCCCTAAC
The DNA here is from genome assembly GCF_037546855.1 of Vibrio sp. 1-Bac 57. Taxonomy (NCBI): domain Bacteria; kingdom Pseudomonadati; phylum Pseudomonadota; class Gammaproteobacteria; order Vibrionales; family Vibrionaceae; genus Vibrio; species Vibrio sp. 1-Bac 57. Next base: position 13,563 of record NZ_JALAAC010000007.1, on the reverse strand, counting down.
CTAGTTGCAGTGCTATGTGTTGCATTCCTAATGGCATTAAAAGTATTAAAAAATAACAAAACTAAAATTGTGATAATGCTTCTATTCCCTTTTGTTTGTTTCATTTTAATTAGTGGTGGCTGGTTTGGTCTAGAAACCGTTGAAACAGAAAAATGGGGCGGTTTAATGCTAACCATTTTAGTTGCAGCCGTTGGTATTATCGCTTCGTTCCCTATAGGTATTGTATTAGCCCTAGGTCGTCAATCTGATATGCCAATTCTAAGAACCTTATGTATTGGTTTTATTGAATTTGTACGTGGTGTGCCGCTAATTACTATTCTATTCATGGCTTCAGTAGTATTACCATTATTTTTTCATGATGGAATTGAGTTTGATAAATTACTGCGCGCTTTAATAGGGATCACGTTATTCCAAGCAGCTTATATTGCAGAAGTGGTACGTGGTGGTTTACAGGCAATACCAAAAGGTCAATATGAAGCAAGTGAAGCACTAGGTCTTAGCTACTGGCAGGGAATGATTTTAATCATTCTTCCGCAGGCTTTAAAAATATCTATTCCTAATCTAGTGGGTTCGTTTATCTCGTTATTTAAAGATACTACCCTTGTTTTAATCATCGGTTTGTTCGACATTCTTGCCATGGTAACACTGACTAACAGTGATACTAATTGGCTAGGCTACGAAGTAGAAGGCTATGTTTTTGTAACCCTTATTTACTGGGTATGCTGTTTTACTATGTCACAATATTCAAAATCGATTGAACGCAAATTTAACACCGAGCATTAAAAGGAAACGTCATGTCAGACCAAGAATTTATGATAACAATGAAGGACGTCAACAAGTGGTATGGTGATTTCCATGTACTAAAAGATGTAAATCTAAATATTAAAAAAGGCGAGAAAGTCGTTATCTGTGGCCCATCGGGCTCAGGTAAATCAACCACTATCCGTTGTTTGAATCACCTTGAGAAATTTCAACAAGGCCAAATTCATATTAATGGAACAGAGCTGATTGATGATGTGAAGATCGTACGTCACATTCGCGCACAAGTGGGCATGGTGTTCCAACACTTTAATTTATTTCCACACCTTTCAGTGTTAGAGAACTTATTGATTGCGCCAACTTGGGTACACAAAAAGCCTCGTAAAGAAGCCATCGAAACAGCGATGTATTACCTTGAGCGTGTGAAAATTGCGGATCAAGCACATAAGTACCCTAACCAGCTATCAGGTGGACAACAACAACGTGTAGCGATTGCACGTTGTCTATGTATTAATCCTGAAATCATGTTATTTGATGAACCAACGTCAGCACTGGATCCCGAAATGGTATCGGAAGTATTAGACGTAATGGTGGAGTTAGCTGACGAAGGTATCACAATGATTTGTGTAACCCATGAAATGGGCTTTGCGAAGAAAGTAGCAGATCGCGTCATCTTTATGGATGCTGGACAAGTAATTGAAGAGAATGAACCGCATCAGTTCTTTGATAACCCACAATCTGACCGACTTAAGCTATTCTTAGATCAAATACTTTCACACTAATCTACTTAGGGCTGTTGATGTTTCTGGTTTAAACAAAACAATCAACAGTCCTCATAAACCTTAGTATTTTACAGAACCAAAAAAGGGCTAATTACTTAGCCCTTTTTTATATTTTTTATATTCTAACTTCAACTAAAAAGAATGAAAGTATCTCAATAAATTAGCGTTTTTCAGCAATGTCACGTAAAGCTTGTTTCTCTTGTGCTGATAAAAATGACATTTCTAAACCATTAATTTGCGCTTGTTTAATTTGTGCTAATGACAGCCCTGCTTGTATTGCAGCTACTTCGTATTCATAAGGTAATTCGATACCTTCAACTGCAGGATCATCAGTGTTTAATGACGCCATTACACCGTGATTTAAAAAAGTTTTAATAGGATGATTAGTAATATCGGCAATAGTACTGGTTTGTAAGTTAGAAGTAATACAAGACTCGATACCAATCTTATTCGCTGCAAGATAATCCATTAACTTCATATCTTCGATAGCTTTAACGCCATGCCCAATACGTTCCGCACCTAACTCTTTAATCGCCTGCCACATGCTTTCTGCACCAGCAGCTTCTCCAGCATGCACAGTGACGCGTAAACCTGCATCCCTCACCTGCTTAAAGTGATTAACAAACAGGTCACCTGGTTTACCTAATTCATCACCAGCAAGGTCTACTGCAACCAACTTATCTTTCTGGCTAAGTAAGCCGTCTAGTTCTATTTGACATGCTTCAGTACCATATGAACGGCTCATAATACCAATTAAATTGGTTTTTACATTGAAGTCTCGACTACCTGCAGCAACACCAGCAACGACAGCTTCAACCACACCTTGTACCGGTAAATTGTGTTTTAACGCCATGTAATAAGGTGAAAAACGCAATTCAGTGTAATCAATCTGCGCATTTTTAGCATCTTCGACATTTTCATAGGCCACTTGATAACAAGCTTCTAAATCGCCCAGCACTGCCACGCCCCAATCTAGTTTTGATAAGAAAGCAACTAAGTTAGGCTCAGCTTCAATGACTTGCACAAAGGGACGCAATGTATCAATTGTTGTTGCAGGTAAAGCAAGATTAAATTTTTGGCCTAATTCTAAAATGGTTTCAATACGAATGTTGCCATCTAAATGGCGATGTATATCAGTAAGCGGTAAGTTTTTAGTGATCATATTCATTCCTCTGTATTTGAAACCATGATAAAAAATTAAACCACCTTAAAATGCAATTTCCGAGGTTACAAATTAAAGTGGTTTAGTAAATGTAGTATAAAGAATGTGGTTATTTTTTGTCATCATAAAATCCGACTAAATGTCACTTTTTAAACTAAACTTAAACCCTATTAACATAATGTGTTGGCAGGATGTAATTAGCACAGGCAGAACATATTTCGAATAATAACGCACTATTGTAATTTTTATGCCCGTTGTCGTTAAAAGCGAGTATAAATTTCTATTTACCCCTTGGCTCTTCATTTTTATGCACTTATTATTTGAACCTAAGCTTAACAACAAATAACCGCACTTTTGATTATTTTGGCTAATAACAATTTCAGCCTTAAATTTATGTCCTCTGCTTGATATTCGTTCAATTAGTTAATGAAACAGGCATCAAGAAGTGAATAATTAAATGATTTGAGTGTGAATAGCTAAATGATTTGAAAATAGGTTTAAGTCTATTTACAAATAATTCAGAGGTTAATATCGGGGTTTTGTGAAATGAATTGCAGGATAAAAGACTATCCTGCAATTATTTAGATTGGCTACATGTTATTTAGATGCAGTCAAAAAAGCGATGCTTAGAACTTGTAAGTAGCAGCAAAGTAATGACCGAATCCAGTTGATTTAAAGCCGCTAGAATCTTCGATTCCATAAACGTCTTTAAACGCTTTAAGGCCATATCCCAATGCAAAGTTATCTGAGTGCCAGTAAATACCATTAAACATTACACCACCATTGCTTGATGAAGAATATTCACTTTTCAAATCAACTTGGTAATCAATATAACCTTGGTAAGAAAAGAACGAACCATTTTCAAAGAAGTAAAAAGGTTTAAACCAGTTAGTAGAAACTTGGTAACCATTCCAATCTTTCTTGTTTAAGTCATATAGACCGTAAACATTGAAGCCAACTTTACCTAACCAAGGCACCATTATATCAGAACCAAGACCCCAAAAAGAGTTGTTCACTGTAGTATCTTCGTTACCACCACTCCAGTTAAACAAGGTTGCAAAGTATAATTCTTTAACAGGACCAAACGATAAATCTGTACCTGTTAAACCATCAAGTGAAATACGAGGTGCAAATTTAATAAAGATTTTATCCTGCCCATCTTTATCTGAAGAGTCACTATTAGTTAAGTTGAATACATCAGCATAACCATAGTAATCTAAGATTCCAGAACGGCCACCAAACTCAAGCTCAAGATAATCATGGTCTGATTCACCTGGAAGTTCATTAACGGCATACATTAAATTACCTTGCATCCAGTTATAATCATTTTTATGCGTATCGCCATCGGTATAATCAGCTGCAAACGTTGGCATTGCTGCTGCTAAGCTAAGAGCAAGTATTGTTTTTTCATTGTAAAGTTCCTTTTATTAAGTAAAGCAAACCCTAGACATGATAATTCATGTCCAAAATTAGGCCATTTTTGATGACTATCATCCATAACGTCACATTGGATGATGGTTAAAACTCCTGCCGCTTAGGGTGGGCCATAAGCATTAAATAGCAGGAATTTTTAGATGCACATATTTATTCTGCAACCACAGAATCAAGTGCTATTAACAACATTTCATTAAAGCTTGTTTGACGATCATCTGAAGACAGTTTTTCACCAGTACGGATATGATCCGATACGGTTAAAATACATAGTGCTTTTGCACCGTATTCAGCTGCCACGCCATATAGACCAGCCGCTTCCATTTCTACGCCTAAAATATTGTATTTTTCTAACGTATCGAACACTTCAGGCTCAGGTGTATAGAAAGTATCAGCAGAGAAAATGTTACCCACTTGCGCTTTAATACCGTGCGCTTTTGCTGAGTTCACAGCTTTTTCTAGTAGGCTGTAATCTGCAATAGCAGCAAAATCATGATTAGCAAAACGGATACGGTTTGCTTTTGAATCTGTTGATGCACCCATACCAATGATCACATCACGGACTTTAATGTCTTTGCTTACTGCGCCACAACTACCTACTCGGATAATGCTTTTAACGCCATAATCCTTGATCAATTCAGTAGCATAAATTGAACATGATGGGATACCCATACCGCTGCCCATAACTGAAATGCGTTTACCTTTGTAAGTACCAGTAAAACCAAGCATATTACGAACATCCGTCACTTGCACAACGTCTTCTAAAAAAGTTTCTGCAATGTATTTAGCTCGTAAAGGGTCGCCTGGCATTAATACTGTTTCTGCAAATGCGCCGTCGACTGCGTTAATATGTGGTGTTGCCATGTTAATTCTCCAATAATTATTTAAAAATACTTTTACCGTATTCAAGATCTGGTAATTGATGATATTCCGCGATTGTTTGCCCGATATCAGCAAAGGTGTCACGCAAACCGACTGGGCCTGCAGGTACATTTTTACCATAGAAAATGACCGGAATATGTTCACGAGTGTGGTCAGAACCAGGCCAAGTTGGGTCACAACCATGGTCTGCTGATAGCACTAATAGGTCGTCGTCATTCATCAACTCAAGCATTTCTGGTAAACGAGTATCAAAATACTCAAGCGCTGCGGCATAACCTGCCACATCACGACGATGACCAAAATCCGCATCAAAATTCACAAAATTTGTAAATATAATGGTTTCTTTATCTGCATCTTTTAGCGATTGTAAAGTGGTATCAAATAATGCTTCTAGACCCGTAGCTTTAATCGCTTGGGTAATACCTTGGGTTGCAAAGATATCCGAAATCTTACCAATACTGACCACTTCTCCACCGGCATTTTTCATGCGATCTAACAAGGTTTCAGAAGGTGGTAATACCGAGTAATCATGACGATTACCAGTACGCGCAAAATTGCCCGGTGCGGTGCCTAAAAATGGACGCGCAATAACTCGGCCAATGTTGTAAGGCTCTAATAGCTCACGTGCAATTTCACATAGCTCATACAAACGCTCAACACCGTAGGTTTCTTCATGGCAGGCAATCTGAAAAACACTATCACTTGATGTATAGAAAATCGGCTTACCGGTTTTCATGTGCTCTTCGCCTAACTCATCTAAAATCACCGTACCTGATGAATGGCAATTTCCTAGGTAACCAGAAATGCCTGAACGTTCAACAATTGCATCTAATAGTTCTTTCGGGAAACTATTTTTCTTGTCTTTAAAGTATCCCCATTCGTACAAAACAGGTGCGCCAGTAATTTCCCAGTGGCCACTTGGTGTATCTTTACCCGTAGAGATTTCCTGTGCGTAACCATACGCAGAGACAGGAACAACAGTTTCGTCGAGCTCTAGTGGGAACTCACCTGAACTATCTCGGCAAGCATGTGCTAGGCCTAATTTAGTTAGGTTAGGTACCACTAACGGCCCCTTACGATTTATATCTGCTTGACCTGTTGCACAAAGTTTGGCGATACTGCCAAATGTATTTGCACCCACATCATTAAAAGTAGTGCCATCGGCTAAGCTACCTTCAAATTGGTCTGCATCGTGGCTTGCGCCTATACCTAAAGAATCAAGTAATAGAATAATGGTGCGTTTCATTAGTAACCTCCAGTTTCAGCGGGTTTAGTCGCTAAATTTAATTCCGCTAATAAGCTTCCTAAAAGGCTTGAAGCCCCAAAACGGAAATGCTCTGTGTTCACCCAATCGTCACCCATAATATCTCGGGCTAATTGCATGTAATCATTTGCAGTTTGTGCATCTTTCACACCACCTGCGGCTTTAAAGCCAATATCCTTGCCTGACTTTTTAATTGCTTCAATCATTATTTTTGTTGCTTCTAATGTTGCGTTGACTGGTACTTTACCCGTTGATGTTTTAATAAAGTCAGCGCCTGCATTAATACAAATTGAACTTGCTTGCTCAATTAACTCGGCAGTTTTTAACTCACCGCTTTCAATAATCACTTTTAAAGTGACTTGCTCGCCGCAGATTTCTCGGCAGGCTTTAACCATTTTTTCTCCAACCGTAGCGTTGCCCGCTATTAATGCTCGGTATGGAAATACTAAATCCACTTCATCAGCGCCATAGGCGACAGCGGCTTTAGTTTCAGCGACAGCAATGTCGATATCGTCATTACCGTGTGGGAAATTTGTGACTGTTGCGATTTTAATATCGTCAGTGTTTTGTGCTTGTAATGTTTTACGTGCAATCGGAATAAAGCGAGGGTAAATACAAACAGCAGCAGTGTTACCTGCAGCACTCTGTGCTTGTTTGCATAGCGTAATCACTTTTTGATCCGTGTCGTCATCATTCAGTGTGGTTAAATCCATCAAATGAATTGCTTGTCGCGATGCTTGTTGTAAATCACTCATTAAAAAATCCTTTGATTTCATTTTATGGGTCATTAAGTTGTATCGTGTTTATTGATACTACCTAAAGGTTAAATAACTGAGGGCTCATTAAGAGCACCTCAGTGCTTATTTAAATATGTAGGTTATGCAACGCTTAGTGCGAAGAAAATACCTACTAGAGTTGCACTCATTAAGTTAGATAATGTACCAGCCATTACCGCTTTTAAGCCTAAACGTGCGATATCAGGGCGACGTGAAGGTGCTAATACACCCAGACCACCTAATAAAATAGCCATTGACGATAAGTTAGCAAAACCACATAACGCAACAGTAATAATTACTTGTGTATGTTCGCTTAATGCTTCTTTAACATTTATAAAGTCGATGTAAGCAACAAACTCATTAACTACTAATTTCTGACCTAGTAAGCTACCTGCAACAACAGCTTCAGACCATGGCACACCAATTAAGAAAGCGATTGGAGCAAATAAGTAACCTAGAATTTGTTCAAGTGTTAATGCCTCAAAACCAACAACATCACCAAACGCACCTAACATAGTATTAATTAATGCAATTAATGCGATGAAAGCGATTAACATTGCACCAACATTTAGCGCAAGTTTAAGACCAGATGATGCACCTGAAGCCGCAGCATCAATAACGTTAACAGGTTTGTCTTCATCTTCAACTAATGCGAGTTCTTCGGCAGTAAGCTCTTTGGCTAGTTCTGTTTCTGGCTCTAAAATTTTAGCCATTAACAGTCCACCAGGAGCGGCCATGAATGATGCAGCGATTAAGTACTCAAGGCTAACACCTAAAGATGCATAACCTACCAATACAGAACCAGCAACCGACGCTAAACCACCACACATTACGGCAAACAATTCAGAACGAGTCATATGTTTAATGTAAGGTTTAACCACTAATGGTGCTTCAGTTTGCCCAACAAAAACGTTCGCAGCAGCTGACATTGACTCAGTACGGCTTGTACCTAGTAATTTTTGTAGCGCGCCACCAAAGATTTTGATAATGAATTGCATTACACCTAGGTAATACAAAACCGCCATGAATGAAGCAAAGAAGATAATGATAGGAAGTACTCTAAAGGCAAAGACAAAACCGCCACCGCCAAATACTTCAAACATCTTACCTGATACAAGACCACCAAATAGGAAGCTTACCCCTGCATTAGCACTATCGATAACACCTTGAACTGCGCCAGAGATACCCTGTAGGAATGTTGCACCCCACGGAGTAAAAATAACGAAAGCTGGAATGATTGCTTGTATTGCAAAAGCCCCACCCACAGTTCGAATATTAATTGATTTTTTATTCTTAGAAAAAAGAAAAGCAATTAAAAGAAGGGATATAACTCCCACTAGACCCATAATTATGTGCATATATTTACTCCATTCATTTATGTCAATTAGACTGAAGAATAACTCTACAGTCATCTCCCTCTGATATCCTGGCCAACCCAGGCATGTATAATCCGAAAAATTCGAATTTGTGCGGTTTGTTACCTATTGATAACAAACCTAATTTGTTACACCTCGATTATAGTTTATCCATAATCATGGTTTCTAATTTATTCTGGTCAATCGCAAAGTTGCGAATACCTTCGGCTAATTTCTCAACCGCCATAGGATCTTGATGATGAGCCCATAAAAACTCAGATTCTGTTAATGCACTTGGTGCTGCTTTAACTTCCGTAGTTGCGATTAATTTTGTTTCAACTTCACCATCAGCATCACGTAATTCTTGTAATAATTGCGGGCTAATCGTTAAACGGTCACAACCTGCTAGCTCTAGTATTTCACCGACATTTCTAAAACTTGCACCCATTACCACTGTGTTATAACCATGTTCTTTGTAATAGTTATAAATAGACGTTACAGAGATCACACCAGGGTCTTCACTAGGTTCAAAATCAACACCTTGCTTTGCTTTGTACCAATCCATAATACGGCCAACAAAAGGTGAAATTAAAAACACCTCGGCTTCAGCGCAAGCCTGTGCTTGAGCGAATGAAAAAAGCAGCGTGAGGTTACAGTTTATCCCTTCTTTTTCAAGTATTTTAGCTGCTTGAATACCATTCCAAGTTGCCGCTAGCTTGATTAAAATACGATCATTGCTTATTCCTGCATCATTATACATTTTCACCAACTGACGAGCCTTTGCTAAACTTGCTTCAGTATCGTAAGAAAGACGCGCATCCACTTCGGTAGAAATTCGACCAGGAATTGTTTTTAAAATCTCTTTACCAATATTGACCGCTAACATGTCACAGGCAACTTCTACTTGTTGTTGTTTGTTATCACCCTGTTTTTTCGCATATTCAATCGCATCTGCAATTAATGGTGCATAGGCTTCAATAGTCGCAGCTTTTAATATCAGAGATGGGTTCGTTGTAGCATCTTCAGGTTGGTACTGTTTGATTGCTTCAATATCACCTGTATCTGCAACAACTGTTGTCACTTGGCGTAATTGCTCTAATTTATTTTGCATGTTTATTCCTTTCACTTGATTCTTTATTTGCAACTGAAACCTAGTTGAAAGCGTCTCACTTTTTATTTATATTAAGTATTTATTTACGACAATAATGGGATGATAAATTGTTGATAAACTATGCCACCAAGATAAACACCAAAAATTCCGATAATGCCTGAAAGTACTGGTGGAGCTGGTAGCGGCAGTTTCAAAAAGGCAAATATTAACCCTACAACAACCCCCGCAAATAAAGCTAATAGTATTTCTTGCATCTCTGTTCCTCGTCATTCTTCAATGAGTAAATAGTAGGCATTCAAAGCACTTTAAAATGAGATCTTGATCTATAGATTTGATATTGACTGAAAAGCATTAACTAGCGTTAACAAAATATGTGGTTTATGCTAATGGTAGATTTAAGGGACCAATATTATGTTTAATATAAGAGAAGATTTTAATTGTTGTAAAACAGTTAGTTGCAGAAATTTCGGCATAAATAAAAGCGATGACTATATTTATAAAAGTAAACGCTTAGGGTACCTTGCAGTGGAATGTAAGGCCTGTGGTAGCCACCCACCCTGGGTAAATAACCAAATAATTCAAAATATTTTAAAAGAAAAGCTTGCATTCCATTTTGCGAGAAAAATTAGCCACTGTACGCATTGTTATCAATATTTCTTTTTTAACGAAAAAAATGAAGCTCAGTTGCACGGTTTCACTGCAGCGGGTACACAACGTTTGAAGTGTAAAAATTGCCAACGAGTGTATAGCGTAGGTAAACATAAAAATATTGATGCAATCAAACAGGTACTACAAACAATAATAGATAAAGTCGATACAAGTGCTGCGATCAAACAAACCGGTTTATCGGCACGTCTTTATTACTTTTACCTCGAAAAACTATCATTATTATTGACCAACTATAGCCGTTTAAAAGAGCAAGGAGTAGTACAGCGCGACTACATAGCACTGCAGACTGAAGGCAAGGTTGTACATTTAGACCACAAGCGAGGTTTTTATGCATTGTTCACTGCGGAGGCAGATAGTGGCTATATTTTGTTACAAACCAGTAATATCACACAACAAAAGCTAACCAAACAAGATACTTACCACAGCACTGAAAATACTGTCATTAAAGATGGGTATTCTAGTAATGTTGAAAATGAAATTAATCAACGTTACCAGCAAACGATGCAGCGTAAACATTTCGAAAAATTATTGGTTGGAGAATTAAAGCCGATCAACCGCTGTAGTTTAATCAACCCAGCAAGGCTCTCATACGTGCATTTTTCGATGCTACGCGCCTTTATATACAAAACAGAGCATTACAGACATTATATCGAGTTAGAAAGTAGTATTCGTGCCGCGGCATTAATGTCAGCCTATCCAGAGATTAAAACTGAAAAAGCGGAAATCTATTATTATTTACCTTTTGCTAACAGCAAAGAAACATTAATTAATAAAAAAGCAGGATGGTGGGGAGATCGTTGGTCAAGTTTTGAATCAGGTGCATATAGCGCGATCACTAAAAATTTGCAAAGTAGCCCCCCTTTTGACTTAAAGGATACGGAATATTTGAATCGTTATTTTGCTTATTTAAAAGGAAGTTTGAATAAGGGGTTAAATAGTATTAATACCCTTGCAAACTTTTCAGAGATTCATCGCGTATTATTTAATTTTTGTGAAACTAATAAAGGAAAAAGTCCTGCGATGCAGTTTGCTTTAGCGGATAAACCCTATACGGCACAGGAACTACTAGAAGAAGCGATTGTGCTTAACGAAAATTTACCGCAAAAAGACTAAAAGGTGAAGAGATAACAAAAGAAATAAAGGCCAAGACATTGGCCTTTATTTCCTAAAGTGAACGTAACAATTATTGTTTATTACTGTACAGATTAAAGAGTTTAATAGCGTGCGATTAAAACTTAATACCGTGCAGGTTAAAGTCTAATAATGATTAAAGCTCTTCACCTAAGAAAGCAAAAGGTAATAATGCTGCAATCGTATTTTGTGTGTATTCACCTTCTGATTCATAGCTATAGACTAAACAATCGTTCATTGACTGCTCAGCAATCACCTGTCGACATGCGCCACATGGATGCGCCGTAACCAACAGTTTTTCCGCATTACGAGCGGCAATATGCACTTCTTGAATGTCGCCTTTATTAATACCTTCAGCAACGGCTGTAAAAATGGCATTACGTTCAGCACAGATAGTCGTTGGATAAGCAGCAGATTCAACATTAACCCCCTTGAATTCGCGTCCATCTTTGCACACCACAATAGAAGCAACATTGAATCCTGAGTATGGCGCAGAGCTATTATCTAATAGCGTTTTTAATTCATTAAAATAGTTTTTTTTCATATGAAATTTCTCTCTTTTTCTACATTGGTGATGTATTTAATACAATTTTACAGCAGACAATAAGTTAACTCGATATTAGCAGTCATTAATCTTACAACAGCACCCATGGCATAAACATAACGCTAAGGACTATCGACCTTTCAAATTCTAGAGTCAGATAATAAATGCAATCAATGACGTATAAAACTTTCTTAGGTGATTGGGTCTGATTTCATTCAGCTTAAGCACATCAAGCAAATGAACCACCTAAAGCAAAGCTACTGGTGGTAAAAAATTACACAGCCTACATGAACAGGCAGAAGATATAAGCGACTCTTTGTTGTACTTAAAGAGTCACTTTAAACGATAGACTGAGTACAAAGATCACAGCCTACAGCATCGTTATTTTAATAATTTTTTCGCAGCAGCAACGACAATAGTAATCGCATGCGATTCCGTTTTTTTCATGGTTGCTTCGTCTGGGATCTCTTGTTGTGTACGGTTAACTATCACGCCTGCAACACAAGCAGCAGCCCAACCTTGAGAAGCACACATAGTAAATAAGGTAGATGACTCCATCTCGTAATTTAATACACCAAGGTCCTGCCACTCTTGCATTGAACCTTTAAACTGGCGAGTAACACGACCAGACACTGTATCGTAACGCTCTTGACCTGGGTAAAAAGTATCACTTGAAGCAGTGATACCCACATGTGGTTCAATATCAAGATCACGACATGCAGCGACCATTGCCGTTGTAGCATGAAAATCTGCAACCGCAGGGAATTCCATAGGAGCAAAATGTAAACTTGCACCATCCAGACGTACAGAAGCTTGAGTCACAATCACATCGCCTACATTTACATGTGGTTGAATCGCTCCTGTGGTACCGATACGTAAGAAAGTACGAACACCTAACTGTGCCAGCTCTTCCACAGCAATTGAAGTCGAAGGACCACCAATACCTGTTGAACAAACCACAACAGCTTTACCGTCGATGTATGCTAAGTAACTAGTGTATTCACGGTGGCTTGCTAAAAATGTTGCATTTTCCATTAATTCCGCAATACGAGCAACGCGCTCAGGGTCACCAGGGACAATCGCTAAGGTTGCACCATCTAACATCGCTTTTGTTAAACCTAAATGAAATACTTCAGACATAATTTTTTTCCTTTTTTAAAAGGCAGTCACACTGCCTTTATTTGTTATAAGATTTTTATTATAAAAACTTAATATAAGAACTTGCTAGTCGTGTTTGATATAAAACTTCAATGTAACCACTTAATTTATAAGCTAAACACTGTATTTATAAGTTAATTGCTGTATTGACGACATTATCTACAGTGAAACCAAACATTTCAAATAATTGATCAGCAGGCGCTGACTCACCAAAAGTAGTCATGCCAATCACCGCACCGTTTAAGCCAACGTATTTGTACCAGTAATCAGCAATACCTGCTTCAATTGCTACACGTTTAGTTACCGCTGCTGGTAATACAGATTCTTTGTATTCTGCAGATTGTAATTCAAACTGCTCAGTACAAGGAATTGATACAACACGTACCGCTTTACCTTGAGCTGTTAATTCTGCAGCACCTTGCATTGCTAACTCAACCTCAGAACCCGTTGCAATTAATATGATTTCAGCAGGTGTTTCAGAGTCAAGCAACACATAACCACCTTTTGCCACATCAGCTAATTGCTGTGCATCACGTGCT